>NZ_JAMYQD010000004.1:0-319659 GCF_040320665.1 Mesorhizobium sp. M0626 | reverse complement strand
CGTCTTGGTGTTCTTGGTGGGCGGGGTGGGTTTTTGGGGTTGGGGTGGGGGGCGCGGGGGGGCCCCCCCCCCCCCTGCCCCGGCGGGGGGGGGGGGGGGGCCCCTCGCACCAACCCTCAATACGGGCTCGCTACATCCCCGGTCTCGACATACACCGCCTTCAGCTGCGAATAGAGCGCCAGCGCCGCCAGCGAATTCTCGCGCCCGATGCCGGACTGCTTGACGCCGCCGAACGGAATTTCCACCGGCGTCAGATTGTAGGCGTTGATCCAGCAGGTGCCCGCTTGCAGTTCGGCGATGACGCGATGCGCGCGCTGCAGGTCGCGGGTAAACACACCGGCGGCAAGGCCGAACTCGGTGTCGTTGGCGCGGTCGATCACCTCGTCCTCGCCGTCGAACTTCAGCACGCTCATCACCGGCCCGAAAATCTCCTCGCGCGCAATGCGCATAGTATCGGTGACACCTGTGAACACGGTTGGCTCGACAAAGAAGCCGCCATCGAACCCTTGCAGCGACGGCACGTTGCCACCGCAGGCGAGCGTTGCTCCATCCTGCCTGCCGGCCGCGATGTAGGAAACGACCTTCTCCTGCTGCGCCTTGTTGACCAGCGGCCCCATCTGCGTCTCAGGATCGAGCGGATCGCCGATGCGGATCTTTTTCGTCCGCTCGACCAGCCGGTCGACGAAGCGGTCATGGATGCCGCTCTGCACGAAGACGCGCGTGCCGTTGGAGCAGATCTGCCCGGTCGAATAGAAATTGCCGAGCATGGCGCCGCCGACGGCGTTTTCGAGATCGGCATCGTCGAACACGATCAGCGGCGACTTGCCGCCGAGCTCCATGGTAGCGTGCTTCATCTTCGAGCCGGCGAGCGACAGCACCTTGCGGCCGGTCGGCACCGAGCCGGTCACCGAAACCTTGGCAACGACATCGTGGCCGACGAGGCCGGCGCCGACATCGCCATAGCCTTGCACGACGTTGAACAGCCCGTCGGGCAGGCCCGCCTCTGAGTAGATCTCGGCCAGCGCCAGCGCCGACAGCGGCGTGTTTTCAGAAGGCTTGAATACCATGGCGTTGCCCATGGCGAGCGCCGGGGCGGATTTCCAGCCGGCGATCTGGATCGGATAGTTCCAGGCGCCGATGCCGACGCACACACCGAGCGCCTCGCGGCGCGTATAGGCAAAAGGTCCACCAAGATCGATGGCCTCGCCGTTGAAGGCGGCAACCGCGCCGCCGAAATATTCGAGGCAGTCGGCGGCCGATAGTGCATCCGCCACCAGCGTCTCCTGGATCGCTTTGCCGGTGTCGAGCGTCTCGATCCGCGCCAGATCGGCGTTGCGAGCGCGCAAAATGTCGGCGGCGCGGCGCAGGATGCGGCCACGCTCGACCGGCTTCATCCGCGCCCAGGCAGGCTGCGCGGCGCGGGCGGCTTCGATGGCGAGCTCCAGCACGTTCGGAGTCGCCGAATGCAAAGTGGCGATGACCTCACCGGTCGCCGGATAGATCACCGGCAGCGGCGCGCCGCCTTCGTCCTCGATGTAGCGGCCGTTGACATAGTGCGATGCCGTTGGCTGGGCGCGCATATGAATTCTCCAATGGTCTTCGCCGGACAATGCCCTATCGATCCGCCACCTGCCAGCGCGGATTGATCCAGGGTTCCTGGTTGGACGGCGCCAGTGGCGTGCGGCCGAGAATGTGGTCGGAGGCCTTCTCGCCGGTCATGATCGACGGCGCGTTGAGGTTGCCGTTGGTCACCCGCGGGAAGATCGAGGAGTCGGCGACGCGCAGGCCGTCGACGCCGATGACCCGGCACTCCGGATCGACCACGCTCATGATGTCGTCGGCGCGGCCCATCTTGCAGGTGCCGCACGGGTGGTAGGCACTCTCGGCATGATCGCGGATGAAGGCGTCGAGATCCTCGTCCGACTGGACGTGCGAACCCGGCGAGATTTCCTTGCCGCGAAAGCCGTCAAAAGCCTTCTGGCCGAAGATCTCGCGGGTCAGCCGGATGCAGTGGCGGAACTCGGTCCAGTCGTCTGGATGCGACATGTAGTTGAAGCGGATGACCGGCGTCGCTTTCGGGTCGGGCGAGCGCAGCGTCACCGAACCGCGCGACTTCGACCGCATCGGCCCGACATGCGCCTGGAAGCCATGCGCCTTCGCCGCCGCCTTGCCGTCATAGCGCACCGCAGCCGGGATGAAGTGATACTGGATGTCGGGGTAGTCGACGCCGGCCCGCGAGCGCACGAAGGCCGCGGCCTCGAAATGGTTGGTGGCGCCGAGGCCGGTCTTGAAGAACAGCCACTGCGCCCCGATCAGCGCCTTGGAGAATGGGTTGAGAACCGAATTCAGCGTGATCGGCTGGGTCGATTCCTGCTGGATGTAGAGCTCCATATGATCCTGCAGATTGCGGCCGACACCGGGCCGGTCGGCCACGACCTGGATGCCGTTCTCCGTGAGATGCGCGGCCGGGCCGATGCCCGACAGCATCAGGATCTTGGGCGAATTGATCGACGATGCGGCGACGATCACCTCACGTCGTGCCTTAACGACCTGAATCTGTTTGTGAGCTTCGATCTCGACTCCGACGGCACGCTGATTCTCGATGATCACCCGGCGGGCGAAGCCTTTGACCACGCTGACATTTTGCCGCTTGAGCGCCGGCTTCAGATAGGCTGACGCCGCCGACCAGCGGCGGCCGCCGCGTATGGTCTGCTCCATCGGCCCGAAGCCTTCCTGCTTCGAACCATTGTAGTCGTCGGTCAGTTCGAACCCGGCTTGGCGGCCGGCCTCGACAAAGGCGCCGTAGAGCGGATTCTTGCGCGGGCCGCGCTGGACGTGCAGCGGGCCGCCGTGGCCGCGCCAGCCGTCCTCGCCGCCGTCACTGTCCTCCATGCGTTTGAAATAGGGCAGCACGTCGGCGAAGCCCCAGCCGGCCGCCCCCTGTTCGGCCCAGTGGTCGAAGTCGCGTGCGTGGCCCCTGACATAGACCATGCCGTTGATCGAGGACGAGCCGCCGATCACCTTGCCGCGTGGCGTCGCCAGCACGCGGCCGCCGAGATGCGGCTCCGGTTCGCTGGCAAAGCCCCAGTCGTAAAGGCTCATGTTGAGCGGGATCGACAGCGCCGACGGCATCTGGATCAGCGGCCCGATATCGGTGCCGCCGAACTCGATGACGATGACCGAATGCTTGCCGTCTTCCGACAGCCGGTAGGCCATGGCCGAGCCGGCCGAGCCGGAGCCGATGATGACGAAGTCTGCTTCAAGCATGGTTCACATGCGCCCATCGTTCATATGCGAAATAAAATCGGCGAGAGAGACATTGCCGCCGGTAGCCACAACCAGGACGGTTTTACCCGCCACATCCACCTTGCCGCCGAGCAGCGCCGCCAGCGACGCTGCGCCTGACGGCTCAAGCACCAGCTTCATCCGCTCGAAGGCGGTCTTCATCGCTCGCCTAACCGATTGGTCGTCGACGGTGATGCCGCGCACGCCAGCGGTCTTGACCGCCGCGAACGGCGCGTCGCCCGGCCGCCGCGACATCAGCCCGTCGCAAATCGATTTTGGCGCGATCGGCATGGTCTCGATGGCGCCATGCGCTAGCGATGCACCCATGCCGTTGAAGCCTTCCGGCTCGACGCCGATGATCTCGGTTGCTGGCGACAGATAGTGGAAGGCGAGCGACATGCCGCCGATCAGTCCGCCGCCGCCGACCGAGCAGAACAGAAGGTCGGCACTGGCGTCCTTTGCCTCGAGTTGTTCGAGCGCTTCGAGCCCGGCGCCGGCCTGGCCGGCAACGATCTCCGGATCGTCGAATGGATGCAGCAACGCCAGCCCTTCGGTCTCGGCAATCTCGCGGGCCTTGGCGGCTGCGACCTCTTCACGGGCGCGCTCGCCATGATCGGTCAGCACGACGCGCGCGCCATAACCTGCGGTCGCATCGCGCTTGGCGGCCGGCGCGTCGATCGGCATGACGATGGTGACGGGAATGCCGAGCGCCTGGCCGGCAGCCGCCAACCCTTGCGCGAAATTGCCGGAGGAGTAGGCGACGACGCCTTTTCTGGCCTCATCCGGCGACAGCCGCTTCAACCGCCAATAGGCCCCGCGCACCTTGAACGATCCCGCCCATTGCAGCGATTCCGGTTTGATGAAGACGCGGGCCGCACCCGTCTCCTTGGCCAACGCTGTCGATTCCAGCAAAGGCGTGATCTGCGTCGCCTTCGACGTCACGGCATAGGCCTGTCTGAGGTGCTCGAGGGAGGGGACAATTGTCATCATTCGCCTCGCGGAAAGCGTTTCTGTTCCTCGAGATTGTCGAGGTTCATGTGGTTGCGCATGTAGCGTTCCGACGCCTTCTGCAGTGGCTGGAATTCCCAGGGGTAATGCGTGCCGTTGCGCAGCGCGGGATAAACCAACCAGCGCCGCGCCTGGCTGACGCGCACCGCGGCATCGAATGCCGTCATGTCCCAGCGCGCTCGCACGGCTCCCGTGAAGGCCGCCACCAGATCGGCATGCGCCGGATCGGTGGCAAGATTGGTGCGTTCTTGCGGATCGGCTCCGAGATCGAACAGAAGCGGCGGGTCGATCTCGCAATGGATGAATTTGTAGCGGCCGTCGCGGATCGCCACCAACGGCGCGTTGGAGCCCTCGGCGGCATATTCCATCAGCACCGGCGCGGTGCGCGGCTCGCCATCAAGCAGCGGCAGCAGCGACTGGCCGTCGGTCCACGGTGCGATCGCGGAGATGTCGATGCCGGCGAGGTCGCACAGTGTCGGCGTCACGTCGAGATTGGAGACCGGCGCCTCGACCAGCCCGGCAGGAATGCCTTTGCCGGCGATCATCAGCGGCACCCGCGCCGAACCTTCGAAGAAGTTCATTTTGAACCACAGGCCGCGCTCGCCAAGCATGTCGCCATGGTCGGAGCAGAACAGGACGACCGTGTCGTCCAGCATGCGCGTGCGTTCCAGCACCGACATCAGGTCGCCGACCTTGTCGTCGAGATAGGAGATGTTGGCGTAGTAGCCGCGCCGCGAGCGGCGGATCTGCTCCGGTGTGATGTTGAAACTGTCGTAGTCGCTGGCCCGGTAGAGCCGCTGCGAATGCGGATCCTGATCCGCATTGGGGATGAATCCCACCTCCGGTTCAAGCGCCGGACAGTCTTCATAGAGATCCCAATATTGCCGCCGAGCGACATAGGGGTCGTGCGGATGGGTGAAGGAAACCGTCAGGCACCAGGGCCGGCTCGCCGCATCGTCGGAGGTGCGGGCAAGATCGTAGAGTTTTTGCACCGCGTGGAAGGCGACCTCGTCGTCATACTCCATCTGGTTGGTGATCTCGGCAACGCCGGCGCCGGTGACCGAGCCCAGATTGTGATACCACCAGTCGATGCGCTCGCCGGGCTTGCGGTAATCCGGCGTCCAGCCGAAATCGGCGGGATAGATGTCGGTGGTCAGCCGCTCCTCGAAACCGTGCAACTGGTCCGGCCCGACGAAATGCATCTTGCCCGACAGGCAGGTGTAGTAGCCGGCGCTGCGCAGATGATGCGCATAGGTCGGGATCGAGGAAGCGAATTCGGCGGCGTTGTCATAGACCTGGGTGCGCGACGGCAATTGCCCGCTCATGAAGGCGGCGCGGCCCGGCGCGCAAAGCGGCGAGGCCGTGTAGTTGTTGCCGAAGCGCGCCGAGCGTGCGGCCAGCGCCTTGAGATGCGGCACATGCAGGAAGTCCGCCGGCCCGTCCGCAAACAGCGTGCCGTTGAGCTGATCGACCATGACGATCAGGATGTTGGGTCGCCTTGATATCACTGAGGCTGTCACTGTGTCTGTCGCCCGCCGAGTTTGATTTCGAGATAATCTTCGACCAGCGCGATCGCGGTTTGAGCATCCGGCACGCCGTCCTTCAGCGCGCGCCTGATGTACAGCCCGTCGATCATCGCCGCGACCGCTTCCGCCGCGCGGTCGGCCTCGTTGCGCGGCAGTATGCCGGTCAGTCCGCTCATCAGGTTCGAGTGCAGCCGCCGCGCATAGACCCTGAGCAGCCTGCGCAGGGCCGATGATTTCTGTGCCTCGACATAAAAGGCGAGCCAGGCCGCGATGGTTTCCGGCCGGAACTGGATGTCGGAGAAGTTGACGGCGACCACCGCCGAGACGCGTTCGCGCGGCGAGCCGGTGGATTGCAGGGCGCGCCGCATGTCGATGGTCAGCTCGGCCAGTATGTGCCGCATCGTCGCCAGCAGCAGTTCGTCCTTGGCGCCGAAATAGTGGTGGGCAAGGGCCGACGACACGCCCGCCCGTCCGGCGATCTCCGACATAGTCACATCAAGCGAGCCGCGCTCGCCGATCGCCGAGATCGTCGCGTCGATGAGCGCCTTGCGGCGCAACGGTTCCATTCCGACTTTCGGCATTGGGGAGATCCAGATCAAAACCGAGATTATTTTTTATTGACGGATCAATCAATAAAAAACTCGCGCTCGGATCAACCGATCGTGTCGCTCTGGCCCATCCCTTGGACTGGAAAACGGTTCACTGTTGAACAATATTAGAGGCTGATGCCGCGCTATGACATGTTAGGCTTGCGGCGAACGGAGGTTGCCATGACCGCATGCATCGTCGGCTGGGCGCATTCGCGCTTCGGCAAGCTTGAAGCCGAGACGCTCGAGGGCCTGATCACAAAGGTCGCGGTCGACGCGCTCGACCATGCCGGCATTGGCCCGGACGAGGTCGACGAGATCGTGCTCGGCCATTTCAACGCCGGCTTCTCCCCTCAGGATTTTACCGCCAGCCTGGTGCTGCAGGCCGATGACCGGCTGCGCTTCAAGCCGGCGACGCGGGTCGAGAACGCCTGCGCCACGGGTTCGGCAGCGGTCCGCCAAGGCATCCGCGCCATCGACGCCAATGCCGCCCGCATCGTGCTGGTGGTCGGTGCCGAGCAGATGACGACGACCCCCGGCCCCGAGATCGGCAAGAACCTGCTCAAGGCTTCCTATCTGCCGGAGGAGGGCGACACGCCGGCCGGTTTCGCCGGCGTCTTCGGCAAGATCGCGCAGGCCTATTTCCAGCGTTATGGCGACCAGTCGGACGCGCTGGCGATGATCGCCGCCAAGAACCACAAGAACGGCGTCGACAATCCGTACGCGCAGATCCGCAAGGATTTCGGTTACGAATTCTGCCGCCAGGAAAGCGAGAAGAACCCCTTCGTCGCCGGTCCGCTGAAGCGCACCGATTGCTCCCTGGTTTCCGATGGCGCCGCCGCTCTTGTGCTCACCGACACCTCGACGGCGCTGAAGATGCGCCGCGCCGTCGCCTTCCGCGCCAACGAGCATGTCCAGGATTTCCTGCCGATGTCGAAGCGTGACATCCTGTCTTTCGAAGGCTGCGAGCAGGCCTGGAACCAGGCTTTGAAGAAGGCCGGCGTGACGCTCGACGACCTCTCCTTCGTCGAGACGCATGACTGCTTCACCATTGCCGAACTCATCGAATATGAGGCGATGGGCCTGGCCAAGCCGGGCGAGGGCGCCAGGCTGGCGCTGGACGGCACGACGGCAAAAGACGGCAGGCTCCCGGTCAATCCTTCGGGCGGGCTGAAGGCCAAGGGCCATCCGATCGGCGCCACCGGTGTGTCGATGCATGTGCTGACCGCCATGCAGTTGACCGGCGAAGCAGACGGCATCCAGGTGCCGGACGCAAAGCTTGGCGGCATCTTCAACATGGGTGGCGCTGCCGTCGCCAACTACGTTTCCATCCTCGACCGGATCAGGTAGAAGCGGCCCGTATATTTCGGGGTGGTGATGACAAATCCGGTTCTGGTCGAAGTCTTGCGCGGCGCGATCGTCGAGAGCGCCCATCGCGGCGCTGTCGCAATCTTCGACGGTGACGGCAAGCCTGTCCTGGAGATCGGCGATACGGCGCGGCCGGTGTTTCCGCGCTCGGCGGTCAAGGCGATCCAGGCGCTGCCGCTGGTCGAAACGGGTGCCGCCGATGCCTATGGCTTCGGCGACCGCGAACTGGCGCTGGCCTGCGCTTCACATTCAGGCGAACCCGCGCATGTCGAACTGGCGCAGGCGATGCTGGCCAAGGCTGACCTCGACAAGTCGGCGCTGGAATGCGGCGCGCATTGGCCGTCGAGCCACGACGCGACGATCGCACTGGCCCGCACAGGCGTCTCGCCGAACGCACTGCACAACAATTGCTCGGGCAAGCATTCCGGATTTCTCTGCACCTGCGTGCACTCAGGGATTGCCCACCAAGGCTACGTCAAGGCAGGCCATGGTTTGCAGGAGATGGTGCGCGATGCCATGCAGGCGGTGACCGGCGCTGCCCACGATGCGGATCACCGGGCAACCGATGGCTGCTCGATCCCCACCTATGCCGTGCCGCTGAAAAGTCTTGCCCTTGGCTTTGCCCGCATGGCTACGGGCAGGAGCTTTGGCCCTGAGCGTGCCAAGGCGGCCAAACGCCTGCTGTCTGCCTGCATGGCCGAGCCTTTCCTGGTCGCCGGCACCGGCAAGGCCGATGTGGCGCTGATGCAGGCCGCGCCCGGCCGCATCTTCGTCAAGACGGGCGCCGAGGGCGTCTATTGCGCCGCCGTCCCGGAGCTTGGCCTCGGCATCGCGCTAAAATGTGATGACGGCGCCGGCCGCGCCGCCGAGGTGATGATTGCTGCTGTGCTGGCAAAACTTCTCAGCGCCGACGCCGTGCTGGCGGCCAACCTTCTGGAACAGACCAATCCGCCGATAGAAAGCCGCATCGGCGCCAAGGTCGGCTCGCTGCGGCCGACGACGACGCTCAGCTGACCCTGTTTCGCTCGACCGTCAGGTGCGCATAGCCGCTATCGCTCGACCGCGCGAGGTCGCCGGTCGCCCGTTCGGCCCAGCGCTGGCCGATGATGGCGCCGTTCTTGGCGCCGTCGATGACGTTGTCGGAGATGATGGCGTTCCCAGCGCCTTCGACCACAGTGACGGCGATGCCGGTTCCGGCCTGACGAATGATGTTTCCCGTCGCCACAACATTGCGCATATAGGCGCCCCAGCCGATCTGCATGCCGTAGAGCGGCGCGTTCTCGATGACATTGCCCGAGACGGTGGTGTCGGCCTCGACGCTGATACCGACGCCGAAGCCCGGCGCGTCGGCGGGGTAGGGGCCGGTGGTCGAGAGGTTGCGCACGATGTTGTTCGAGCAGACACCCATACGGCCGCCCTCGTTGAAATTGACGATCGAGATGCCGTTAGCGGCACCATCGACGATGTTGTTGCCGATGATGGCGCCTTCGAAGGAGAATTCGGAATAGAGCGCGGTTTCGCCCGACCGCGAGCAGGTGTTCCCGGTCATCTGCAGATTGCTTGAACTGTTGGCGCGGATCGCCGAGAAGGCGCAGTCCGAGACGATGTTGCCGGTGACGGAGACATTGCCGGCACGGAATGCGTTGATGCCATTGCCGTTCTGCCCGGTGCCGCCGCTGCGCGCGCCTATCCGCTGCACGCGGTTGCCGCTGACGATCGTGCCGTCCTCGGCCTGCTGCCAGCGATGCACAAGAATGCCGCCATTGCCACAGTCGGATACGGTGTTGTCGGATATCGCCAGGCCAGCGGCCTCGACGGAGTAGATGCCGGCGTCCGCAGCCCCCGAAATCTCGGACCGCTCGATGCGGCCCGACGCATGCTCCAGCGCCAGCCCATGCTTGCCGCTGCCGGTGATCGTGCAATTGTCGATGACGAGATGGGCGACGCGGCGCAGGTCGAGCAGGCCTTGCGCATCGTCGGCCAACCCGCCGTTGGCGCCGTCGAAGACCAATGCGGTGAACTCTATATGCTCGGCCTGTTCGGCCGTCAGCAAATGGCCATTGCCGCCATAGAGGATGCGCGAGGCGCCCGGCACGCCCGAAAGCCTGACGCGGGCGGGCAGGGTCAGGTTGGACACGACATAGGTGCCCGGCGGCAGGAACACCGGCGCATTGCGCTGGCTTGCCTCGGCTAGCATCCTGGCGAAGGCCCTGCTCTGGTCGTCCGGTGCGTCCGGCTCCACGCCAAGCTCGGCGGCATTGATCGAGCCAAGCGCTGCCGTCTTCGCCAAGGCGTTGTCCAGCGAAACGCCGAGCACCGCAAAGCCGACAGTCCCCTTGAGAAGCGTTCGTCTGTTCAACATCGGCACAGATCCCTGCGATGAAATGGTTCTTCGCAGGAATTGGGCCAGCCGCATAGGTCTCCGCTCGGCGATAGTCCGACCAATGACCGGGTCCGCCAAGTGGCTTGTGCAGTCACGGAAGCGGGCCTAAGTTTATCCGATGAGCAGGGCTTTCACCCGCGAGGAAGACAGCGAAAACGCCATTGCCGGCATCGGCGAGCGGCCGATCAGCCAACACCGCAATCTGGTGACGGAGCGCGGCCTGGCGATGATCGAGGACAATCTGGCCGATCTGCGCGACATTTTGGCGAAAGCCGAGCGAAAAGCCGATCGCGAGCGCATTGCCGTCGTCTCGCGCGACCTGCGCTACTGGACAGCGCGCCGCGAAAGCGCCGAGCTTTCCGTGCCGGAACCGGGCAGCGACCAGGTGCGCTTCGGCATGGGTGTCACGCTGGAAAGCGATGACGGCAAGAAAGTGCACTGGAAGATCGTCGGCGAGGACGAGGCCGACCCCTCAAAGGGCAGCATCTCACACGTCTCGCCAATGGCCGTGGCGCTGTTCGGCAAGAAGGTCGGCGACGTCGCAAGCGTCAACGGCAAGGAATGGGAAATCGTCAAGCTGTCGGACGCCTGACGCCAGCTCACCCTATTTGCACAGCCAGCTTTCGCAACGCGGGCTCATACTTGTCCATGACACCGCGAGCAGCAAGCATTTGCCGTTCGACGTCGTCACACGGCACCGGCCTTAGGATGATGCCGTCGTCGGTTTCGATGATCTGGAGTTCATCGCCCACCTGCAGGCCCAAGCTGTCGAGCGTTTCCCGCGGCAGGATTACAACGCCCGATCCGTCCTCAAGTCCGTGAATGATGGTGTTCATAGCTATACCATAGGTTGCGCCCGATATTGTAACGCAACTTTGATAAGCAGTGCAACTGTTTCAATCAGCCCGCCAGCAGCCGGTCCAGCAACCGATCCGCAGCCTCCGGGATAACCGTCCCTGGCGGGAAGATTTCCGCGGCACCCGCTTCCAGCATTGCGCCGTAATCCTGCGGCGGGATGACGCCGCCGGCGACGATCAGCATGTCGCTGCGGCCGAGCTTCTTCAGCGCGTCGCGTAGTTCGGGGATCAGCGTCAGGTGCCCCGCCGCCAGCGATGAGGCGCCGATGACATGGACGTCCTGCGCCACCGCCAGCCTGGCGATCTCGTCGGGTGTCTGGAACATCGCGCCGACCGTGACGTCGAAGCCGAGATCGGCGAAGGCCGTGGCGATCACCTTCTGGCCACGGTCGTGGCCGTCCTGTCCCATCTTTGCGACCAGGATGCGCGGCTTGCCGCCGGACTTCTTCTCGAAAGCTTCGAGCTTCTCCAGCAATCGGTCGACCGTCAGATTGTCGCCAAGCGCATTGCGATAAACGCCGGAGATCGTTTGCACCGAGGGGACGTGACGGCCAAAGACCTTTTCGAGCGCCAGCGAGATCTCGCCGACCGTGGCATTGGCGCGCGCGGCGCGGATGGCAAATTCCAGCAGGTTTTCGTTACCCTGCGCAGCGCGGGTCAGCGCATCGAGCGCGCTCTCGACCGCGCCGACATTGCGCGTGCCTTTCAGGTTCTGCAGCTTCGACAATTGCCGGGCCTTGACCTCGGCATTGTCGATCTTCAGCACGTCGACGTCGATGTCGTTCTCGGGGCGATGCGCGTTTACGCCAACCAGTATCTGCTCGCCGGAATCGATACGCGCCTGCGTGCGCGCCGCCGCTTCCTCGATGCGCAGTTTTGGAATGCCCTGTTCGGTTGCCGCCGCCATGCCGCCAAGCGCCTCGACCTCTTCGATATGGGCGAGCGCACGCGCCGCCAGATCGTGCGTCAGCCGTTCGATATAGGCCGAGCCGCCCCACGGATCGATGATGCGGGTGGTGCCGGATTCCTTTTGCAGGATCAGCTGCGTGTTGCGGGCGATGCGGGCCGAGTGGTCGGTCGGCAGCGCCATCGCCTCGTCGAACGAGTTGGTGTGCAGCGACTGGGTATGTCCCTGCGTCGCCGCCATCGCCTCGATCATGGTGCGGGTGATGTTGTTGTAGGGGTCCTGCGCCGTCAGCGACCAGCCGGAGGTCTGGCAATGGGTGCGCAGCGACAGCGAGCGTTCATCCTTCGGTGCAAAATTCTTCTGCATCAGGGTCGCCCACAGCAGGCGCGCCGCGCGGAGCTTGGCGATCTCCATGAAGAAGTTCATGCCGACCGCCCAGAAGAAGGAAAGCCGCGGGGCGAAACGGTCGATATCGAGCCCGGCGGCGACGCCGGCGCGGGCATATTCGATGCCGTCGGCGATGGTGTAGGCGAGCTCCAGGTCCGCGGTCGCGCCGGCCTCCTGCATGTGATAGCCGGAGATCGAGATCGAATTGAACTTCGGCATGTGCTGGGAGGTATAGGAGAAGATGTCAGACACGATCCGCATCGAGGGCTTCGGCGGATAGATGTAGGTGTTGCGGACCATGAACTCCTTCAGAATGTCGTTCTGAATGGTGCCGGCGAGATCCTTCTGCGCGACGCCCTGTTCTTCGGCCGCGACGATATAGAGCGCCATGATCGGCAGCACCGCGCCATTCATGGTCATCGACACCGTCATTTCGTCGAGCGGGATGCCGTCGAACAATTGCCGCATGTCGAGGATGGAATCGATGGCCACGCCCGCCATGCCGACATCGCCTGATACACGCGGATGGTCGCTGTCATAGCCGCGATGTGTGGGCAGATCGAAAGCGACCGAAAGGCCCTTTTGGCCGGCGGCGAGATTGCGCCGGTAGAAGGCGTTGGATTCCTCGGCCGTCGAGAAGCCGGCATATTGCCGGATCGTCCACGGCTGCTGGACATACATGGTCGGGTAGGGACCGCGCACGAAGGGCGGCATTCCCGGATAGGTGTCGAGATGCGGCAGCCCCTTGAGATCGCCCTGGCCGTAGAGATGCTTGACGGCGATGCCTTCCGGCGTCAGCCGCTGGCCCTTGACCTCGACCGGCGCGCGCCGTGGCGCCGACCAGCCAATGTGGCTGAAATCCGGGATCACTGTGCGGCTCCGATTGCCTGGTCGATGCGGACCGGAAACAGCGCCTCGCACACCGCCACGCCCTCTGTGAAAGGCGGCCGCCGCTCAGCCGCCAGCGTCTCGACCGGGGCATCGTTTTTCAGCGGGTAAAGCGTGGTGCCGATGATTGCCCGTTCACCCGACCGGTAGGCCTCGGCGCGGCGCTCGGATGCTGCCTTCACGCGCTTCTGGATATGCCCTTGCTGCAGGCTTGCCAGAACGCCGCCTTCCGCTTCGATCCGCTGGAACTCTTCCCACGCCGCTTCGCACAGGCCCAGGGTCAGCGCCTCGACTGCGCCCGACCCAAATGCTGGGTCGGCGACATGGTCGATATGGCTTTCATTGGCCATGATCAACTGCGCATTGCGGGCGATGCGGCGGGCAAAGCCGGCCGGCAGCCCGAGGGCGATGGTGTGTGCCAGGATGGAGATCGAGTCCGCGCCGCCTGCTGCCGCTGCAAAGCTGGCGATGGTGGTGCGCAGGATGTTGGTTTCGGGATCCGCCGCCGTCATCATGCGGAACGACGTCTCGGCATGGATGTTGGCTGTCGATGCCGGGATGGAACAGGTTTCCTGGATGCGCGCCCACAGCCTGCGCAAGGCCCGGACCTTGGCCATGGACAGGAACTGGTTCTGGTCGACGCTCAGCGCAAAGCCGATATGGGGAGCGGCATAGACAAGCGGCTGGCGCGCATCCTCGAACATCCTGAGGTAGGACACGGCGGAAGCGAGCATGGTGCCGAGTTCCTGCGCCTCCGTGGCGCCGGCATTGTGGAACACCCGCCCGTCGGCCTCCAGCAGCACACCCGGCACGCCCAGCGAGAAGAAATGCGCCAGCGATTGCGGCATCGATGCCTGCAACGCCTCGATCGACATTCGCAGCCGGCCGGTTCCGGCAAAGATTGCCGCCGGGTCGATGCCGAAGGAGAGGTTCAGCTTTGCCGGGTCGGAGCGGCGCTTGCTCAGGAACGCCACCAGCCAGTCGGCGACGGCACGGCTCCAGGGATGGGCGTCGATGCGGATCTGCGTGCGGTTGAGCGGTACGCCATCCAGCACCGTTTCCAGCGCCTGCGCCGTCCTTGGCAGGCCATAGCCGAACGCATTCGGAGCACCCTCGAAGACAAGCGACAATCCCGTCGCGCCTTGTGCCACATCGTCCAGGGCCTGCGCCTTGGCGCGGCCGATATCGGGATCGTCAATGCGCTGGCTGACGATCCAGGGCAATTTGGGGTTGGCGCGCACAAGCGGCTCGGCGCCGGCGGCGCGATCGTAGAGCGGTTCGATGCGAATCTGATCGTCGGTATGCGAGACCAGTTTTTCCTCGAAGGAGGCGCCGGCGAGCGCCTTTTCGGCCAAGGCCAGCCAACGCTGGCGCTCGACGTCAGCGGGTTCGATGCTCCTGGTCAAGGCTCCGGCGCCCATCCATGTTCCTCGTTTTTATGCGGCCGCACCAGCGTCAGCCGTCCAGTCTACGGTTCCCTGCCAGATATCGCAATGCAATGCGCTTGCGCGGTTGGGATTCGCTTCCCTGACATAGGGCAGCCTGCGTGGACGAACCATGGAACGATTGCCAAACAGCGGCAAAATCCGCAAGTTCCAAAAACCGATTTGGAGGATTGGTTCAATTTAGACGATTGGCCCAATCTGGATGAATAGCCAACTGGATGGATAGCCCAATTGGAGAATAGCATTGTCGCTGCGCAATGGCCTGACTATACCCTGCGGCACGGCCACAGGCTTTTAACACATCAGTTTGCGGAGACATGGTCATATGGCTGACGACACCAGCATTTTCCTCGGCGCCAGCCGCAAGCCCGACGACAGCTATCAGCGCGCCGAACAGCTCTTGCTGCAATATGGGAACCGCCATGGCCTGATCACCGGCGCCACCGGCACCGGCAAGACAGTCAGCCTGCAGATCCTGGCCGAGGGGTTTTCCAATGCCGGCGTGCCTGTGTTCTGCGCCGATATCAAGGGCGACCTGTCCGGCATTGCCATGATGGGCAAGGCGCAGGATTTCCTGGTCAAGCGGGCCGAGCAGGTCAAGCTCGACCCTTACGACTTCCAGGAATTCCCGGTCATCTTCTGGGACCTGTTCGGCGAGCAGGGCCATCCGATCCGCGCCACCGTCTCGGAAATGGGGCCGCTGCTTCTGTCGCGGCTGATGAACCTCTCCGAAGCGCAGGAAGGCATCATGAACATCGCCTTCCGCATCGCCGATGAGGATGGCCTGCTGCTGCTCGACATGAAGGATCTGCAAGCACTGCTGGCCAACATCGCAGCGCGCGCCGACGAGATCAGCTCGCGCTACGGCAATGTCACCAAGCCGTCGGTCGGCGCAATCCAGCGCACGCTTCTGGTGCTGGAACAGCAGGGCGCGGCGCATTTCTTCGGCGAACCGGCTTTGCGCATCGCCGACATCATGCGCACCACCCGCGACGGCCGCGGCGCCATCAGCGTGCTCGCTGCCGACAGATTGATGATGAACCCCAGGCTCTACGCCACCTTCCTGCTCTGGCTGATGTCGGAGCTGTTCGAGGAATTGCCCGAGGTCGGCGATCCCGAAAGGCCGAAGCTGGTGTTCTTCTTCGACGAGGCGCATCTGCTTTTCGACGATGCGCCGAAGGTGCTGATCGACCGCGTCGAGCAGGTGGTTCGCTTGATCCGTTCGAAAGGCGTCGGTGTCTATTTCGTCACGCAGAACCCTTTGGACATCCCTGAAAAGGTTCTCGCCCAGCTCGGCAACCGTGTGCAGCACGCGCTGCGCGCCTATACGCCGCGTGAGCAGCAGGCGGTCAAGACCGCCGCCGACACCTTCCGGCCCAATCCCGATTTCGACTGCGCCACCGCCATCACCCAGCTCGGCACCGGCGAGGCGCTGGTCTCGACGCTGGAGGTCAAGGGCGTGCCGTCCATGGTGCAGCGGACATTGATCCGGCCGCCATCGTCTAGGCTTGGCCCGATCACAGCGGACGAGCGCCGCAAGCTGATCGACCAGAGCCCGGTCGCCGGCCAGTACGACCAGACCATCGACCGCGAATCGGCCTTCGAGATGCTGCAGAAGAAAGCCAGGGATGCGCAGGACGAGCAGGCGCAGCAGGCCGACAGCGGGCGCTCGCGCTGGACCATTCCGGGCTTCGGCAATGACGATCCGCCGCCGCAGCAATCAGGCGGTCGCCGCGCCCCTGCACCACGGCCGTCCAACCGCCAGACGGTGGCCGAAGCCGCGATCAAAGCGGTGGTGCGCTCGGTCGGCTCGTCGGTCGGCCGCGCGATCGTGCGCGGGATTCTGGGCAGCCTGTCCAGGGGGCGGTAAAAGTGTCGGCCAGCCCACCTCGGACATGATCAGCGGCCAGAACATCGCCATCGACGGCGGTTGGTAAGGGATGGCCGGCCTCCTGGAACTGCGCGACGACCGCGCCCGTCTGGTCCTGGCGCCGCAAAAGGGCGCGGCGATCGCCCGCTTCGATGCACTGGTCGGCGGCGCAACGGTGCCGCTGCTCCGCCCCGACGATGGCACCGGCGCCTCCGGCTGCCAGCTTCTGGTTCCCTGGTCGAACCGCATCTCAGGCGGCGGTTTCGCCTTCGACGGCCGCTTCCATGCGATCGAGCCGAACGTGCCGGGGGAGGCCTTTCCAATCCATGGCGACGGCTTCCAGAGGGAGTGGCGGATTGCCAGCCACAGCGCCACCGAGGCAGAACTGGTCCTCGACGCCGGTGAAATCGGCCCCTACCGATATACGGCGCGGGTCGCCTATGCGCTGCATGACGGGGCCTTGGATGCCACGCTCACGGTGGAGAATCGCACCGGCATTCGCCTGCCTTACGGGCTCGGCTTTCATCCGTGGTTCCCGCGCAGCGCCGGAACGACGCTCGAGGCGAAGGCGGCGCGGGTCTGGCTGGAGGACAAGCATCATCTGCCGGTCGGCGTGGCGCCGGTGGCCGATTACCCCGCGTGGAATTTCTCGAACGCCTCCCTGTTGCCGCGAAGCTGGGTCAACAACGCCTTCGACGGCTGGGACCGCCGCGCCAGGATCACCCGGCCCGAGGACAGGATCGCCATCTCGCTCACCGCCTCGCCATTGCTCGACGTCTTCATCCTCTATTCGCCGTCGCAGGATGCCGATTTCTTCTGCTTCGAGCCGGTGTCGCATACCGTCGATGCGCATCACGGCAAAGGGCTGACCCCGCTTGAGCACGGCGCTACACTGAGTGCAAACATGCGCCTCGATTGGCGTTCCGCTGCTTCGCTCTGATGCGTCATGTGCACACCCACTCGCGGATCTTGCATTTTTGTCCGTTCCGCTCGCACGCCTGCAGTGTCAGGTCTTCGGCATCCCGGCGTGTTTGCGCCGTCTCGGCGCCCCAACTGGTCAGCCGCCCTTCCGGCTTCTCGCCTACGGCGAGGGCGCCGCAATGCTTGTAGGGAAAGCCGGTATTGTCGTCATCGTCCCAATGGCGATGATTGCGGAATACGCTGACCACGGCGCAGCTGCCGCCGCCGGCGTTCTGGCAATGCTTCAGCGCGATGTCCATCGCCTCCTGCCGCTTGTCGGCGCCCCAAAAGAAGCCGTGCTTCTCGTCGGGGCTCGAATAGGCGATCGCCGCCCAGATGCCTCTCTCCTCCTGGGCCGGCGGCTCGGGCACGTCCGCCGCCGGGGCGAGGTCCGCCGCGCCCAGCCGTCCGGCGCAAAGCAACAGCATACCGATCGCCGCAATGGCGGAATTCACCCTCATTGTACGCCTCCTTGTTTACCTGCTGCCGAGGCCACGGAAATGACGACGCAGCTGTTGCCGGTTGGCAGCAGCATCGCGTTGCCCCCTCCATTGGCCAGTTCATAGACGCTGATTTGTCCAAGATTGTTGGCAAGCTTGCTGTCTTTCGGAAGCAGGGCCGGAACATCGGCGCAATTGGCCGCGAATGGCGCCACCCTGACCATCGTACCTTCGCAAACGGATGCGGTGGGTGCCGCGAACACCAGGCCTGCCGCCGGGCCGCTGTAGCCCTGTGTGGCGTAGTTCATGCCGACCAGGGCTTCCACGAGGTGTTTGTCGGGGGCCTCGTTGTTCCAGATCGACTGGACGCTGTACGTCGTGCCGGTTGTCAGCATCTGCCCAAGGGCTGGGAAAATGTTGGAACAAGACTGCAAGCCTGCCTCTTTGGCGTGTTGCAGAAATGGTGTCTCGGCCAGGGCCGGATTGGGCTGGTTGGTCTCCGCGACCGCCGGCTGCGGCAATAAATTGTGGAGCAGGTCGTAGCGCATGGCCGCGAAGCCGGACGTGGCGACGACGGCAATGGCGAGCAACGAGAAGACAGCGGTCCTCGCGCGGTTTCGTTGCGGTCTGCTCCGGTCTTCGATGCCGACCCGGACAGCATCCTTTCCCTGGTTGCGGGACATTATCCGGTCATGGATCGATTGCTGGTTCATCGCGATTGCCTCGTCAATTGATCGCCGCAACGGCCGCGGCCAAGCCCTTGAGGGTCGCGGTTACGTTGATCGTTCTGCCATCCGTGGTCGGGAAGGAGATGACGGATGCCGCGGCCTTCGAAATCTGTTCGCGCATGATCGGACCAACCGGCAGCATGCCGACGCAGACGGCCTGATTGCATCCGTCGAGTTGAATTTTTATCGGCTCCTTGCGCCCCTCGAACGTCAGCGAGACAGGAGCGTCGCTCTTGGCGATCGGCGGGGCGCGCAAGATCATGTAGGGGTTGCCTTCCTTGGTGGCGGCAAGCGACCAGCTGAACGCAACCTGTCCTGCCTGGTCCTCGATGATCTGGGTGACATTGCAGACCTTTTGGCGCGCCTTCAGGTTCTCGTCGCAGATCAGCGTCCAGTTCTCGAACGGACGGGTGGTCCGTTGATATTCGCCAAGCTTCGCATCCGCAGGGATCGCTACGTCGGAAGGTTTTACCCTGTAGCCGGAAGGGATTGCTTCCTGCCCGGCCGCTAACGGGCCGGACAGGAGCATTGACGTCATGGATATCGCGACAGCAAGGACTGCCTGCCTGATCATGGCCGGGCTCTAGTTCAGCGTAAGGCTGACGCCCGCGCCGACACCCCAGTGTCCGCCTGCCGTCGTGCCGGACAGGTTCGCTCGAACACGTCCTTCCTCGCTGGTGTAGCCGGCGCCGAAGGCCAGGGCGCCTTCACCGCGCCAATAGCCTCCGCCGGCGGCCACGCTCAGCTTGCCGGGACGATCGTCGTAGCGCAGCGAGCCGGCCGCCAAGCCGATTGCCGCAGCCTGGCGCGCCTCGCCCCTGACCTCTCCCATGTCCATGTTGAGCTGGCTGAGTTTGGAGTCCGCATACGCATTGGCTTGCTGCAGCGTGGTGGCCGCCACCTGGTTGGTGTAGTTCTTCGAATTGTCCAGGTTGAGTGCTAACCCGCTGTTGAACTGCTGAACATTGACCGCATCGGTGTTGGCAACGCCCGGCCCGACATTGTGGATGACCACCGGCGTGTTCGGGTCGCCGCCGGCAAGGGTAATCGAGTTGGACTTGTTGCCGTTCCCATCCTTGTCGTACTGGACGGCGAACTGATTCAGGTCGCCGACGCTACCCTGCATGGCTTCGACCGCCTGGTTGGTGGCGAAGAGCTGGCTGCCGTTGATGGCGTCGGTGGAGGTGCCGCTGATCCGGCCCGCCGCGACATTGGTGACGGTGCGCTCGTTGCCGACGGTGCCGACGCTGACCGTGCTCGTCGGAGCTGTTCCGGCGAAGGTATAGGCAACGCCGTTGATCGTTGTGCCGGTGGTGGCGACCGCCGCCGCCGTCGTCGAGCCCGCGCCGAGCGCGACGCTGCCCGGCTCGTTGGCCTTTGCGCCGGCGCCGAGCGCCACCGCCTGCGCTCCGTTGGTGGTCGCGTTGGTGCCGAGGGCGATGCTGTCGGCCTGGTTGACGGTCGAGTTCTGGCCGATCGCAATGCCTCCCGGCGCCGTCTGCTGCACGATGGCGCCGTTGCCGATGCCGATGCCATTGTCGCCGTTGACGGTGGTGCGCGGACCGACCGCAACCGAATCGACGCCGACCGCGAGCGAATCCGCTGCCGTCGAATTGGCGTGGAAGTACAGGCTCCCCGTCACCGCGAACGAGCTCAGCGCGCCCTTCAACTGGCGAAGCGTGACCGCATCCTGGTCCTGCGTGCCGTCGGCCACGTTGATGATCTGGCGATAGGAGGTGGAGGTGCCGACCGAGACGGCGCCGAGCAGGCTCATGTCCGCGGTGTTGTAGGGAATGAGGCCGGTGCCGGAGAGGATCGATCCCGAGACGGGCGCGACCGCCCGGTCCGAAACCGAGCCGGCGCCGAGCGCCACGCCGCCGATGACGCTGGCCTGGGTGTCGCGGCCGAGCGCCAGCGCATTGTCGGCGCTCGCGGTCGCCTGGTAGCCGAGGGCGGACGAGCCGATCCCTTGCGCGAAGGAGTCCGCGACGGCGAGCGTCCGGTCGTTGGTGCGCACATAGCGTATGCCGTCGCCATTGGCGTCGGTGTAGGCCAGCGAGGTGTCGCCGGTAATGTTGCTGATCGAATTGCCGAGATTGGTTATGTCAGCCGTGTTGGCGGCAATGTCGGTCGTGTTCTGCGTCACCTGCTGGTTGGTCGCAAACAGCTGCGAACCATTGACCGCATCGGTCGAGGAGCCGCTCAACTGCCCGGCCGCGACATTCTGGATCTGGCGTTCCGCGCCCACCGAGCCGACCGAAAACGCTCCCGCCGGCGTGGTTCCGGCGAAGGTGTAGGCAACGCCGCCGATCGTGGTGCCGCCGACCGCCGTCGTCACGGTCGACACCGCATTCGCGCCGATCGCCACGTCGCCGGCATTGTTGGCAACAGCATTCGGGCCGATGGCAACGGAATCCGTCCCCAGCGCCTGCGAATCCGCCAGCGTCGAATTGGCGTGGAAATACTTGATGCCGCCGCCCGTGCTGATGCTGTTGATCGTGTTGCCGAGATTGGTGATGTCGGCGGTGTTGGCGGCGATGTCGGTCGTATTCTGCGTCACCTGCTGGTTGGTGGCGAAGAGCTGCGAGCCGTTGATCGCGTCGGTCGACGAATTGCTGAGCCGGCCCGCCGCGACATTGGTGATGGTGCGTTCCGCGCCGACCGCGCCGACGCTGACGGTGCTTGCCGGCGTCGTGCCGGCGAAGTTGTAGGCGACGCCGCCGATCGTCGTGCCGGCGGTGCCGACCGCCGCGGCGGTTACCGAGCCCGAGCCGAGCGCCACGTCGCCGGCGTTGCTGGCGTTGGCGAGGGCGCCCAGCGCGATTGCATTCTGGGCGCCGGCATTCGCTCCTACGCCGAGAGCGGTCGCTTGAAAGGCGGTTGCAAACGCGTTCTGGCCGATCGCGGTGCTGGACGTGGCTGTGGCATTGGCGTTGGCGCCGACGGCGGTGCTGTATTGGCCCGAGGCCTTGGAGATGTATCCCATCGCCGTTGCGTCAAGCGCCGATGCGACGGCGCCGCTGCCGAAGGCCGAGGCGTTGGCGTCGGAGGCGCTCGAATTGGTGCCGGCCGCGATGGCGTTTGTCCCCGTCGCGGTCGCGACTGGTCCGATAGCAACGGAGTCCGTGCCCGTTGCGGACGAGTCCGCCGCCGTCGAATTGGCGTGGAAATACTTGATGCCGCCACCGGTGCTGATGCTGTTGATCGTGTTGCCGAGATTGGTGATGTCGGCGGTGTTGGCGGCGATGGCCGTCGTGTTCTGCGTCACCTGCTGGTTGGTGGCGAAGAGCTGCGAGCCATTGATGGCGTCGGTCGACGAATTGCTGAGCCGGCCCGCCGCGACATTGGTGATGGTCCGCTCCGCGCCGAGCGCGCCGACGCTGACAGTGCTCGTCGGCGTCGTGCCGGCGAAGCTGTAGGCCGTGCCGCCGATCGTCGCGCCGCTGGTGCCGACCGCCGTCGCGGTCACCGAGCCCGAACCGAGCGCTACGTCGCCGGAGCTTGCCGTCGCCGTCGCGCCGTTGCCCAGCGCGACATTGCCGGCAAGGCCGGCTGCACCCGCCGTCGAGCCATTGCCCAGCGCCACGGAGCCTTGCCCGACGGCCTTGTTGTTGTTGCCGATGGCAACCGCGCCTGCGGCCTGGTTTGCGGCTGTGGCGGTTGCCGTGCCGTCGCTGTTGGCGATGTTGTTGGCGCCGCCGGTGAAGGCGCCGGTGCCGCTGGCATAGCTCGGATCGCCGATGGAGACCGCGCCGTTGCCGTAAGCCGTGTTGCCGGCGCCGATGGCGACGGCCTTGCCGCCCGTCGCCGTCGCATTCGTGCCAACTGCAACAGCGTCGGCGGAATTGGCGACCGCGCCAGTTCCGGCGGCGATGGCATTCTGGGCGGTGGCGGCAGCGTTGTTGCCGATCGCCACAGTGGCGACGGCTGTGGCCTGGGCTCCAGAACCCGTCGCGACCGAGCCGGTTCCACTCGACACAGCACCATTGCCCAATGCAAGAGCAAAGTCGCCCGAAGCATTCGAGGTAGTGCCCAGCGCCGTGGAGCTTGCTCCCGACGCAGCGGCTCTCTGCCCCCCAGCAAACGAATTGGTACCGCTGGCGACAGTTCCCCAGCCTACGGCTGTCGCATAGCGGTTGCTGGCCGTGGAACTGGTGCCTAGAGCAGTGGCATTCCCTCCCGAAGCGACGGACAACGTGCCCAAGGCGTTGGAGCCGGCTCCAGTGGCATTAGCCTGAACGCCGAGTGCAACGGAATTGACACCGCTCGAGATCGTGCCTTGGCCCAACGCCATCGCGCCACCCGCTCCTGTAGCCTTCGCATTCAGGCCAATAGCAACCGCGTATTGCGCCGACGAAACGGACGAACGTCCCATCGCAATGGCATCGACCTGGGATGCTGTCACATCTGTGCCGATGCCGACCGCGCCTTGGGCCAGCGCTCCCGTTCCGGCCGCGGTACGTGAGCCGAGATAGACGGAGTTTATCGCCGTAGCAGTCGACTGGAATCCGATGGCGACGGCATTCTGGTTGCTTGCTACGGCGCTGTTACCTTGGGCAATCGAATCCACGCCGGATGCCGTTGCCCCGAACCCGAGCGCGGTGGCGCGCAATCCGGTCGCCCGGGTAACAGGGCCGATCGCGGTCGAGTTGACTCCGTCGGCACGCGCATTATTGCCAAAAGCGGCCGCGCTTGTGGTTGCAACCGAATTGACGCCAATAGCGCTTGCTGCGTCCCCGTTGGCCTTGGCGTTCCCGCCCACGGCGAGGGCATTGACGCCGGTTGCGCCTGCGAAGACACCTATGCCTATGGAATTGAGGCCATTGACACCCATCGCATAGCCGATGGCGATCGTGCCGTCGCCCGTTGCACTGTTGGAACTGCCCAACGCCACGCTGTTATTGCCATTCGTCGCGGCGCCGTTACCGATGGCGACGGCGTTGCCGCCGGTCGCCGAACCGCCGCCAGCCTGATATTGTGCCTGGGCCGGTGTGGCGAGGCCGAGCGCGGCGAGCGCGGCCAGGCCGCCGAGCATGCTGGCCGGGCTCACGCCACAGGCCAGAGCCGAACGCACGCTGGTGCCGCTTCCCAATGTTCCCAGACCCATATTCTTGCGACCGAATCCAAGAACCCGGTGAGCCATGCGCAGCACCGCCATCAGGCGGCGCCGCACCGAGCGGCTGTCGGCCGCGCCCGCGATCCAGTTTCCGACAAAGCTTGAAGAAAGTTCGATCCTTCTCCGCCCCTCGACGCGTTTGGTCATGCTAGTTTTTCCTCGCAATTGCCGAGGCGCTCTGATGTGCCGCACCATTCGCCTCGGTGGCCAAAAAATCTTCGAAATTGCGCGTCTTCTCCCGCAACGAGAGACCGACCTTCGCGCCTTGTTTTTCAATCAGCTGATAGGCGCTCGCGACCCATGGCTGCGTCGGTTCTGGAACCGTATGCAGTGCAGCCTCCGTCCGTTCCGGCGGCAGGCTTACCGCCACCAGCGCGCGGCAGAGATCGAAATGAAATCCCGGATCGCCTTCACCACAAGCCGGAGAGGTCAGTCCAAGCACGAAACAGGCCAGGAGATGGTCGAGTTCCGCAGCGCTGATCCGGCTGGCGTATTGGCGTTGCAGTGCAGCCCAGGCCGCTTCGGCCTTAGGCGCGAAGACCTCGATTTCCGCGAATTGAATGTCCATGGGACAATCCGACATGCTGTATCATCTGGTTGCTCCCCCGCCCCAAATGACTTCCATCGCGACCATGAGCACATTCGCGGTGCAGGTATTTTGGAATAATCCGGAATCTTTGTAGGAAAATCCGGTATTTGGTCCCTGCGCGACGACTGTGACTGCTCTGCCACACAACCTTCGACTATACTGAAGATCAATCGAGGTATCGCCACGGACAATCATGCGCGCCGCAACAAGCGTTAACGTTGCAGCTTCACCTGCCTGGGGGTTCTGTTCCGGTATCTGGACATGGTGACTGTCAAGTGGCTCTGGTCCGAGAATCCACTGAGATGAGCGACTTCCGCAATCGACAGGTCGCTCTCGATGAGAAGTTTTTCGGCGAAATCGAGACGCAGCCGCAGCAGGTATTTGTGCGGCGGCTCGCCAAAAGTCTTGGTGAATGCCAGGATGAAATGGCTCGGCGACAGGCCACAGAGTGCGGCCAGCTCGGCCACCGCGATCTTGCTGGAAAAATTTACCTCCAGGAATTCCCGCACCCGCCGGGCGCTGCGGTTCGACAGACCGCCCTTTGGGGCTTGTGGCAACTTTCGCGCTCCTGCGTAGTTCCGAAGCAAATGGACGCCGAACATGGTGACCAACGAATCGACATAGAAGTCGTTTGGAGTTTCCCGATCCGTCAGTTCCGCCTTTAGCAACTGCGCGAGTTGCAGCGCCTGGAAGTCGACGGTCCCGTACGGCGGCGGTTGAAGCTCGGCATGGCCGGTGTCGAATTCACGCGTTGCCAGCTCGAAGAGACTCTCGGGGGTGAGCGCCACGATTGCGCTTTCCGTGGTGGATGACCGGGTCACCTTGCCGCCGAGATCGGCTGGGACGACCATGATCATACCGACGTCGCCGTCGTATTCGTGGACTTTGTCGCTGCCCAGCGATGCCGCTATCCCTGGTGAGGGTGCAAGCAGAACCGAAGCGAAATGTTCCGCCGCTTTGAATGTGTGTGATCCCGGCCGATGAACGACATGAGCCGCGCCGCCTCGAAACGTGACCAGGTAGCGCCCCGCGCTTTCCGGAATTCCGTCGAAGATGCGACGATCCGCGCGCCGCCGCTCTGTCCCGGCGCTTTCCTGGACGTTGCCTCTATGTTGCATCTTCGTCTCTGCCACTGCTGCGCCGATCAATCCAATCCTGTGCTATATCGAGGCGCCCAGAATTCACGTTTGCTCCTGGGCGTTCCTTCGAATCCTACAGATGCTGCTTTATATTGCAAAGAAGAATTTGAGCTCAAATGAAAATTTTACCAGGATTTTGACTATAAATTTACAGGTTTGAATTTTTAGCCAAGGCTACCTGACTATTTTCCGATCTTATCTTACCATTTTGCCTAGTTATTGTGCATAGTGTGCCGTCACAATCCAGCATTGTATTCCGAATATAGATCGCGGCCATTGCCAGAGCTGGTCGACTATCTGTCATTGTCACGGACGATCCAGCAGCAGTTATCGCCCGAATCATGGCTTCTTTCCCTTGTGCTTCTTCATGGCGGTGGCCAAATGGCCTTGATCCGAAAATCCCGCGAGGTAGGCGACTTCGGCGATGGCGACCCTCCGGGAGCGATCCAGGGCTGCGGACAGAGCATATCCCGCTCCCCCGCATGGTTGCTCTTCTGGGATTGGCATTTTCGGGGATTGTGTCGAGGGCGTGCCGATCGACCCGATCGGCGCCTGCGCTGCGTTCCTGAACCTCGCCCGCATTTTTCATTCAGCCTTGCCTCAGCCGCTTTGCCAGCCCATCGAAATTCCGTGCCGTTCAAACAGCCAACCCGGAAATCCGGACGGTAATTTGTATCCCTCATAGTCCTGCCCAAAGGCAGCGTAGCGCATCCCGCGGATAGAAAAAACATTGTAGGTGAAGAAAAAAGTTTGCGCGAGAAAAACATGGCCTGGCTTGGCCGGCGCTACGGAATTATCCGGCTCACGCAGGCCTGCTAAAGATTGCCTCGGCGTTTCTCGTACAGATCCCAGCACAGCTCGACCATGGCCAGAAGAACGTCTTCCTGGCTCCACCCGGCGGCAACCGCCGCCTCGACAATTCCGCGGACGAGCGGCAGCAATTGGCGCTCGCATTCGGCCGACAGGTTGGCCTCGGCGCCGTCGGCAGGCGGACTATCGAAATCAAATCCCACCATCGGCGTTCCCCCGCCATCAATGATCTAATGAAATGTATGTCTCTGCAATCATACTCCCGTCTAATATACATCAATCGGTAACGAAACACAGCAGCGTCGAGATTGACAGGGCATGGCCGCCCCGATTGCAGCGGCTCCATGGTTCGTCTGGACGTCTTTTTTGGCCTCCTGTTGCCGGCATTGCATATCTTGGATGCGAACCCCAGGCATTCGCGTAAAGCTATCGGGATCCTGGCGGGGGTTTGCCGCATGGAGCGGAACCTGCCGCTTCATGGCATCGATGAAGTCGATCAGGTCACCGGGCCGAGCAGGACCGAGCCATCCGGCACCCCGCCATCGATCGGGATGGCTCTGCGGTTTGCGCTCGCCGCCATCGGCTGGCCGATGTCGGACGTCACGATAACCGGGCTCTTCGACGGCACGCGGTCGTAGAGGTCGATGATGTCCTGATTTATCAGGCGCACGCAGCCTGACGAGACGGATTTGCCGATCGAGTTCCATTCCGGCGAGCCATGCAGGCGGTAGAGCGTGTCGACGTTGTCGTGGAACAGGTAGAGCGCGCGGGCGCCGAGCGGGTTCTTGAGGCCGCCGGGCATGCCGCCGTTCTTGGCGCTGTATTCTTCCAGTTCAGGCTGGCGGGCAACCATCTCATCGGGCGGCGTCCATTTCGGCCATTTCTGCTTCCACTGGACGACGGCGTCTCCCGACCATTCGAAGCCGGCGCGGCCGAGGCCGACGCCGTAACGGATCGCCTGGCCGCCTTCGCGCACCAGATAGAGGAAATGGTTGGTCGTATCGACGATGATGGTACCTGGCCGCTGGCCGGTCGGATCGGGAACGATCTGGCGCAGGAACTGCGGGTCCATCTTCTTGATCGGGATCGCTGGGAGCTCGAACCCGCTGTCGGAAATCGGGCCGTACATCGTCGCATAGTCGCCGAGCGGCGGCTCATCATAGGTCGGCGGTGGCGGTTCGACCGGCGCCGGTGCCGGTCCGGTGGTGGTGCAGGCGGAGACCGCAATCGAGGCGGCGCCAAGGGCTGCGGCATTCAGAAAGCCGCGACGGCTCAGGCGATAGTGGTCAATTTCGGTCTTCAACATGGTTGCCTTTTTTAAGTCTCAAATCGCGAGAAAGCGTGAATGCCTTCAGGCGGCGCAGTGGTCGGCCTCCCCCAATGCCTGACGCGATAGGCGGTTCCGATTCTGGCCTGAGGGTGGACAAACAAAGGCGAAGCTGTGACCGCCCTGCCACTGTTGCTCGAAGGCAACAGAGTGATCAGCCGCCGGTCAGCAGGCCTTCAAGCGACGGCAGGATCAGCGCCGGCGGGAAATCCCGGTATTCCTCGGGCTGGTTGGCGCGGTTGATCCAGACGGTGCGAAAGCCGAATTTGGTGGCGCCGGCGATGTCCCAGCGGTTGGACGACTGGAACGAGACGGCGCCCGGATAGAGTCGCCAGCCCGTCGCCACCATGTCGTAGGTCGACGGGTCGGTCTTGAAGCGCCTGACGGCGTCGACCGAAAAGATATCGTCCAGCACCTGGTCGAGGGCGGCCGACTTGACCGCCGCTTCCAGCATCTCGGGCGAGCCGTTGGACAGGATTGCGAGCTTGGCGCCGGATGCTTTCAGTGCCTTCAGCACGGCCGGCACTTCCGGATAGCAGTCGAGCCGCCAATAGGCTTCGAGCAGCTTGGCCTTCAGTCCCTTGTCGGCGGAGGGAACCTTGCGCAGGGCGAAATCGAGCGCCTGTTCGGTGAGCTGCCAGAAATCGGCATAGCCGCCCATCAGCGTGCGCACCCAGGAATATTCCAGCTGCTTGGCGCGCCAGATTTCCGAAAGCAGCGGGCCGTCAGGGCCGATCTCGCCGTCGTGACGGCGCACGGCGGCGTGCACGTCGAACAACGTGCCATAGGCGTCGAAAACGTAAGCCGCGTAATGCATGGCGACAGTTTTGAGGGCAGGCGGCGCAAGGTGCAAGCATCGATTGTAGTCTTGATCGCTTTCTTGGGGCGCTCTGGCCTCAACAAAAACCGCTCCATGCCGGTTGACGGCGCCGGTCAAAGCATCTTCCAATGCTTGGCACAGGCAGCTTTGAAGCGGAACCGAACAATGACACTGGCGACTGCGGCGCTATCGGCGACATGGACCTTCGTCGACGGCGACTGGTACGAAGGCAACGTCGCCATTCTGGGTCCGCGCAGCCACGCCATGTGGCTCGGCACCAGCGTCTTCGACGGCGCCCGCTGGTTCGAAGGCGTCGCCCCCGATCTCGAGCTGCATGCCGCTAGGGTGAACGCATCGGCGACCGCGCTCGGCCTCGCGCCGTCGATGAGCGCCGATGAGATTGTTGGACTGACCTGGGACGGGCTGAAGAAGTTCGACGGCAAGACAGCGGTCTACATCAGGCCGATGTACTGGGCCGAGCATGGCGGCTATATGGGCGTGCCGGCCGATCCGGCCTCGACCCGTTTCTGCCTCTGCCTCTACGAATCGCCGATGATCTCGCCGACCGGCTTTTCGATCACCGTGTCGCCGTTCCGGCGGCCGACCATCGAGACCATGCCGACCAATGCCAAGGCCGGCTGCCTCTATCCCAACAATGGCCGCGCCATCCTCGAAGCGAAGGGACGCGGCTTCGACAATGCGCTGGTGCTGGACATGCTGGGCAATGTCGCCGAGACCGGAACCTCGAACATCTTCCTGGTCAAGGACAGCCACGTGTTGACGCCGGCGCCCAACGGCACCTTCCTGTCCGGCATCACCCGCTCGCGCACCATGACGCTGCTTGGCGATTACGGCTTCAAGACCACGGAGAAGATGCTGTCGGTGCGCGACTTTCTCGAAGCCGATGAGATCTTTTCGACCGGAAATCATTCCAAGGTCGTGCCGATCACCCGCATCGAGGACCGCGATCTGCAGCCCGGGCCGGTGGCCAAGAAAGCGCGCGACCTTTATTGGGAATGGGCGCATTCGACTTCCGCCGGTTGAGCCGCTAAAAGGCAATTGGCGCTTCATTCCGGAGTTGTTCCAGATCAATGCAGCCCTATCTTAATCCGGTATCCGCACCGGATTTTTCCATGAGGAGTATGACCGATGGCTTTTGAATTGCCCGCCTTGCCCTACGACTACGAGGCCTTGCAGCCTTACATGTCGAAGGAGACGCTGGAGTATCACCACGACAAGCACCACAAGGCTTATGTCGACAACGGCAACAAGCTGGCCGCCGAAGCGGGCCTTGGCGATCTGTCGGTCGAAGAGGTGGTCAAGCAGTCGTTCGGCAAGAATGCCGGCCTCTTCAACAACGCAGCCCAGCACTACAACCACATCCATTTCTGGAAGTGGATGAAGAAGGGCGGCGGCGGCAACAAGCTTCCAGGCGCCCTGCAGAAGGCTTTCGACGCCGACCTCGGCGGCTACGACAAGTTCAAGGCCGACTTCATCGCCGCCGGCACCACGCAGTTCGGTTCGGGCTGGGCCTGGGTCTCGGTCAAGGACGGCAAGCTGGCGATATCCAAGACGCCGAACGGCGAGAACCCGCTCGTCCATGGCGCATCGCCGATCCTCGGCGTCGATGTCTGGGAACATTCCTATTACATCGACTACCGCAACGCGCGGCCGAAATATCTCGAGGCCTTCGTCGACAGCCTCATCAACTGGGACCATGTCCTTGAAATGTACGAAGAGGCGAAAGCCTGATCGACCCAGAGAAGCCCCGGTACTCCGGGGCTTTTCTTTCTCAGCTGAAGCAGCAGGCACACAAAATTCGGCAGAATCCGGCCGGCGGACAGGGAATAATCCCGGCCCGCCCTCCGTTAACGTTAGGTCGCGACCCCTCATCATCCTGGAGCCAATTGAATGAGAAAGCTTGTTATCGCCATCTCTATGCTCAGCCTCGCCGCCTCGGCGGCTTTTGCCGACCCGATCCTCGACCGACAGGGACTGATGAAGGAACGCGGCAAGATTGTCGGCGGCCTGTCGAAAATCGCCAAGGGCGAGGCAGACTTCGATGCCGCCGCCGTGCTGACGGCGCTGCAGGCGCTGCAAGTCAATGCCGAGAAGTTCGATGTCGACGCGCTGTTCCCGGCCGGCAGCGACAGCGGTGATACCACCGCCTCGCCCAAAATCTGGGAAGACATGGCGGGCTTCAAATCGACCGAGGACAAGTACCTCGCCGACGTCAAGGCCGCAGTCGCCGCCGCACCCGCCGATGTCGATGCGCTGAAGGCGCAGATCGATACGCTCGGCAGTGATTGCGGCACCTGCCACAAGACCTATCGGGTGAAGAAGAGCTGATCCCGGGCAATGCCCTTGTGGAAAAAATTTGTCGGCGCCGCCCTTGTCCTGGGCGTCGTCGGTGCCGGCGCCGGCTGGTTCCTGTCGGCGCCGGTCAAGCTCGACACTGGCACCCTGGCGCAGCTCGGCCCCGGCGACGCCGCCAGGGGGAAGCGCATTTTCAATGCCGGCGGCTGCACCTCCTGTCACGCCAAGCCGGGCTCGCAAGGCGACGGCCGTTTGCAACTGGTCGGCGGCCTCGAGCTCAAGACGCCGTTCGGCACCTTCGTGCCGCCCAACATCTCGCAGGATCCCAAGGACGGCATCGGCGCCTGGACGGTCGAGGACCTTGCCAACGCCATGCTGAAGGGCGTGTCGCCGTCGGGCGAGCATTTCTATCCGGCCTTCCCCTACACATCCTACGCCCGCATGAAGCCGGCTGATATTGCCGATCTCTATGCGTTCCTGAAGACGCTGCCGGCGGTGGCCGGCAAGGCGCCGGACAATTCGCTGAGTTTCCCCTTCAACATCCGTCGCGGCCTCGGCCTGTGGAAGCGGCTCTATCTCAGCAAGGAGCCGGTGATTGCCTTTGCCGATGGCACGCCTGATCCGGTACTGGCCGGCCGCTATCTGGTCGAGGGACCCGGCCATTGCGGCGAATGCCACACGCCGCGCGACTTCACCGGCGGCACCAGGAAAAGCCAGTGGCTGGCGGGTGCCGCGGCCGCCGAAGGCAGCGGCATCGTGCCGAACATCACATCGGGCGAGGGCGGGCTCGGTGATTGGTCGGAAGCCGACATCGCCAACTATCTCGAAACCGGCTTTACGCCCGATTTCGATTCGGTAGGCGGCGCCATGGTCGACGTGCAGCACAACATGGCCGAACTGGCGCCGGAAGATCGCGCGGCAATAGCCGCCTATCTCAAGGCGGCGCCGCCGCATCCCAACGGCTACCCGGTGCGCAGCAAGCCGGCCAAGTGATCTCGCCTACAAGTGATCTCGCTACAGGTGGCGATCGCCGAGGAAGTCGAAGCCCGTCTCGAAGAAATGGCTGTAATTGCAGGTCAGTTCCTCGCCGGGTGCGATGTCGCGCAAGGCATAGGTTTCCTCGGGGGAGGAGACATCGCAATTCGGTTCGTCGTCATGGTTCATGTAACGGGCATCATCGGCTTCGAAAACGATATAGGCCGGATCGCGGCGGTCGGGATAGGAATAGCGGTCGAGATAGTTCTTCACCGGCCCGCTCTCGCCCTCATAGGTCTCGACGTCGATGATCCGGTCGAATCTGGGGTCGAGCTTCCAGACCAGCGTGCCCTTGGCAATGTGGTTCCTGGCGAAAACTCCGATGCCCTGGATCGGCGATTTCTCGAGATAGGTGTCGACGAGCAACATAGTGGCCCCTTTGCGTATGTCATGGTCTGGAAGGTGGCGCGCATTGGGTAGCGCGCAGCCATTGCAAATGCGAGTGAAAATGAGCAGCCCGGAATTCAAAAAGTGATGATCGGCACGCCCCGACGGGCGCGCCTTTCGCTCCGACATCAGCGCTGCTGCAAGGCCAGACGAACGCCCAAGGCGCAGTAGATGGCGCCAACCACCTTGCCTTGCCATTTCACCACCGACGGATTGCGGCGCAGGAACGCGCCGAGCCGGCCCGCACTCACGGCAAAGACAACTGTGCTGAAAAGCCCGAGCAGAACAAAGATTACCCCCAGCGTCATCAGCTGGAGCATCACCGATCCGTTTTCAGGCCGCACGAACTGGGGCAGGAAGGCGAGGAAGAAAAGCGCGGTCTTTGGATTGAGCACCTCAGTCAGGACAGCCTGTCGAAATGCCTTGCTGGCGGAGATCGCGAGTGCGCCGGCAGTAGGGTCGGCCGGTGCTCTCTCGATGATTGCGCGAATACCGAGGTAAACGAGATATGCCGCGCCGATGTATTTTACGATGCTGAACAGCGTTGCCGAAGTGGCGATGATCGCCGAAATGCCGACCATCGCCATGACGGTATGGAACACATCGCCAGCCGCGACGCCCGCGCCCGTCGCGACGCCAACCCTGGTTCCGGAACTCGTCGCTCGCGCAACCGTCAGAAGCGTGGCTGGGCCCGGAATAAACACAAAGCCAAGCACAACCGCTATGTAAGCCGTCAAGGTGGATAGATCGATCATTGCTACGCCTCCGTTGCACTCTCAGCCTTGCCCGTCACCTCGGGTTCGGGCTTGCCCGTAACCTTGAGCGCAAAGGAATAGGTGTAGGCGATCTCCTCCAGCCTGGAAAACCGGCCCGACGCGCCGGCATGGCCGGAATCCATGTTGATCTTGAACAGCACCGGATTGTCGCCGCTCTTGCGCTCGCGCAGCCGCGCCACCCATTTGGCCGGTTCCCAATAGGTGACGCGCGGATCGGTGAGGCCGGCCAGCGCCAGGATCGGCGGATAGTCGTGGTCAGCGACATTGTCGTAGGGCGAGTAGGCCGCGATCGTATTGTAATCGTCCACTGATGCGATCGGATTGCCCCATTCCGGCCACTCCGGCGGCGTCAGCGGCAAGCTTGCGTCGAGCATGGTGGTCATCACGTCGACGAAGGGAACCTCGGCAACGATGGCGCCGAAACTGAGCGGCGCCATGTTGGCGATCGCGCCCATCAGCATGCCGCCGGCCGAGCCGCCTTGCGCGACGATGCGGTCGTGTTGGGTGTAGCGCTCAGCAACGAGATGCTGCGCAACGGCGATGAAATCGGTGAACGTGTTCATCTTGTGCGCCCGCTTGCCGTCGTCATACCAGCCATAGCCCTTGTCCTTGCCGCCGCGGACATGGGCGATGGCAAAGACAAAGCCACGGTCGACCAGCGAGAACCAGTTGGTGTTGAACGCCGCCGGGATGGCAATGCCGTAAGAGCCGTAGCCGTAAAGCAGGCACGGTGCGGAGCCATCGAGCGGCGTGTCGCGGTGATGCAGGAGCGAGACCGGCACCAGTTCGCCATCGGCGGCCGGCGCCATCAGCCGGCGCGTGACATAATGATCCGGATTGTGACCGGACGGCACTTCCTGGGTCTTCAGCAGCACACGCTCGCGGCTGCGCATATTGTAGTCGAAGACCTGCGCCGGGGTCGTCATCGACGAATAGGTGAAGCGCATGATCTCGGTGTCGTATTCATAGGACCCCGACAGGCCGAGCGAGAACGCCTCTTCGTCGAACGAGATCAGATGCTCCTCGCCGCTGCGGCGATCGCGCACGACGATGCGCGGCAGCCCTTCCTTGCGTTCGAGCCTGACCATATGATCCCTGAAGCCGACCACCGACAGGATCAGCCGGCCTGGCTCGTGCGCCACCAGCTCTTCCCAATTGGCGCGAACCGGGTCATTAGCCGGCGCCGTCATGATCTTGAAGTCCTTGGCGCCGTCGGCATTGGTGAGGACGAAGAAGATGTCGCCGCCTTCTTCCAGATCATATTGCAGGCCAGTCTCGCGCTTTGCCACCAGCTTTGGCTCGGCGAAAGGCTCATCGGCGCGCATCAGGTGATATTCCGAGGTTTCGTGATCGTTGATCCCGATCATGATCCATTCGTTGGAGCGCGTGCCGCCGACATCCATGAAGAAGCCGGGATCGGTTTCCTCATAAATCAGCCGGTCATTAAGGGGGCTGCCGCCGAGCGCGTGGTACAGCACCTTGGACGGGCGATGATTGTCGTCGAGCCTTGTGTAGAAGAAGCCGTCATCGGCGGCATTCCAGACGCCGCCACCACTGGTGGCCTCGATCTGGTCGCTCAGTTCCTTGCCGCTGGTGAGATCGCGCACGCGAAGTGTGAAGAATTCAGAGCCCTTGTCGTCGAACGCCCACAACAGCTTGCGGTGATCGGCCGAATGGTCGACGCCGCCGAGGCGGAAATAGGGCTTGCCCTCGGCTTCCGCGTCGCCATCGAGCAGGATCTGCTCATCGCCGCCATCGCGCGGCATGCGGAAATAGCGGGGCTGTTCGCCGCCAAGCTTGAAGGATGAGCCGTAAGCATAGGGGCCATCCTTCATCGGCACCGTCGAATCATCTTCCTTGATGCGCCCCTTCATCTCGCCGAACAGCTGCTTCCGAAGCTCTAGCGTATCGGCCATAAGCACTGCTTGATAGGCGTTTTCGGCTTCGAGATGGGCGCGGATGCGGCCCTCAAGCAGGGAAGGGTCCCTGAACATCGCCTGCCAGTTCTCGGCCCTCAGCCAGGCATAGTCATCTGTGCGGGTAATGCCGTGATGCGTGTCGAAGACGGGGTGTTTCTCGGGGCTCGGCGGGCTGGCGGTCGGAAAAGCTGAGGTCTTGGTCATTGCGTCTCACTGAAGAAATTACTTGAATGGCAAATGAACACGCCGATCAGCGCGGGTTCAAGGGCCGGGATGTATTGGTTGCGGCGGGCTCGGGAGATGAGCCAAAAGGAGAGGATGATGAATTTCCATATCAACACCGCTGCGGCTCTCGCCGTCGTCGCTTCGACCGTTCTGGCTTTCACCGGCCAGTCTCATGCAACCGCGTTCGCCGCTTGGCAAGTGGCTGGCGTGCCGTTCGGCGACACGCTCAACGTTCGCAAATATCCGTCCGGCACCTCGCAGAAGCAGGCCGCCTATCCCAACGGGACGATCCTGCAGATGACCGGCAAGTGCACCAGCGGCTTGAATCTTCTGGAGATCGCCGGCCAGCCGCACTGGAAACAGAAACAGGCAATTCGCTATCAATGGTGTCAAGTTTGGCACGACCCGGCGCAAAATGGTGGTTTTGTTAGTGGCTGGGTCTATGGAAAATACCTCACGCCGTATTGAATCCGGTCAGACCGAAGATCTTCTTCGGCGTGTTTCGCCAACGCTTTGCAACTTGCGGTTTGGTACGAATCCGACAATCAGCCGCCCAAATCTTGAAGCATAGACCAAGCATCGCTGCCCACTTTATGAGTCCTTGCTGATTTAGCGACGGCGTGACCTTACGTCATGCTAGTCCTGGTCCGACCAGAAAATATCGCGAAGTTACAGAGTGCACGAAAGATTGAAGCTGAAGAGCGACTATTCGATGAATATCGTTGAATATAGCGCAAGATGCGAATTGACTTACTTTGTCTGGGGGCTCATTAAGATGCCCGGACGCGAATCCATGAAGCTCTTCCCGCGTGGAATTCGCGCCATGCCCGATCTTCCAAAAAGGGCGCAAACAGAAACATCCTTCGTTGGGGCCTAAACCATGGATATCGTCGAAACACCTTCCAGAAATAGCGATGCGCTGATCGAGCTGACCGCCGATGTGGTGGCAGCCTATGTCAGCAACAATCCCGTGCCCGTCGGCGAACTGCCGAACCTTATCGCTGATGTCCATGCCGCTCTCGGGCGCGTGGGCGGAGCAAGCGAACAGCCTCCGGCCGACAAGCAGAAGCCTGCGGTAAACCCGAAGCGCTCTGTTCATGACGATTACATCGTCTGCCTTGAAGATGGCAAGAAGTTCAAGTCGCTGAAGCGCCACCTGATGACCCATTACGGTCTGACGCCCGATGAATACCGCGAGAAGTGGAATCTCGACGCCAGCTATCCGATGGTCGCCCCCAACTATGCCGCTGCCCGTTCGCAGCTGGCCAAGAAGATGGGCCTCGGCCGCAAGCGCAAGGGGCGGTAACACCGCTCCAATGGACAAGATCAACGGCGCCCCTTACGGCGCCGTTTTGTTTCTAGAACAATTCCAGGAAAACTGCCGAGCGCTTTCTCTTGGGAATTGCGTCGAAAGAAGAGAAGATAGAGCAATCAAGCAGTCTGCTTGAGAGCCATCTCGGCGTCGCGCTTGATGCGCTTGACCATTGAGCGCAGGCCATTGGCCCGCTGCGGCGACAGATGTTCGTCGAGGCCAAGCGACCTCAGCGTCGCCTCGGCGTCCGTTTCAAGGATCTGGCTGGCAGTCCGTCCCGAAAACAGCGCCAGCATGATGGCGACCAGACCGCGTACGATATGAGCGTCTGAATCGCCTGTGAAGGTGATGACCGGATCGGCGCCCGGCGCTCGGCTCGTGGTCAGCCAGACCTGGCTGACGCAGCCCGGCACCTTGTTGGCGGCGTTGCGTTCGGCGTCGGGAAATGGCGGCAGCGCTTCGCCGAGCTCGATCACATAGCGATAGCGGTCTTCCCACTCGTCGAGCAGGGAGAAGTCGTCGCGGATCGTCTGGATCGTCGTGGCCATTGCTCGGGATATAGTCATCCGCGGCTGCGGCGTCACGGAAAAAGAAGAAAAGCACCGCAGGCATCGAGAGGTCCGACCGGCCTGCGGTGTCGCTGTAGATACCAGCTGAAACGGAGTTTAGTTCTTCGCCACCAGCTTGGCAGGTATGTTGACTGTCGCCGGCAGCACGATGTCCTCGGCGACGCTGCCGGTGGCCAGCGATGTATCGGGCGAGGTCTCGGCGCTCTTGTCGTCCAGCATGGCGGCGGCGATCTTGGCGGTTTCCTTGGCCCGGGCGCTGATCGTATGCATCGCCGACTTGCCGGTTTCGCAGACGTCCGGTTTACGCTCGCAAATGCCGGCGATGTCGCCGACCGCTTCGCGCGCCGCAAAAAGCGCCTGGAACGGCCCGACGCTCTCGCGGCCATCCTCGTCGGGGCCGACGGTCAGCGGCAGCGCCAGCAACACCAGCGAAAACCAGAACGCCATTCTTATCAAAAAGCCCATCGATCTGCCCTCTCGTCCAATGACCGGATCATGCGTCCATGCGCAATGACCTCTTTATATCAGCGACAATGGCACATGAGGCGCAAAGGACGGCTTTCTTGCTCAGTGAAAATTTTCCTCAAATTTTAGGCAAATTCGAAGCGAGGCGTTTTGCAGTGCATTAGCCTCAAATGCCGACAATTTTCTTAACCTTGCAGTAACCATCTAAGCGATTGTTGCGCATGGATATCTTCAGAAGAGCAGGCATGCCGGCTCAGGGTTTCGCAGCCACGGGCACGCCCTTTGCACATAACGCTCCGTTTACTATGGCTACAAATGGCAGTGCATTCCGGTGCCGGCGCTCCAATTTTTTGCCGCAGCGCGCTCGTTGTTCCGGTCAGCCTTATTCATTCCTTAAACGCTGGATGCGAGTTTCAAACAAGCAAAAGCGACCTGCAACGCAGGGGCAGTCACGACCGGGTGCGAGTGCGTTGAGTTTGACAACTGCCAGATATATTGAACTGCCTGGCGCGCTGGCGGCCGGTTGCGAACGCATGGTCCATCCGGCCATCATCGGCCAGGGCGATCGCCTGCGCCAGCGCCGGTTCATCGGCATCATGCTTGCCGCTCCGTTCTTCGCCGCCGGTGCGGCGGTGACACTGGTCACCTCGGGCATGGGCGCCGCCGTCACCGTCGCAACCATTTTCGCCGCCTTCGGTCTTTGCTGGTTCGCCGCCTTGCTGGTGGCGGCGTCGGGCAAGATGACGCTGGCAGCCCAGGTTGCCCTTGCCGCCGGCGGTCTTGCCCTTGCCGGCGCCGTCGCGGCAGCAGGCGGCCTGGCGTCGCCGGTTGCGCTGCTGGCCCTGGCACTGCCATTCGAGGCCTGGTGGATCGGCGGTTCAAAGCGCGCGGCACTTTGGGGCGGCCTCTCAACCTTGGCCGCAATGCTGCTGCAGCCCTTTGTCGGCTCTGTCGTCCCGCTCGGAGGGGCGCAAGTCGCGGCGTGGCACTGGCTGCTGCCGCTCGCCTGGGGCCTGACGCTGGTTCCCCGGCTCGCAGCCCTCGGCGATGCCGCACGCGCGCAGCCCGCGCTCCTTCCAAACGACCGCCTTGAAGACATGATCGACGCCGTTGTCCTGCATGTCGCCCGGCATGGCGAGGTCCTGGATGCCTCGGCCAAGGCGCGCACCATCCTGAAGCTGCCGCCGGAACTGCTTTTCGGCGCCGGGCTGTTCGACCGCATCCACCTGTCCGATCGCGTCGCTTATCTCAGCGCGCTTGCCGACATGCGCGATGGCGCCCTGGCGCGCCGGCTCGATCTTCGGGTAAGGCTGCCGCAGGACGGCAGCGCCTCGACGGCCGACAATTACCGGCCATTTCAGCTCGAACTGATGCGCGCCGAAGAGCAGCAGGAGACCTTCACTCTGCTGCTGCGCGAGAACGACGAAACTGCCGAATTGCGCGACGAGCTTGCTGCCGCCAATGAGGCCGCAGCGTCGGCCGAGGTGGCAAAGGGCCGCTTCCTGGCGGTCGTCAGCCATGAGCTTCGGACGCCGCTCAACGCCATCATCGGTTTTTCCGACATGCTGCTGCATGAGATGTTCGGCGGCTTCAAGGACCCGCGCCAGAAGGAGTATGTCGGCCTGGTGAAGGAGTCGGGCCAGCATCTGCTTGCCGTCGTCACCTCCATCCTTGATGTCTCGAGGATCGAGGCCGGCGCCTACGCGACCGAGCCCGAACCGTTCCGATTCATCGAAGCGGTCGAGATGTGCCAGTCGATGATGCAGCTGCAGGCGAATGCCAAGAACATCGATCTCCAGGCGCAGATTGCGCCGGACGCCGGGGAGATCAATGCCGACCGTCGTGCCGTGCAGCAGATCCTGATCAACCTCGTCTCCAATGCGGTCAAGTTCACGCCCGATGGCGGCGATATCATCGTCGGCGCCAAGCGGATCGGCTCGCGGCTGCATTTCTGGGTCAGGGACACCGGCATCGGCATCGCCGAGGAAGATTTTGTCAATCTCGGCAAGCCGTTCATGCAAGTCCAGAACGACTATACGCGCCGCTTCGAGGGCACCGGGCTCGGCCTGTCGCTGGTCAAGGGCCTGGTGGCGCTGCACGACGGCACGATGTCGATCGAAAGCATGCCGGGCGAGGGGACGACGGTCACGATCAGCCTGCCGGTGAACGGGCCGAAGAGGAGCGCGACCGACAGGAACGGCGTGCTGCCGATGTCCGCGACCAGGACGAAAGGCGACGCGAAAGGGGACAGGAATGGCTCGCTCCGCAAAACAGCCTAAGGCGGTCAAGCGCCGCAGCGGCGCGTTCGAGGCCGGCGCGATTGCGCTCGGCGGCGCGATCTCGCGCAATCCGGTCCTGGTCGGCGGGTCGACCGCCTTCCTGGTGACGCTGTTCTACGTTTCCGCCAACGCGCTGTGGTACCAGCCGTTTCCGCATGCCGGCGCCTTCTTCGCCACCCGCAGCATCGAGGGTTTTCCGCACCCCGGCGGGGACGAACCCGAAACCACCATCAACATCCTGCGGCCCGGCCCGGCACCGGTCAAAAGCGACCCGACCGTCGAGCAGGTCCAGGGCATCCTGAAGGATCTCGATTTCTACACGGGAACGGTCGACGGCATTTCCGGGCCGAATACCCAAAAGGCGATCCAGGCCTACCAGCAGAAAGTTGGCCTGCCGGCCTCCGGTGAGATCGACGCCGTGCTGCTCGACCAGCTCGGCGCCAAGCAGACCACAGCTGGCATCCCGCATCCGCTGCCACGGCCCGTGGATATGGCCGCCGCTCGAGTTGCCGCGCCCGAGGCCGCGCCTGCGCCCATCCCGGTTTCCGCGCCGGCATCCGCCCAGGCGCCCGATGCCCGCATCGTCAAGATCCAGGCCGGCCTGAAGGCATTCGGCAATGACGACATGCAGCTCGACGGCGTCGTCGGCGCCCGCACCAAGGCGGCGATCAAGGAATTCCAGTCGCTGTTCGGCCTGCCGGAAACGGGCGAGCCCGACGAGGTCGTCTACGTCAAGATGCGCGAGATCGGCCTGACCAATTGAGTGGTCAAGACGACCGCTCGCGGATAGACGAAAATCCGGCTAAGACGCCGCGCATGTCCTCCGGAGCCTCGTCATGCGCGTAACCACCGAGTTTTGGGTGTCGGCCCTGCTGCGCCGTGTTTTCGGCGCCGGCGGCTTTGCGGCCGTCGTCAAGCGCGGCGCGACCGAGGCCGGCGCTGTCTTCGTGCTCTCCCGCGGCAGGCTGGGCGACGTCTCCCTGTTCGGCCCGGCGCCGCAGACGAGCTACGATTCGGACAAACCGGATGATCGCTTTTTCACGCTGCTCGGCGCCGGCGACGATGCCGCCGCGCTTGACGCCAGGCTTGAGCGGGAGAAAAAATTCGATCCCGACATCTGGGTGGTCGAGATCGAGGCCGGAACGGTTTCCGTCGAGGAGCTTCTCTCCGTCAAGACGCCTTGAGGCTGGCCCCTAGGCTGGCTTTGTCGACGTCCGGCGCTTGGTCGCCATTCGCGGCGACAGGGGTGTTGCCGCGCACCGCTCGCGACAATGTTTCGGCCTTCCAGCCGCGCACCTTGTCGAGCGCCGCCTCGTGGTGCAGCAGCCGGTAGCGGTCGAGGAAGATGCGGATCGCCTGCGGGTGCGGAAACTCCCGGGGGTAAACCGCGACCACGATCAGGAATGCCCTGTCCTCACTGAGGTCGAGCGCCCGCAGCGCGGCGAGCAGCGAGACATAGCTCGAATGCTCGGTCAGCGACCGCGCCGTCGAGAAGTCGATATCGAGCGCGTCGGCAAGCGCGGTCTGGAAGAAGGCGGCGTTGCCGGTCAGCGCCGTCTCGCGCAGCTTGCTGTAAGTTGCTGAGCCGACGAAGGGATTGACCGATGTCGCCTCGCCCTCGGCGAGCATCATCGAGCGCAGGCGGCGCCTGGCGGTTTCGGCGGCGCTGCCGGGCAGTTTTGGTGCGCTGGGAGCGGCGGCAGCGGCTTCGGCGTCGGCGCCCGCCACGTCGGCGATCGGCTCGGGCTGCCGCACGCGCACCAGGGTCGGCTTTTCCAGCGCCTTGATCAACTGCGCGATGGTCGGGTTCAAATCCTTGCGGCGGGCAATGGCGCGCGCATGCGGCAGGCCGTGGCGGCCGATCAACGCGATCAGGTCGATGTCGCCCAGCGCCCGCGAACGGACGAGCAAGGGCGCGCAGACATCGACCGGCTCCTCGCAAAGCCGCCGCACCAGGGCGGCCGGCGCATATTCGCATTCGGACAGGGCGGCGGCGACATAGCGGCGCGATTCGACCGGCACGCTGTCGAACAGCGGCAGCGTCAGATCCTCGAGCTGGGCGATCTCGCGGCGCGACGGGCGGGTCAGCGAGCAGAACGCCGACACGGCGGCGCGAAACAGCCTTTCGGCTTTTCCCGATTCCGTCCGTATGGCGATTTGCCTGAAATCCGAAGCTGACACGGAAGATACGCCCGACACTCGACACAACCCGGACCATGCTCAACCGCAACTGTGTCGGTTTCGCGCAAGGCCTGGAACAAACATCAAATTAGCCGCGATCCGTTAGCGCTCCGTTAACCCTCTGCCGGCCTTAATCACATTTGGAGGCGTTGCGTTGTGCTCCGGGGCAACCGAGAGGAATACGCGAACCATGGGCATGGTACTGTCTTTCGTGCCGCGATCGGCACCAGTCAATCGAGCAGTTCAGGACACCGGTACGCCGGCGGCGGTGATCATTTTTCCCGGCGTCCGCTACGAGCATCCGCCATTGGCGGGCCAGGCGCGACCGGCGGACCAGCCGGGCACACCACGGACGCCTGTTCCGCACCACTGAATTTGCTGGTCGTCGGGGTGAGGTCAGTAGTCCTGCAGTTCGCAGGAGCTCTGGTCCAGGAACTGCGACACAACCGGCTTCCAGCTGTCGTCAGGCACGAAGGCGCGGATGACGAAGATGCCTTCCTCGATCGGCGCCTCGACGAAGATCGCCCCTTGCAGGTCTTCGGGAAGCTCCCTGCGCACGTCGATCATCTGTGCCGGCGTCAGCACCACGGTGTCCAGCTTGTTGCCGGTCGCCGTGCGGTCGTTGAATGAATAGAAATTGTGGCCGTTGCGGTCATAGACCGACACCGACCAGAACGGCACGCTGCCCGGCGCCTTGATCCGCACCACGCCTTCGGCAAGGTCGAAGCGGCAGGCGGCGGCGTAAAACAGCGGATCCACCGACTTCACCACCGGCGCGCCGCCCGCCTCGGCATCCAGCCTGGTCATCTTGTAGAGGTCGGACGCCATCGCCAGCCGTGACCAGGCATCGCGCTCGGTAAATTCCGGCACCAGCAAAAGCACCACGATGTGGACGATGCCGGCGCCGAGCAGGCCGAGCAGGATGGCGTGCAGCAACCTACGCATTGCAGCCAGCCTTGACGATCCGGGGCAGCGACACGTCGGAAAGGCCGGTGCTTGAGGCAATCGGCGTGTCGTAGAAGGTGAGCACGAAATACATCCGGCCAAAACCTTCGGTCAGAAGCCAGTTGCCGGGGGCCGGACGGTTGCCGACGGCGATGATCACCGAATTGTCGGGTTGACGCAGCACCTGGTAGGATTGCAGCGCCGCCAGCCTCGGCTTGCCGGTGTCGACCACGCCGAGCGATTGATCCGCGGCATAGAGCGTCCAGAACCGGGCGGTCGGGAAACTGCCTTCGATCCTGTAGTCGCATTGCCGCTGAAGCTCATCGCCGGCCGCATCGCGTTCGGCGATGAAGGACAAGCCTTCCGCCTTGCCGAGCGCCAGCACGCCCTCGCGCGCCACGCGCGCCTTCGAATAGGGGTCGGCATCTTGCGTGCCGATCTCGGGGAAGGCGGTCCATTGGCCGATGCTGATCGCGCCGACGCCGCTCTGCGCCTGCAGCGCATACCAGACGCTGCCGCCGCCGAGGCCGATGGCTATGGCAAGCGAAAGCAGCGTGAAAAAGGCGGTCTTGAGCATGAAGAACCGGGACGAGAGAATTATCGTTCGGGGATATAGCGGGGCAGGCCACAGAGCAAGCAGCGCTGTGGAATCAAAGCGCCGACAGGGTCTCCGGTGTCTGCGGCGAGCCGAGCACGGGCGCTGTCTGGAACACCTTGGTCATCTCGCGCAGCGTCTGTGTCGTGCGGCTGGACAACACCGCCGGGCGCTCGGCCGCGGCATCGGCGGCTGCCTGATCGGCGTTTTTCTTCTCCGCTTCCTCGGCTTTGGCCGCGATCTCTTCGTCGACGAAGGGCTTGTCTAGGCCGGGGATCGGCTTCAGGTCGATATTCTGGTGCGCGTAGACCATCAGCCGCTGCCACACCATCGCCGGCAGCGTGCCGCCGGTCATGTTGCGGGTCGGGGTGAAGTCGTCATTGCCGAGCCAGACGGCAGCCGTGTAATTGCCGGTGAAGCCGACGAACCAGGCGTCGCGGTAGGATTGCGTCGTCCCCGTCTTGCCAGCGACGACGATGTTGGGCAGCTGCGCGCGCCGCGCGGTGCCGATCGCCGGCACCGCAGCCAGCATGGTGTTCATGTATTTCAAAGCCTGTTCCGACAGAACCCGATGCGGCGCCGGCGCATCCTTGGCAAAGTCGTAGACGACATCGCCGGTGCGGGTGACGAGCTGGGTGATGCCGTGCCGCGAGCCGGCGAAGCCGTTCTGCGCGAACACGCTGTAGCCCGTCGCCTGGTCCATGACCGTCATGCCCGATGTGCCGAGCACCATGGTCTTGTGCGACTCCAGCGGCGATTCCACGCCGAATGATTCGGCCATCGCCTTGATCGGGCCGATGCCGAGATAGTCCTTGGCCAGCCGTACCGGCACGGTGTTGATCGATTTGGCGATCGCCGTGATCAGCGTCACATTGCCGGCCGAGCCGCCATTGTAATTGTGCGGTGACCAGCCGCCCCAGCTGATCGGCCCGCCTGAGACGACGGAGTCCGGGGTGAACCCGTGCTCCATGGCGGTGGCGTAGACGTAAGGTTTGAACGAGGAGCCGGTCTGGCGCAGCGCCTTGGTGGCGCGGTTGAACTGGCTTGCGCCATAGTCGCGGCCGCCGACAATGGCGCGTACCGCGCCATTGGTCTCGATCACTACAACGGCGCCCTCGGTGACGTTGTATTCCTTGCCGAACTGGCGGAGATGGAATTCGACGGATTCCTCCGCCGCTTTCTGGATGTTGGCGTCGAAAGTGGTGTGGGCGACCAGCGAATGCTGGCCGGGCTTGGCGATTTTCTTGACCTCATCGAAGGCCCAGTCGAGGTAATAATCCGGGCTCTTCTGCTCGCCGCGGTCGACGATCTCGGCTGGATGCAGCCTTGCCTGCAGCACCTGGCCTTCGGTCATGAAACCGGAATCGACGAGGTTCGACAGCACCACATTGGCGCGAGCGCGGGCAGCGGGCAGGTTGATGTGCGGGGCGTATTTGGTCGGCGCCTTGAACAGGCCGGCCAGCATCGCCGCCTCGGCGAGGTTCAGATCCTTGACGCTCTTGCCGAAATAGAAATCCGCCGCCGCCTCGATGCCGAACGTGCCGCCGCCCATATAGGCGCGGTCGAGATAGAGCTGCAGGATCTCCTTCTTCGACAGATTGGCCTCCAGCCACAGCGACAGGAAGGCTTCCTTGATCTTGCGCTGGAAGGTACGCTCATTCGACAGGAACAGGTTCTTGGCCAGCTGCTGGGTGATGCTGGAGCCGCCCTGGACGACGGAATTGGCCCGCACATTCTCGAAGATGGCGCGCGACAGGCCGAGCACGTCGATGCCGTAGTGCTCGAAGAAGCGCCGGTCCTCGGTCGCCAGCACCGCTTTGATGACATGGTCCGGCATCTCGTCGACAGGCACGGAATCGCGCTGGATGATGCCGCGCTGGCCAATCTCGTTGCCGTAGCGGTCGAGGAAGGTGACGGCGAAATCGCCCTGACTGCGCCAGTCGCCGGTGGTGATCTGGAAGGCCGGCATCGCGAGTGCGAGCAGCACGACGACGCCGCCGGCGCCCATCGTAAAACCTTCGCTCAGCACCTCGATGATGCCGCGTCGCCAGCCGGTGACTCGGAAGCGCCGCGAAAAAATGGTTGCCGATTCCCAGAACTGGCCGGCCTTGAAGCCGATTTCGTAGAGCGAGGAATCGATCCACGCGTCCACCGCCAGCAATGCGGCGGCGATCGGACCTCTTCGTCTTGGACGTCGTTCTAAAGGACTGGCCATTCCCGAAACTCACCCAACCCACCTGAGAACCGCAAGCGGGCAATTTCAGGGCGGGCATACCCGGCCAAGACTATTCATCCATTTCAGCCCGGCTCACAAGGGCTGCCAGGCCACACCGCACGGTTTGTTGAGCGCCGCCCGGATCGTGACGCTGGAGGTCGACGCCGTCGATGCCGACGCCAGTGGCTTCGAGCCAGTCTGGCACAAGGGCCGGCGCGTCGGCTTCGTCGCCTCAGCCGGCTATGGCTACACAATAGGCAAAAGCGTCGCGCTGACGTTGCTGGGCGACGAATTCGCCGGGGAGGGGACCGCGCTTTCGGTGCACATTGTCGGCGTCGAGCGGCCGGCGCGAATTATTCCGGCCTTCCCATACGACCCCGAGGGCAGGCGATGCGGCAATGAGGAGTTTTGGCCATGGTCGATGACATCATAAGGGAGACCAGGCGCGAGCGCCGGCGCGGGCACACCGGTGAGGCCGGCAGCGGGCCAAGCCGCCACCCGAACTATCGCTCGCTCAAGAACCCGTTCCTGCCGCAGCCGGTGTTTTCGGACGACCAGGTCGCGGCCATCCACGGCACGGCGTTGCGCGTGCTGGAAGAGCTCGGCATCAAGGTGCTGCTGCCGGAGGCACGGGCGATCTACGCCAAAGCCGGTGCGCTGGTCGACGAGGACAGCCGGATGGTGCGCATCGGCCGCGATATTGTCACTGCGGCACTGGCCTCGGCGCCGAAATCCATCCGGGCGCTGGCGGGCAACCGTAGCCGCGATCTCATGCTGGAGCTCGGCTCGATGACGTTCCTCGCCGGAGCCGGGGCGCCCAACGTCACCGATCTCGAACGCGGACGGCGTCCGGGCACGCTCGCCGCTTTCGAAGAACTGACCAAGCTTGTTCAGAATTTCGACGTGCTGCATATGCTCGGCCCCTGGATCGAGCCTCAGGATGTCGACAACCGTTTGCGCCACTATGCCGTCAACCGTGCGCAGCTGACCCTGTCGGACAAGTTTCCCTTCGTCTTCGCCCGTGGCACGCCGCAGGTCGAGGACGGGTTCGAGATGATCCGGTTGGCGCGCGGCCTCTCGCAGGACGAGTTCCTTGCCGGCGTCCATTGCTATGCCGTCATCAACACCAATTCGCCGCGCCAGCTCGATATCCCGATGGCGCAGGGCATCATCGACTTCGCCAAGGCCGGCCAGGTGTCCATCATCACGCCCTTCTGCCTGGCCGGCGCCATGGCGCCGATCACCGTCGCCGGCGCATTGACGCTGCAGCATGCCGAGGCGCTGGCTGGTCTCGCGCTGGCGCAGATGGTGCGGCCGGGCGCACCGGTGGTTTACGGATCCTTCTCCTCCAATGTGGACATGAAGTCCGGCGCACCGGCCTTCGGCACGCCCGAGCACGTCAAGGCGACGCTGGGCGCCGGTCAGCTGGCCCGCTTCACCGGCCTGCCTTGGCGGTCCGGCGGCGGCAGTGCGGCCAACATTTCCGATGTGCAGGCGGCGCACGAGACGCAGTTCGCGCTGTGGGGCTCGGTGCTTGCCGGCGCCACCGTCTGCATCCATGCCGCCGGCTGGCTGGAGGGTGGCCTCAGCGTCTCCTACGAGAAGCTGATCACCGATATCGAGGTATTGCAGACGGTTGCCGAACTCTGCGCTACGACCCCCGGCGACGAGGATTCGATCGGCTTCGAGGCGATCGCTGAAGTCCAGCCGGGCGGGCATTTCTTCTCCGCCGGCCACACCATGACGCGCTACCGCACCGCCTTCTACGAGCCGCTGGTCGCCGACTGGTCGAATTTCGGCAGCTGGACGCAGTCCGGTTCGAAGTCGGCCACCGAACGCGCCACCGGCATCTGGAAGCGGACGCTGGCCGACTTCCAGCCGCCGGCGTCGGCCGTTGCCACATCCGATGTGCTCGACGAGTTCATTGCCCGCCGCACCGAAGAGGGCGGAGCGTTGCCGATGTCGTGAGGTTGGCAGCCGTCACATCGGCCGCTTGTCGCCGGTCTTCGACGGCTCGCGGCGAATCGGCCCGGCATCGGCCTGCCTGTGCTTGTCGGCGGCAATCCGGCGGATGCGATCGAAGCGGCTCTCCTCCGCCGGCTTGGTCGCGGATACAGCGTTTGGCTTCGGGGCAAATGTGATCATCTGTCGATCTCCCTGTCGTTGCTGACTGGTCTTGACTGACTGACGGAAATTCCTGGCTCGCCGGGGAAATGTCCCCGGCAGCCTGTTCTGATTTATGCCCGCCCAGATTCCCAGGCGGGCAATTTTCGGGCGATGGTCAGTAGCCGCCCATGCCGCCACCGCCGCCCGCAGGCGCCGCATCCTTGGCCGGAACGTCGGTGATCATCGCTTCGGCGGTGATCAGAAGCGCTGCAATCGAGCCGGCATCCTGCAGTGCGGTGCGCACCACTTTCGCCGGATCGACGATGCCCGCCTTGATCATGTCGACATAGACCTCGTTCTGGGCATCAAAGCCCTGATTGTGGTCCTTGCTGTCGGACAGCCTGCCGACGACGATCGAGCCTTCGACACCGGAATTCTCGGCGATCTGGCGGATCGGCGCTTCGAGTGCCCTGAGCACGATCGAAATGCCTGCCGTCACATCGTCATTGGCGCCAGTCAGCCCGGCCAGCGCCGATCTGGCGCGTAGAAGCGCCACGCCACCGCCGGGCACGATGCCTTCTTCCACCGCCGCGCGCGTCGCATTCAGCGCGTCGTCGATGCGGTCCTTCTTTTCCTTCACTTCAGACTCGGTGACGCCGCCGACGCGGATCACGGCGACGCCGCCGGCGAGCTTGGCCAGCCGCTCCTGCAGCTTCTCCTTGTCATAGTCGGACGTGGTTTCCTCGATCTGGCCCTTGATCTGCGCGATGCGCGCCTGGATGGTCGCCTTGGTGCCGGCGCCGTCGATGATCGTGGTGGTGTCCTTCTCGATCAGTACGCGCTTGGCGCGGCCAAGCATCTCGATGGTGACGTTTTCGAGCTTGATGCCGAGATCCTCGGAAATCATCTGGCCCGATGTCAGCACGGCGATGTCTTCCAGCATCGCCTTGCGGCGATCGCCGAAGCCCGGCGCCTTGACGGCCGCGACCTTGAGGCCGCCGCGCAGCTTGTTGACGACCAGCGTCGCCAGTGCTTCGCCTTCGACGTCTTCCGAGATGATCAGCAGCGGCCTGCCGCTCTGCACCACCGCCTCGAGGATCGGCAGCATCGCCTGCAGATTGCCGAGCTTCTTCTCGTGGATGAGCACGTAAGGCTCTTCCAGCTCGACGCGCATCTTGTCGGCATTGGTGACGAAATAGGGGCTGAGATAGCCGCGGTCGAACTGCATGCCTTCGACGACGTCGAGTTCGGTGTCGGCGGTCTTGGCCTCCTCGACGGTGATGACGCCGTCATTGCCGACCTTGTCCATCGCCTTGGCGATCATGGCGCCGACGCTGGCATCGCCATTGGCGGCGATGGTGCCGACCTGCGCGATCTCGGCCGACGACTTGACCTTCTTGGCCTTCGCCTTGATGTCCTTGACCACGGCGGCGACAGCCTGGTCGATGCCACGCTTGAGGTCCATCGGGTTCATGCCCGCGGCAACCAGCTTGGCGCCTTCGCGCAGGATCGATGCGGCCAGCACCGTGGCGGTGGTGGTGCCGTCACCGGCGAGGTCGTTGGTCTTCGAAGCCACTTCGCGCACCATCTGCGCGCCCATGTTCTCGAACTTGTCAGCAAGCTCGATTTCCTTGGCCACCGTCACACCGTCCTTGGTGATGCGCGGCGCGCCATAGGCCTTGTCGATGATGACGTTGCGGCCCTTGGGGCCGAGCGTGACCTTCACCGCATTGGTGAGGATCTCGACGCCGCGCAGCATGCGGTCGCGCGCGTCGGTGGCGAATTTGATTTCCTTGGCAGACATTTTTTTCAATCCCGTTGGTGTGGTGAAGCAAGCGGCTCGCCGGAGCCTGGCAAAGCCAGGCCGGTCAGGCAGCCTTCTTGGCTTTGACGCTCTTCTCGGTGACGACCGTCCCGCTCTTGCCGATAGCGGCCGTCTCGCTCTTGTCGATGACGCCCATAATGTCGGCTTCCTTCATGATCAGCAGGTCCTCGCCGTCGATCTTGACCTCGGTGCCCGACCATTTGCCGAACAGGATGAAGTCGCCGGCCTTGACGTCGAGCGGAACAAGCGCGCCGTTTTCGTCGCGTGCGCCCGGCCCAACGGCGATGACTTCGCCTTCCTGCGGCTTTTCCTTGGCATTGTCGGGAATGATGATGCCGCCCTTGGATTTGGTATCGCCTTCGGCGCGCCGGATGACGACGCGGTCGTGGAGTGGCCGAAACTTCATGAGAACTTCTTTCTGGGGCCGGCATAGGCGACCGCGCCGTTCTTATAGGCGTGTTGGCACTCGATAGATAGGAGTGCCAAAAATTATTCGTGGCCAAAATTAAATATTAAAAAGTATTGTGATGTCTGCCGGGTTCGAAACGTCGCGAGGCGCCTAGATATTTCGAAAAATTGAATTTCGAGGCCAAAGCGACTATTTATATCGTAAGTTCGATTTCACAATTTCAGGCACGAGGAGATCTATGCGATGGCCGAAGGCAATCAGAGCATCATGGAAAAAGCTGAAGCCCGCTTCATGGACAAGCAGAAGAAGACGGCCGAGCGCAACAAGGCAACCTCCGACTACATGTCCGAAGCGAGGGCCAGGGAGATCAAGACAGCAAGGCTCAGGGAATTGCGCCTGGCCAAGGAAGAGGCCGACCGCGTCGCGGAAGCCTTGAACCCGACACCGAAGAAGAAGCGGGCTACCGTCAAGAAAGCCGCCGCCGCGCCGAAGGGGGGCACGTCATGAGCCTGACATTCCCCAATCCAAGCCGCTTCTATGACGAGGCCGGCAAGCGCATCCGCTTTGTCGGCCATGACGGCATGTTCCAGATTTCCTTCTCTGTCGCCGCCGATGCCCTCTCGAAGGCGCCATCAGGGACTGCGACCGCGGAAGCCACCTATCTGGCGGCCTTCGATACCGCGTCCAGCTCCATCCATGACATTGCCAGCAAGGCCTACGCCCGCACCCGCAAGAGCATTTATGTGCTCACAGCCGCAGATTTCGGCTAGCGCGCGTTCGTCTTGCATCAGAGCGGCTGAGATCAGCGTGCGTCAGGACTTGCGGTCGGCTTTTGCCCGCCGCTTGACGTCCCGGCTGTTCAGGCGGTCGGCCATCGCTTCCGCATCGCGCAAATTCATGGCCACCATTACCTGTTGCTTAAGCTCGACAGGCTGGCCGGTGAAGATGTCGAAGATAGTTCAGCTCTCGGGCTCGTCCATGCGCAACGCGTAGCGGTTTGCCATATCGGCATCAGGCCCTTGACATGAAAAATGCCGCCGCCAGGATCAGGATTGTCCAGGCCACCGACAGCTTCAAGGCCAGGCCGCCATGCATTGAAAGTATCTCGCGCATGCGCAGGGCCACGGTCCTCTTCGACAGGGCGGGTGCTGCCGCAATCGCGACCGGGGGCTTGACGCCAAGCTTTCCAAAGGCCGGCAGCAGCGGTGGCGTTCGCATGAAATGACCTCGAATTGCCGGAGAAAACAGGGCTCCTCATAACACCCTTCTTGAAACTCCCCGCATGCCAAATAGAACCCGGTCCGTGAAAGGGCCATGCCGCCCGATTCGCCGCCTTCCATCAGGCGGATCGTCATCTGGCGAAATCCGTGCAACGCGGTTAGGTTGCGCGCGAAACTGAGGTTGTTCAAAGCGTGACAGGCGAACGGAGACGACGATGACGGCGCCCGGCGATTTGCTGCAAGCCTTGTTCATGAGATTGAAGAGCGATGCCTCGCTGACGGCGCTGCTCGGCGGCGCCGGGTTGCGCGAGCAGGCGGCCGACAGTGCCGCCTTCCCTTATGTGACCTATGGCAGGACCAGCGCATTCGATCTGGACACCGGCGCCGACAATGATGACGACCAGCTCATCACGCTGCATGTCTGGTCGAAGGCGCAAGGCGAGGCCGAGACGCGTCTGATTATGGACAGCATCCGGGCGCGCCTTGACGGCGCCGCTTTCGCCACCGGCTCGCGCGACCAGACCCGCCTGTCGCTGGAGTTCGCCGAGGCCCGCTACGACGAGGACCTGGCGCTCTACCACGGGGTGCTGCGGATACGCGCCCTCACCGAACAAAGTGATTGAAGCAACCTAGATCTGCGCCTGGATCTCGGCCTTGTCGATGACTGACCACACCTCGCGGATGCGACCCTCTCCGAATTCGTAGAAAACATTCTCAGCGAACGACACGCGCTTGCCGTTCACCGGCAGGCCGAACAGCACGCCCTTGGGATGACAGTCGAAATGCAGGCGCGCCGCCACGCGCGGCGGCTGGCAGACCAGCAGTTCGATGTTGAAGCGGAGGTCGGGAATCGCCTCGAAATCGCCTTCGAGCATACGGCGATAACCCGACAGGCCCAGCATTTCGCCATTGTGCTGCACCTCGTCGCCGACAAAGTCTCCAAGTTTCGCCCAGTCCTGGGCATTCAGGCAAGCGATATAGCCCCGGTAAAGGTCGGCAAGGTGTTTATCCGTCATGGCGCACTCCGATGATTTGACGTTTTCCCGCGCTATTTAGGGCGGCCCCAGAATGGTCTCGCCTTGACCTGTTCCCAATCTGGCTGCGAATTGAGAACCTGCGCGCAAACACCATAGCCGCGCAGCCGGTTTTCCGGTTATGAATCCATTGCCCGGTCTGAGGGACTGGGCGGTAGGATCGCATTCATTCGTTGCGCGCGCAGGGGGTATTGCGGGGATGGATTTTCACCCGTTCACCGTTCATTTCACGTTCAGCACAGTTGCGTTACAACGCCGACCATGAAAACGCTTCGCTCTCATGTCAGAACCGCGATACTGGCGCTCACAGCGGCCGGCCTGTTGGCGTCGCAAGCGACGCCGGCAGCCGCGGCGGATTGCTACGCGATCGGCCAGCAGGTTGCCGAGCAGAATGGCGGCACGCTGGCCAAGGCTTCGCAGACGACGCGTGGCGGCCAGGAGGTCTGCGTCATCGTCGTGCTTGTGCCGGGCAAGGACGGCCAGCGTCCGCGCCGCTCCGAGATCGTCGTCCCGGCGAACTGATCCAATCTTCCCCCTTGCAGGGTCGTTTCCCAGACCACCGGAATCGGCCTATATCTGACCCATCAACAGGCCTGACCGATCATGCGCGTACTCGTCGTAGAAGATGACAAGGATCTCAACCGGCAGCTGGCCGACGCGCTGGTCGATGCCGGCTATGTCGTCGACCGCTCCTATGACGGCGAGGAGGGGCATTTCCTCGGCGACACCGAGCCCTACGATGCCGTCGTGCTCGACATAGGCCTGCCGCAGATGGACGGCATCAGCGTCGTCGAGCGCTGGCGCCGCAACGGCCGCAAGATGCCGGTGCTGATCCTGACAGCGCGCGACCGCTGGAGCGACAAGGTGTCGGGCATCGATGCCGGCGCCGACGACTATGTCACCAAGCCGTTCCACATCGAGGAGGTGCTGGCCAGGGTGAGGGCGCTGATCCGCCGCGCCGCCGGCCATGCCTCGTCCGAGCTCACTTGCGGGCCGCTGCGCCTCGACACCAAGGCCTCCAAGGCCGATGTCAACGGCGTGCCGCTGAAGCTGACCTCGCATGAGTTCCGCCTGCTGGCGTATCTGATGCACCATATGGGCGAGGTGGTGTCGCGCACCGAGCTGGTCGAGCATCTCTACGACCAGGATTTCGACCGCGATTCCAACACCATCGAGGTCTTTGTCGGCCGGCTGCGCAAGAAGATGGGCATCGACATGATCGAAACCGTGCGCGGCATGGGCTATCGCATGCGTGAGCCGGAGGCGTAAGGCGGAACCGCTCCCCATACCAGCAAGGAAGCCTTTTTCGGCGCGGCTCTGGCCGCGCTCGCTGGCCTTCCGCGTCATCGGATTTTCCACGATCTGGGCGATCCTCACCCTGATCGTCATCTTCACTCTGATCACCACGCTCTACCGCCAGGCCAGCGAGCGCGGCTTCGACAGCCTGCTGTCGGCGCATCTGTTCAATCTGATCGGCTCGGTCGGCGTTTCCGAATCCGGCCAGCTCACCGGTGCTCCCGACCTTGGCGACCTGCGCTTCTCGGAGCCGAATTCGGGCTGGTACTGGTCGGTGGAGCCGGCTTCCGAAGGCGTGCACGGCAACCTTCATTCGTCCTCGATGACCACGACGATCCCGTCGCCGACCGTTGCCGAGGTGCCTTTCAATTCCAGTTTCCAGCGCAGCTATTCCACCGACGGCATCGGTGACGAGGAACTGCAAGTGTTCGAAAGCGAATTCGTCCTCGATGCCAAGAACCGCGCCGCGCGCTTCCGCGTAATGGGCAACAAGACCGAGCTCGAGCACGAGATCGCCACCTTCCAGGGCCGCCTGTTGACCTATCTCAGCCTGTTCGGCGTCGGCATGATCGCCATCAATGCGATCGCCATCCTGCTCGGCCTGCAGCCCTTGCGCCGGGTTCGCAACGCGCTTGCCCAGGTGCGCGAAGGCACGGCGCAACGGCTCGACGGCCAGTTTCCCGCCGAGATCGAGCCGCTCGCCAACGAGACCAATGCGCTGATCGAAAACAACAAGCGCATCGTCGAGCGTTCACGCACGCAGGTCGGCAACCTCGCCCATTCGCTGAAGACGCCGCTCGCAGTTTTGATCAACGAGGGCCGGGCGCTCGGCGGCGCCAAGGGCCAGCTCATCGCCGACCAGGCCGCCTCGATGCAGAAGCAGGTCGACCATTATCTGCAGCGGGCTCGGGTCGCCGCGCAGCGCGACAGCGTCGTCTACCGCACGCCGGTGACCCCGCTGGTGCAGCGCATGGTGCGCGTGCTGCAAAAACTCAAGCCTGATGTCAGCCTGTCGCTTACGCTGCCGGCGGCCGACATCGTCTTTGCTGGCGAGCGCGAGGATTTGGAGGAACTGGTCGGCAACCTCCTCGACAATGCGATGAAATGGGCAAGGAGCACTGTTGCCGTATCCGTCACGCCGGCCGCAGCCGGCCTGTTCGAGCTATCGATCGAGGATGACGGTCCCGGCATCCCCGAGGACAAGGCCCGCGATGTTTTGAAACGCGGCCGGCGCCTCGACGAGACAAAGCCGGGAACCGGGCTCGGACTTGCCATCGTTGCCGACCTCGTCAACGAGTATGGCGGGGCGCTGGCGCTGGAACGCTCCACGATGGGCGGGCTGAAGGCGGTTGTGCGCTTGCGGAGCTTGCAATGATGTACTGCCCAGGGCCAATCGACACGGCCGAATGCCTGTGTTATGGCGGCCCCTCGATTGCGCAAAAGCCGTTAAGAACGGCCAAATTTCCGACAAATATCAATAGTATGACGTCCTGACGCCCCCGATGACGCGGCCCCCAGCGCATCCCGTTCAAGAAAACCGGTTGTTGGCATGAAGATTCGCGTTGCGCTCGTTTCCGCACTGCTCGCTCTTTCCGGCTGCGGAACGCTGGGCAAGGGCAGTGGCCCGGATATCTCCATCACCAACCCGCCCGCGTCGCCTCCTTCAGGGGCCAAAGTCGCGACGACGATCATCTCGGCCATGGCCGGCGGGCTCGTCGGCGGATCGATCGGCAGCGGCCTGAACAGCACCGAGAAGCGCAAGGCGCTCGAGGCGGAATACAAGGCGCTCGAATATACGGCGAGCGGCCAGAAGGTGACGTGGAAGAGCGACAGTTCGGCTCATTCCGGCGAAGTCGTCGCGGCCCAGCCCTACCGCGTCGGCTCGCAGGATTGCCGCCAGTACACCCATACGGTGTTTACCGGCACGGCCGGCCAGACCGCGCGGGGCACCGCATGCCGCAACGCCGACGGCAGCTGGACGCCGCTGACCTGAACATTGGGCCGGGGTCGGAATCCCGTCAAAGCGTCGCAGCACCCTCATGTTGTGAGAGCAGGGCTCTCGCTCTATTGGAAGAACCATGCTGTTCTGGGTCATAGCCGCAATCCTCACGCTGGGCGCAAGCCTGACGGTGCTGCTGCCGCTGACCAGTGGCGGCAAGGACGCTCCGACCAGCAGCGACCACGACCTCGAAGTCTATCGCGACCAACTGGCCGAGCTTGAGCGTGACGCCGCGCGCGGGCTGATCCAGCCGGCGGAAGCCGAGGAGGCGCGCACTGAGATCGCCCGCCGCATCCTTCGCCTGGGAGATGTTGGTCAAGCCAATGTCGGTCAAGCCGATGCGCCTGGCACGCGGCAGCCGTCAAAGGCGGCAAGGCTGGTGGCAACGGCTGCGGTACTGGCGGTCCCTCTGCTCAGCTGGGGCCTTTACAGCCAGCTCGGCTCGCCGGATCTGCCGTCGCAGCCGCTTGCCGAACGGCTGGCCAAGAATCCGGCCGATAGTTCGGTCGACGAGTTGGTGGCGCGCGCCGAGGCCCATCTTGCCGCCAACCCTGGCGATGGACGCGGCTGGGACGTGCTCGCCCCGATCTATCTGCGCCTGCAGCGCTTTCCCGATGCCGTGACCGCCTATCGCAATGCCATCCGCCTCGATGGCGACACGGCTGCCCGCGAGGCCGGTCTCGGCGAAGCGATCGCCAATGCGGCCGGCGGCATCGTTTCGGCCGATGCGCAATCCGCTTTCGAACAGGCGCTAAAACTCGACCCGGGAAACGCGAAAGCCTCGTTCTATTTGGCGATGGCGCTGGCCCAGGAAAGCCGCATACCCGAGGCAACCACGGCTTGGCAGAAAATGCTCGATACCCTGCCGCAGGATTCGCCATGGCGCGGAGCTGTCCAACGGGCACTGGCCGAGGCCGCCAACCGCAGCGTCGCGTCAGGAGAGCCCGCCAAAGGCCCCGACGCCGCAGCCGTCGATGCCGCCTCGTCGATGGCGCCGCAGGACAGGCAGGCCATGATCGAAACCATGGTCGCCGGCCTCGACGAAAAATTGCGGCAAAATCCGCGCGACGAGGAAGGATGGATGCGGCTCATTCGTTCCTATGTTGTGCTGGGCAAGGCCGACCAGGCGCGCGACGCGCTGCATCGCGGTATCGCCGTGTTTGGCGCCGACAGTGAGGAAGCGAAGAAATTCACCGCCTTTGCCGCCTCGCTCGGCCTGACGGCGACGGAGTAGGACATGACGCGCAAGCAGAAGCGATTGTCGGTGATTGTCGGAGGTCTGGCCTTCCTCGGCGCCGCCACCGGGCTGACCTTCTATGCGTTGGGCCAGAAAGCCTCCTATTTCTATATGCCCGCCGATCTGACCACCGCCAGCTTGCAGCCGGGACAGCGCATCAGGCTCGGCGGCCTCGTCGAAAAGGGCACGGTCGTGCGCGGGCAGGGCGCGACGGTTGCGTTCTCGGTCACCGACACGCACAAATCGGTCAAGGTCACCTATACCGGCATCCTGCCCGATCTGTTCCGCGAGGAGCAGGGCGTCATCACCGAAGGCAGCTTTGGCGCCGACGGCGTTTTCGTCGCCGACAGCGTGCTGGCCAAGCATGACGAGCGCTACATGCCCAAGGAAGTCGCTGACGGGTTGAAGGCCAAGGGCGTGTGGCAAGAGAGCAAGAGCCAGTAATGGTTGAGACCGGACACTTCGCGCTCGTCCTCGCCTTTGTGCTGTCGCTGGTGCAGACGCTGGTGCCGATCATCGGCGCTCGTACCGGCAACCAGAGGCTGATGGCTGTCGGCGGTCCCGTCACGGTCACAGGCTTCGCGCTCACGGCGCTATCGTTCGCAGCACTCGCCGGCGCCTATGCAAGTTCCGATTTCTCGGTGGCGAGTGTGTGGGAAAACTCGCATTCGCTGCAGCCGCTGATCTACAAGATCACCGGAACCTGGGGCAATCACGAAGGCTCGATGCTGCTCTGGGTGCTGATCCTGACCTTCTTCGGTGCGCTGGTCGCTGTCTTCGGCTCCAACCTTCCGGCGACGCTGCGCGCCAATGTGCTGGCCGTGCAGGGGGCTATCGGCGCCACCTTCTTCCTGTTCATCCTGGCGACATCCAATCCGTTCACCCGGCTCAATCCGGCGCCGATCGAGGGCCGCGATCTCAACCCGGTCCTGCAGGATCTTGGCCTCGCCATCCATCCGCCGCTGCTCTATCTCGGCTATGTCGGGTTCTCTATCTGCTTTTCCTTCTCGGTCGCCGCCCTCATCGAAGGCCGCATCGATGCCTCCTGGGCGCGCTGGGTGCGGCCGTGGACGCTGGTCGCCTGGATGTTCCTCACCGGCGGCATCGCGATGGGCTCCTACTGGGCCTACTACGAGCTCGGCTGGGGCGGCTTCTGGTTCTGGGATCCGGTCGAAAACGCCTCCTTTATGCCGTGGCTGGCCGGCACGGCTCTTCTGCATTCGGCGATCGTCATGGAGAAGCGTTCGGCGCTCAAGATCTGGACGCTGCTGCTTGCCATCCTCACCTTCTCGCTGTCGCTGCTCGGCACCTTCCTGGTGCGCTCCGGCGTGCTGACCTCGGTGCATGCTTTCGCCACCGATCCGACCCGCGGCATCTTCATTCTGTGCATTTTGACGCTGTTCATCGGCGGCTCGCTGGCCCTGTTTGCGCTGCGCGCCTCGCGGCTGACGGCCGGCGGCCTGTTCCACCCGATCTCGCGCGAAGGCGCGCTTGTCCTCAACAATCTGTTCCTGACCACGGCCACGGCCACCGTGCTGGTCGGCACGCTCTATCCGCTGGCGGTCGAAGCGCTTTCGGCCGGCAAGATCTCAGTCGGCGCCCCCTTCTTCAACCTGACATTCGGCCCGCTGATGGTGCCGCTGCTGGTCGTGGTTCCTTTCGGACCATTGCTCGCCTGGAAGCGCGGTGACCTCTATGCCGTCGCCCAGCGCCTGATGGCGGCTTTCGGCGCCGCTCTCCTGGCGATGCTGGTCACCGGGCTGTTCATCGACGGCGCGTCGGTGTTCGCCGCCCTTGGTGTCGGCCTCGCCTGCTGGCTGGTCTGCGGCGCGCTCACCGACCTCGCCGTCAAGTCCGGCTTTGGCAATGTGTCGCACGCCATCATGCTGCGCCGTTTCGCCGGCCTGCCGCGTTCGGTGTTCGGCACTGCACTTGCCCATCTCGGCCTCGGGCTGACGACGCTCGGCATTGTCGGCACGCTGTGCTTCGGCACCGAAAGGATACTGTCGATGCATGCCGGCGAGAGCGTCGAACTCTCCGGCCACACGCTGCGTTTCGACGGCCTCTTCCCGGCGCAGGGTCCGAACTACAGCGAGCAGCGCGGCCGCTTTTCCCTGATCGGCGCCGATGGCGGCGTTTCAGCCGAAATCACCTCGGCCAAGCGCTTCTTTCCGGTGCGGCAGACGACGACGACCGAATCCGGCATCGAGACGATCGGCTTCAGCCAGCTCTATCTGTCGCTGGGCGATGAAGGCACCGATGGATCCGTCGTGGTGCGCCTGTGGTGGAAGCCGCTGGTGACGCTGATCTGGGGCGGAGCTCTGGTGATGATGGCGGGAGCCGCAATGTCGCTGCTCGACCGTCGCCTGCGGGTTGGCGCACCCTCGCGCCGCCGCAAGCAGGCAGCCTCCATGCCGTCGGCAGGCGCGCCGTGAGCACCAGGTTCTCGTTGGCCTCGTTCACCCTGCTTCTGGCGCTGCTGTTTGCCGGCGCGGCGCAAGCGGTGAAACCGGACGAGGTTCTCACCGATCCGGCGCTCGAGGCGAGGGCGCGGCTACTGTCGGAAGGCCTGCGCTGCATGGTCTGCCAGAACCAGTCCATAGACGAATCCGATGCAGACCTCGCCCGCGACCTGCGCATCCTGGTGCGCCAGCGCCTGGTTGCCGGCGATACCGACCAGCAGGTGATGGACTATATCGTGTCGCGCTACGGCGAGTTCGTGCTGTTGAAGCCGCGCTTCAGCCCGCGCAACGCCTTGCTTTGGGGCACGCCGGTGCTTCTGCTTCTAGTCGGCGGCATTTACATTGTGCTGACCACACGCTCCCGCCGCTCGTTGGCAACCAAGGCGCTGAGCGCCGAGGAACAGGCGGCGCTGGACAAGATGCTGAGCGACTAGCTCGGCCATTCCTCCAAAGGCCAGTCCCGCGACGTGTGGATGGCGCGCAGGATAACAATGCTCTGACGGCCGGCGATCAGGCGCAATTCATAGGCAATGATGTAGGGCAGGCGGCCGATGGGCTTCTCATAAGTGCCTGTTACCCGGCCAGGTCGGCCCGTCGCCATATCACCAAGGCCCCGGCCCATTTCACGGATACGGTCCGCGAGGCGTCGGGCGGCGGCAGGATTGTCCTGAGCGATAAAGGCAACTTGCTGCGTGAGATCGTCCAGCGCTTCTCGCGACCAGGTGACGAACCGCTTCACGCCTTGCCTGCGCGCCTGGCTTTCGCTGCTTCGATTACCGCGTCGAGCTCCGCCATGGCGTCGTCGTGGGGCACGACACGGCCAGCCTCTGCGTCGGCCATGCCACGTTTTATGCCTTCGATGATATCCAGCTCGCGATCGACATAGGCTGAGACCGCCTCGGCGGCGAGGAACGATTTACTACGCCTGGTATCGGTAGCGATCTGCTCCAGCTTCAGCTTGGTCTCGGACGAGACTCGAATGGTCATGGTGGTGCTTGCTGTCATTGTGAAAGCCTTGTGCTGAGTTGTGTACACCATAGGGCAGCAGGCGAGCGCAACCAAGCGATTTGTGCGACCGCCCAACATTACAAAACTTTCATGCACCGGAAATGGCGCCGTAATGTGCGCCTCTCTATTTCTCTTGTCCGAGGATGCTCTGCCTGAGCCGCATCCAGTGAAAAGAGGATATGAGACCCATGACTATCGCCCCCAACCCATATTCCCGCACCCGCAAGCGCCTGTTGGCCGCCGCCGCTTCGCTGGCCATTGCCGGCGGCATCGGTTTCGGCGCCGTTGCCACTGGTACAGCTCCCGTTCTGGCCGACGCCGTGCGGGTCGAAGCGCCCCAGGTGCCGGGCTTTGCCGATGTCGTCGAGCGCGTTTCGCCGGCCGTGGTCAGCGTCAAGGTCAAGGCCAAGATCGAGCCTGCCGCCGATGACGGCTCCGACCAGTCCGACGATCCGGACGGCATGAACAACCTGCCCGACAATCCGCAGCTGCGCCAGTTCTTCAAGCAATTCCGCGGCTTTGGTGATCAGAACGGCCATGACGGCGGCAATCGTCGCTTCAGCCACCGCGACCATAACAACGACCAGCCGCGTCCGGTGGCGCAGGGTTCTGGCTTCTTCATCTCCGATGACGGCTATCTCGTCACCAACAACCATGTCGTCGAGGAAGGCTCCGCCTTCACAGTGGTGATGAATGACGGCAAGGAGCTTGACGCCAAGCTGATCGGCACCGATCCGCGCACCGATCTGGCGGTGCTCAAGGTCGATGGCGTCGGCAAGTTCACCTATGTCGATTTCGCCGACGATTCCAAGGTTCGCGTCGGCGACTGGGTGGTGGCCGTCGGCAATCCGTTCGGCCTCGGCGGCACCGTCACCGCCGGCATCGTCTCGGCCCGTGGCCGTGATATCGGCGCCGGTCCCTATGATGACTTCATCCAGATAGACGCTTCGGTCAACCGCGGCAATTCGGGCGGCCCGACCTTCAACCTTAACGGCCAGGTCGTCGGCATCAACACCGCGATCTTCTCGCCGTCGGGCGGAAGCGTCGGCATCGCCTTCGACATTCCGGCCTCGACCGCCAAGCAGGTGGTGCAGGATCTGATGAAGAGCGGCTCGGTGCAGCGTGGCTGGCTCGGCGTCGAAATCCAGCCGGTTACATCGGACATCGCCGAATCGCTGGGCCTGAAGTCGCAGAACGGGGCTCTGGTTTCGGGCGCCCAGGACGGTGGCCCCGGCAAGAAGGCCGGCATCACCGCCGGTGACGTGATCACCCAGGTCGAAGGCAAGGACGTCGCATCGCCGAAGGAACTGGCTCGTCTGATCGGCGCCTACCCACCCGGCAAGTCGGTCGACGTCACGGTGTGGCGCGACGGCAAGAGCCAGACCATCAAGGTCGATCTCGGCACGTTGCCATCCACTGACAAGCAGGCCTCGGCCGACCCGCAGCAGCCCGCGGCACCGGCAAAGCCCGCCGCGCTGGCCGATCTCGGCCTCACCGTCACCAAGTCGGAAAACGGCAAGGGCCTGGTGGTGACCGATGTCGATCCCGACAGCGATGCCGCCGACCGCGGCATCCAGCCCGGCGATGTCATCACCTCGGTCAACTCGACGGAGGTGAACGGCACCGACGACGTCGCCAAGGCGATGGCCGATGCGGTCAAGTCCGGCCGCAAGGCGGTGCTGATGCAGATCACCCGCGACGATTCAAACCGCTTCGTCGCGCTGCCAGTCGCCAAAGGCTGACATCACACAGTTTCCAGTGCGGCGGTTTCAACACCCCCGAGCCGCCGCACGGGAAGCAAGGGGCCGATCGCGTTAGTCAGTCATCGTGTTCTGCCCCCGGCGGCAGCGGGCCCCCATCGCCCGCTGCCGCTCTAACAGCGAAGCATGTCGCCCAAAAGTGCACTGCGGTTTTGGCAAAACGACATGCTTGAACGAAAGCTTTTGCGCTCATGGCGGCCCCTCAATCTTCCGGCGAAATCGCGTATAACGGCTCTATGAAGATTCTCGTCATAGAAGACGATCGCGAGGCGGCCGACTATATGCAGAAGGCCTTTGCCGAGGCTGGGCACACCGCCCATGTCGCCGGCGACGGCGAAACCGGCTTTGCGCTGGCCGATGCCGGCGACTATGACGTGATGGTCGTCGACCGCATGATGCCACGCCGCGACGGGCTCTCCGTCATTGCCGGCCTGCGCTCGCGCGGCAACACCACGCCGGTGCTGATCCTGTCGGCGCTGGGCGAAGTCGATGACCGCGTCACCGGTCTGCGCGCCGGCGGGGACGACTATCTGACCAAGCCCTATGCCTTTTCCGAATTGCTCGCCCGCGTCGAGGTGCTGAACCGCCGCGCCAGCGCCAGGGAGGCCGAAACCGTCTACCGGGTCGGCGATCTCGAGCTTGACCGGCTGTCCCATTCGGTCAAGCGCGCGGCGCGCGAGATCACGCTACAGCCGCGCGAATTCCGCCTGCTCGAATATCTGATGCGCCATGCCGGCCAGGTGGTGACGCGCACCATGCTGCTCGAAAATGTCTGGGACTATCATTTCGATCCGCAGACCAACGTGATCGACGTTCACGTCTCGCGCCTGCGTGGCAAGATCGAGAAGGGTTTCGACAAGCCGATCCTGCATACGGTTCGCGGCGCCGGCTATATGCTGAAGAGCGGCTAGAGCATGATCCCAAAAAGTAGGTACCGGTTTTTGGAGAAGATCATGCTCCAACAAAGGGGTAGGTCATGATGAGATTTCAGCCAAATCTCATCATGAGCTAGAACTCGATGGCCCTTTCCCTGCCGGCCATCATGAGGACGACGGCGGCGCGGCTTTCAGCGCTTTATTTCCTGCTTTTCGCGCTATGTGCCGTGTTGCTGGTCTTCTACATGACGTCGTTGTCGGCCCGCATGCTGACCGGCCAGACCCAGCAGACCATCAATGACGAGGTGCTCGGCCTCGCCCGTGCCTATCAGAGCGGCGGCCTGCCGCGGCTGGTGCGCGTCGTCGAGCAGCGCTCGCGCCAGCCCGGCGCCAACCTCTATCTCATTGCCGATGTCAACGGCCAGATCCTCACCGGCAACGTGCAGAGCCTGGCACCGGGGGTGCTCGAGACCGATGGCTGGACGACCGAACCCTTCTCCTATCGCCGTTTCGGCGAAGGTGAGCTCGAACGGCAGCGCAACCAGGCTTCTGACCCGAATGGCGCGCAGCCCGGCGAGACCGAAATTCAGCCCGAGGGCGAGAAGGGCCACAACGCCATCGCGCTGGTGCTGCGGCTGCCCAACCAGATGATCATGCTTGTCGGCCGCGATCTCGGCGAACCCGAGCGCTTCCGCGCCGTCGTCCGCCGCGCCCTGATGCTGGCGCTGGGCATGATGGGCCTGGGCGGGCTGCTGATCTGGTTCCTTGTCGGCCGCGCCGCGCTGAAGCGCATCGACAGCGTCTCGGAGGCAAGCCGCCGCATTATGGGCGGCGATCTCACGGGACGGCTGCCGGTGACCGGCGCCGGCGATGAGTTCGACCGCCTGTCGGAAAACCTCAACACCATGCTGGCCAGGATCGCGACGCTGAACGAAGGGCTGAAGCAGGTCTCCGACAACATCGCCCATGATTTGAAGACGCCGCTGACCAGACTGCGCAACCGCGCCGAGGCCACACTTTCGGGCAAGCACAAGACCACCGACTACCGGCAGGCGCTGGAAGGCACCATCGCCGAATCCGACCAGCTGATAAAAACCTTCAACGCCATCCTGATGATCTCCAGGCTGGAGGCCGGCTATTCCTCGGAGAGCACCAGCAAGGTCGATCTCGCCGCCGCGGTGCATGACGTTGTCGAGCTTTATGAGCCGGTGGCGGAGGAGGCTGGCGTGGTGCTTGAAACTGCCGCGGACGGGAATTTTTCCGTCGATGGCAACCGCGAGCTGATCGGCCAGGCACTGTCGAACATCGTCGACAACGCCATCAAATACTCGACCGATGCGACGGAAAAGCCTGCCGTGCGCGTAGCCCTGCAGCGCGTCGGTCACGAAATCCGCCTTTCCGTTTCCGACAATGGCCATGGCATCCCCGACGATGCCGACCGCGCCAGGGCGACCGAGCGCTTCGTGCGGCTGGAAAAGAGCCGCTCGCAGCCGGGATCCGGTCTTGGCCTCAGCCTCGCCAAGGCGATCATGACTTTTCACAATGGCCGGCTTGAACTTCTGCCTGCCAATCCCGGATTGTCCGTTATCATGAGCTTCCCGGCGCGGGAGGACCATTGATGGCGGTGAGGATGGCTGCGAAACGGATCGAGACCGAATGGCGCCTGCAACTGGCGGCGCAGCTCGCGCCGCTGGATGAGGCCCGCGCCCGGCGTGAACTGTCGGAGATCGCTGGCGATGCCAAGGACGAGAACCTGCCGCGGCTGGCGAAATTCCTAGGGGGCAAGGGCGCCGCACAGGAGTTTCTCGCTGCCGTCTTCGACCTCTCGCCCTTCCTCCGCGATGTCGCGCGCCGCCGGCCGCAAATCCTCGACGCGCTGTTCGATGGCAGTGTCGAGGCTCGGCTGCTCGCCATCGCCGAAGCGATCGGCAAGGCCGCCTTTGCCGAGACCGTTTCCGAATCCAGCCTGATGATGGAACTCAGGCAGTGGAAGGGTGAAGCTCACTTCCTGATCGCACTTGCAGACCTCTCCGGCGAGGCCGATGCCGCGCTGACGGTAAGGCGCCTCAGCAATCTCGCCGATGCCTGCACCTGCGCGGCGGTCGACTTCCTGCTGCGCGAGGCGCACAGCCAAGGCAAGCTCAAATTACCCGATCCCGAAAATCCGTCACGGCAATCCGGCTGGATCGTGCTCGGCATGGGCAAGCTTGGCGCGCATGAACTGAATTTCTCCTCCGACATCGACCTCGTCGTCTTCTTCGATCCGGATGCGCCGGCAATCGTCGATCCGCTCGACGCCACAGAGCTGTTTGCGCGCCTGACCCGCAGGCTGGTCCGCATCCTGCAGGACCGCACCGGGCACGGCTATGTCTTCCGCACCGATTTGAGGCTTCGTCCCGATCCAGGCTCGACGCCGCTGGCGATCCCGGTCGAGGCAGCACTTCGCTACTATGAGGCGCGCGGCCAGAACTGGGAGCGCGCCGCCATGATCAAGGCGCGTCCCGTGGCCGGCGATCTCGATGCCGGGGATGCGTTCCTGCGGGAATTGCAGCCCTATGTCTGGCGCAAATACATGGACTATGCGGCGATCGCCGACGTTCATTCGATCAAGCGCCAGATCCATGCCCACAAGGGTCATGGCGAGATCGCGGTCAAAGGACACAACGTCAAGCTCGGCCGCGGCGGCATTCGCGAAATCGAGTTCTTCGTCCAGACCCAGCAACTGATCGCCGGCGGCCGTTTTCCGGAGCTGCGCGGCCGCGAGACGGTGCCGATGCTGAGGGCGCTGGCGGCTCGCAACTGGATCACCGCCGATGCCCGCGGCGCGCTCACCCGCCAATACTGGTTCCTGCGCCGCGTCGAGCACGCCATCCAGATGGTCGCCGACGAGCAGACACATATTCTGCCCGACGATGATGAAGGGCTGGAACGCATCGCCCATATGCTGGGCTTTGCCGATGCCGCCAGATTTGCCGAAACCTTTCGCGCGGCTTTGCATGAGGTCGAGCGCCATTACGCCGCGCTGTTCGAGACCGCGCCTGAATTGTCGGCCGGCGTCGGCAATCTGGTCTTCACCGGCGATGTCGACGATCCCGACACGCTGCAGACCTTGCACGGCCTTGGCTTCCAGCGGCCAAGCGACATCTGCCGCGTGATTCGAGGCTGGCATTTCGGCCGCTACCGCGTCACCCAGTCTGCGGAAGCGCGCGAGCGGCTGACCGAACTGACGCCGGCGCTGCTCAAAGCCTTCGGCCAGACGCGCCGGGCCGACGAGGCGCTGGTTCGCTTCGACGAATTCCTCGCCGGCCTGCCCGCCGGCATCCAGCTGTTTTCGCTGCTGCAGTCGAATCCCGCCCTGCTGAAACTAATGGCGACGATCATGGGCGCCGCGCCTCGGCTGGCGGCAATCATCACAAGGCGCCCGCATGTCTTCGACGGTCTGCTCGACCCGGCGCTGCTCGCCGAACTGCCCAACCGAGCCTATCTCTCAGCGCGGTTGGCCGCTTTCATCGAAGGCGACCGGGCTTATGAGGACGTGCTCGACCGTTTGCGCATCTTTGCCTCCGAGCAGAAATTCCTGATCGGTGTCAGGCTGCTCGCCGGCTCGATCGACCCGGCGCGCGCCGGCCGCGCCTTTTCCGATCTCGCCGACCTCACCATCGACGCCGCATTGCAGGCGGTGACCACCGAATTCGCGCTGCGTCATGGCCGCATCGCCGGCGGCACCGTGTCGCTGCTCGGCATGGGCAAACTCGGCAGCCGCGAGCTCACCGCCGGCTCCGACGTCGACCTCATTCTGCTCTACGACCACGACGCGAATGCCGACGAGTCCGACGGCGACAAGCCGCTCGCACCATCGCACTACTATACCAGGATGACGCAGCGGCTGATCGCGGCTGTCTCGGCGCCGACCGCCGAAGGCGTTCTCTACGAGCTCGACCTGCGCTTGCGGCCATCCGGCAACAAGGGGCCGGTGGCCACCCACATCGATGCCTTCAAGAAATACCAGCGCCAGGAGGCCTGGACCTGGGAGCACATGGCGCTGGCCCGGGGGCGCGCCATCGGCGGCGACGCGGCCCTTTGCGCCGAGGTCGAGGCCGAGGTGGCGGCACTTCTGGCCTTGCCGCGCGACGCCGCCAAGGTGAGGGCGGAGGCATCCGAGATGCGCGCGCTGATCGAGAAGGAAAAATCGCCGCGCGATCTCTGGGACATCAAGCTCATCTCCGGCGGCCTCATCGACCTCGAATTCATCGCGCAGGTGGCGGTTATAACCGGGCAGGTCGAAGCCGGCCGCAGGGTGACCGCGACCGGCGAAATCCTGGCGCATCTGTCGCCGGATTTCGCCGAGGCCGACGTCAGGCAGCAGCTTTGCGAAGCCTACCAGCTCTATCTGGCGCTGACCCAGATGACGCGGCTTTGCCTCACCGGCGCATTCGAACGCGATGACGTTCCGCCGGGATTGTCGGATCTGCTTCTGGCGGTGACTGACCTGCCGGATTTCGGTGTGCTGGAAGCACATCTCAAGGAAACGTCGCAAAAGGTCAGAAAGGATTTCAACCTTTTGCTTCGTACGAAACGGTCGTGAGGGCGTGAAGCGTTGGCGGCTGTTTCGGATCGCATCGGGGGTGACGATGCAACAGGAGATACCCATGAGAAAGACAACCGGACTTGCCCTTGCCTTCATCGCGCTTGCCGGCGCCGTCGGCACCACCGCCTATGCCGAGAACAATGCCAGCGCCAGAATGCGCGAGGGCACCATGATGCGCCTCGACAAGGCGATGAAGGATTCCAACGGCACCATCAGCTTCGACCAGTTTTCCGACGCCATGAACGCGCGGCTGAAGAAGCTGGTCGCCGATAATGGCGGCAAGCTGACAGTCGCCCAGCTCGCTGACGCGCTGGAGAAGGCGCGGTTCGAGGAAATGGCCAAGCGCATCGTTGCCCGCTACGACAGCAAGGGCGACGGCACGCTGACCACGGACGACATCACCGGGCGCGAGAAAAAGGTGTTCGCGATGCTCGACCGCAACAATGACGGCAAGATCGAGCGCAACGAACTGCCAAAGAACGGCCGCATGGGCCGCCACCACCAATGGGACGGCGGCGACGACAGCATGGAGTGAGTGGCGATATGTCTCCGGCGGCGAAAGCCGCCGGAGCCCTTACATGACCGCGCCTACCCAGTCCTTGAACGCAGCGGAGAGCACCGCTCGCATTGGCGGGCCGTCAGGCCGCCGCCTTCACCGCCGGTTGCGCCTTCTTCACCGGGATGCGCACCGACACGATCGTGCCGACGCCTTCGGTCGAGCGGATTTTCAGCGCTCCTCCTTGCAACTCGGCCAGCGAGCGCGAGATGGCAAGGCCGAGGCCGGAACCGGCGTGGTTCTTCGAAAACTGGTTCTGCACCTGTTCGAAGGGGCGGCCAAGCTTGCTCAGTGCCTCCTTCGGAATGCCGCAGCCATTGTCCTCGATGGTCAGCACCAGCGCGCCTGACGTGTTGCGGGCGCGCACCGAGATATGGCCGCCCTGGCCGGTGAACTTCACCGCATTCGACAGCAGATTGATGGCGATCTGCTTGATCGCCCGGCGGTCGGCGAACAGCGTCATCGTATCGGCGATGCGGGTTTCGACCGTGATCGATTTCTCCGCCGCCTGCAGCGAGATCACCCGCACCGTCTCGCGGATCAGCGGGCAGAGATCGATTTCCTCGCGGTCCACCGAGAATTGGCCGGCTTCGATCTTCGACATATCGAGTATGTCGTTGATGACGCCGAGCAGATATTTGCCGCTGCCGTTGATGTCGTTGGCATATTCCTCGTAGCGCGGCGAACCGAGCGGCCCGAACAGGCCTTGTTCCATCAGTTCGGAGAACCCGATGATGGCGTTGAGCGGCGTGCGCAGCTCGTGCGACATGTTGGCTAGGAATTCGGATTTGGCCCGATTGGCGGCCTCGGCGCGCTCGGTTTCCTTCATATATTCGCGGTTGAGCTCGACCAGTTCCTTGGCGCGCTCTTCCTCGGCCCGGCGGGCGAGGCTGAGGTCGTGGATGGTCGCCATCAGCCGGCGCTCGCTGTCGACCAGCTTTTCCTGGTGCAGCTTGATCTGGGTGATGTCGGAGCCGACGGAGACCGTGCCGCCGTCCCGGGTCCTCAGTTCGTTGACCTGCAGCCAGCGGCCGTCGGAGAGCTGCCGCTCGAAGGTTGCGCCCCCTTGCGGCCCGTTGGTGTTGGCCAGCCGCCGTTCAGAGGCGAAGGCCAGCATGCGCTCTTCAAGCACGGCGCGCGCAGCGCCCGGCATGACGTCGCGGTCCGACAGGCCGTTGTCCTTCTGGTATTTGGAATTGCACATGATCAGGCGCTGGGCGGCATCCCACAGCACGAAGGATTCGTTGATGTTTTCGATCGCGGTCCGCAGGCGCAGGTCGGCCGCCTCCGAGCGCAGCGCCAGGTGCCGCTGCTCGGTGACGTCGACGGCAATGCCGATCAGCTGGATCTCAGGCGCTTCCGGGTCGATCACCTGGGCCCTGGCGCGCATCCACACCCACTGGCCGTCGGCGTGACGCATCCGGAACACCTGGTCGATATGGTCGATCTCGCGCTCGACGATTTTGTTGGCCAGCTCGAACAGGTCGCCGTCCTCGGGGTGGATGATGTCGTCGACCTCGCCGAACGACAGCATCGAGTTGCAGGGCTCGTAGCCCAGCATGTCGTACATCGAGCGCGACCAGTACATCTTGCCGCGCACCATGTCCCAGTCCCACAGGCCGCAGCGACCGCGAACCAGCGCCATGTCGATGCGCTGATGGGCTTCGAGATAGATGCGGTCGGCTGTCTGGGCGCGCGATGCCTGGCCGAAATAGGCGTAGAGGATGATGATCAGCACGCCGGCTGTCAGCACAAACAGCGTGACGTTGAGCGAGACGGTCTTGCGCCAGTTGTCGAACACCGCTTCCTGCGGCACCAGCACGGCGGCGGCGTTCTTGCGGTCCCGGGTCAGGCTCACCGCCGCGTACCAGTCCTGGCCGCCGATGCTGACATCCATGACCCCGGCGCGGTCGCCGAACATGAACAGCGGCTGGCCGTCCAGCACCAGGCTGTCCAGCGATCGCCCTTGCCAGCCGGTCGACAGCGGCGACACGGCAATGATCTTGAAGGCACTGTCGGTGATCACAAGCACATGGCTTCTGCCCATGGCGCCCTGGCGGCTCGTGCTTTCCAGAAGATCAATTGCACCGCTGGATGCCGCGGTCGGGTCGGCCGAGATTGCGTTCGCCATCTGGCCGGCGGCGAGACCCAGCACCGCCTTGCCGTCGCGCTCGGCCTCGTCGCGCTCGTTCATCAGCGACAGCACGCGCAGTGCGGCGATGACGATCAGGAAGATGATGATGAGCGCCGGTATCGAACGGCGCAGAAGGGGTTCGGCAGCCAGGAGCCGCCGGTAGGCTGGTTCAGCGATGAGCCGCGTATTGCCGGCGAGGCCGTCGCCTCGCGCCTTGCGCCGCTCAAAAGCCGTCCCTTCGGGCGCGCCCCACGCGTCCGCCTTGGCCATAAATGGCACTCCCCGAATTTCCGTACGCTTGACGATCCGGCAACACCGCACGTCCGAATCGTCTGTAAAGAATCAAAGGTGATTCGCCTTGTCCAGAGGCGCGGCCGAAAAACATTAAAAATTGATTGAAATAACGCTGAAATCCCTCCCCCTTGAGGGGAGGGTGGCCCGAAGGGCCGGGTGGGGTCCTCGGCGAAGCGCTCGACTCTCTCAATCACGGTCGAAGTTGGTCGAGGTCGCGCACTGCCGCAACGACCCCACCCGTCCATCCGCCTTCGGCGGCTGTCCACCGTCCCCTCAAGGGGGAGGGATCAGGCCAGCGTTCGCTCCACAATGTCCCGCAAATCCGCCGACAGGTTCTCGGCACCGGCGATGGCCAGCAGCGCTTCCCTGGCCTTGGCTTGCCTGCCCGGCTCCAGCGAGCGCCACGAGCGCAGCGCTGTCGCCAGCCTGGCCGCCACTTGCGGATTGCGTTTTTCAACCTCGAGTACGGTCTGGGTAAAAAACCGGTAGCCTTCGCCATCGGCGCGGTGGAAGCCGGTCTGGTTGGCGCTGGCGAATGTGCCGACCAGCGAGCGCACCCGGTTCGGATTGGCCATCGAGAAAGCTGCGTGACCAGTCAGCTCACGTACCGTGTCGACTGTCCGGCGTCCCGGCACGCTGGCCTGGATCTGGAACCATTTGTCCATGACCAGCGGATCGGCGCCATAACGCGCCTCGAAATCGGCCAGCGCCTTGATCGCCTCCGGCGAACCGTCATGGCGGTGCGCAAGGACGGTCAGCGCTGCGGCGCGGTCGGTCATGTTGGTCGCGGTTTCGAAATGCCGGGCGGCGAGCGCAGCACCTTTCGGCAGCAGCGAGAGGTAGTCGAGCAGGATGTTGCGCAGCGCGCGGCGTCCCGCACTTGCCGCGTCGGGGCTGAACGGCCCGTCGCCGGCGAGGCGGCCGTATAGGTCGGTGAACGTTTGCTGATTGGCGCGCGCGATTGCCAGCGCCAGTGCTTGGCGAGCGGCAAAGATGGCGTCGGGATCGATGTTCGTGCCGATGTCGCGGGCAATGTCGGCCTCGCCGGGAAGTGACAGCGCCAGTGCCCGGTAGGCAGGCTCCAGCGTCTCGTCGCCGGCGATCTTGCCGGCAAGTCCGGTCAGCCTGGCGGTGAAAACCGGTTTCGCGCCGCCGAGGATCTGGCGGAAGGCCGCTATCAGCGCATCGGTGAGCAGCGTGTTGAACGCCTGCCAGCGCGCGAAGGCATCTCTGTCATGGCCAGCGAGGAAGAACTGGTCGTCGGCCTTCTGCTCGACCGAAAGCGTGATCGGCGCCGAAAAGCCACGGTTCAGCGACACCGCCGGCCGCTCGGCGACGCCTGAGAAGCGCACCATGTGACGGCGCTTGCGGATGTGGATAACGCCGTCCTCGACGGTGGCTCCCTCGACGCCATCATAGGCGACCGGCTCACCGCCGGCGCCGACCAAGCCAAAGGCGAGCGGAATGTGCATCAGGCGCTTGCGGCTCTCCGACGGTGTCGGCGGCACCGACTGCTCGATCTCAAGCGTAAACTCGCGCGTCGCCGGATTGTGCGTCGAACTGACGGTCAGGTTCGGCGTGCCCGCCTGGTGATACCAGAGCGCGAACTGCGACAGGTCGCGCCCGGAGACGTCCTCGAACACCTTCAGGAAGTCCTCGATCGTCGCGGCCTCGCCGTCATGGCGCTCGAAATAGAGATCCATGCCGGCGCGGAAAGCCTCGGCCCCGAGAATCGTGCGGATCATGCGCACGACTTCCGAGCCTTTTTCGTAGACGGTCGCCGTGTAGAAATTGTTGATCTCGCGGTAGCGGCGCGGCCGCACCGGATGCGCCAGCGGTCCCTGGTCCTCGGGGAACTGGTGTGCCCTCAGCGTGCGCACTTCGGCGATGCGCTTGACCGCGCGCGAGCGCTGGTCGGCGGAGAATTCATGGTCGCGAAAGACCGTCAGCCCTTCCTTAAGGCAGAGCTGGAACCAGTCGCGGCAGGTGATCCTGTTGCCGGTCCAGTTGTGGAAATACTCATGCGCGATGATCGCCTCGATATTGGCGAAATCGGCATCGGTGGCGGTTTCCCGGTCGGCCAGCACATACTTGTCGTTGAAGATATTGAGGCCCTTGTTCTCCATGGCCCCCATGTTGAAGTCGGAAACGGCGACGATGTTGAAGACGTCGAGGTCGTATTCGCGGCCGAAGGCCTGCTCGTCCCATTGCATCGAGCGCTTCAGCGCATCCATGGCGTAGCCGGCAAGCCCCTCCTTGCCTGGCTCTACATAGATGCCGAGTTCGACCTCGCGCCCGGACATGGTGACGAAACTGTCCGCAACCTTGCCGAGATTGCCGGCCACGAGCGCAAACAGATAGGACGGCTTGGGGAAAGGGTCGTCCCAGACTGCAAAGTGCCAGCCGTCGGCAAGCGCGCCGCTTTCGACCGGATTGCCGTTGGAAAGCAACAGCGGCGCTTCGTCCAGCCTCGCCTCGATACGCACGGTATAGACCGACAGGATGTCGGGGCGGTCGAGGAAATAGGTGATGCGGCGAAAGCCCTCGGCCTCGCATTGCGTGCAATAGACATTGCTGGAGCGGTAGAGGCCCATCAGCGCCTCATTGCTGGCCGGCGCGATCTCGGTCTCGAGCAGCAGCTGGAAACGGGCCGGCGGCCTCAAAATGGTCAGCTGGTCCGGCGTGGCGAGATACTCGGCCGGGGCAAGCTCGCGACCGTCGATGGCAATGCGCTTGAGCACCAGCCCGTCGCCGTCCAGCACCAGCGACGTCGAGACGGCGGCGCCATCGCGGCGTTCGATCGTCAGCACTGCGGTGACACGCGTTGCGTCTGGCGAAAGGCGGAAGGTGAGGCCGGTTTGCGGGATGGAAAAGTCGTTGGGGCGGTAGTCTTCGAGCTTGAAGACCTGGCCGGTATCGGTTCGCATTCCCTTGGGTTTCCCTGTCGCTATCGGAGCCGCTGACGTGTCCTGGCCCATTAAATCTAAAGTTGCGCGCTCTTTACACGAAACGGTCACTCGACAAAACTGCGCCAATGCCTATTTCGGGGCGTTCCCCTTCCGCCATTATCGTGAGGCCTTGATGACCGTCGTCACATCGAAGTTCGGCATGGGCGCCTGTTTACCGCGTCGTTCGACGCGCATCTCAGCGGAGATCCGGGAAGCAACAAAACAGTGAAAGCCGGGCCTGGAGACGAAGCGGGCGGGAAACTGTCCGATCATCCCGGCGCGCATCGGCCCAAAAATCAATGTCGATTTTTGGAAAGCACGATGCGCAGATTTAAAGTGTCAGAGCGTCCTTTACGCGTCGAAGACGACGCGCGGCGCTCTAATGTTCTCACCGGGATCATGCTCAAGGTCATGTCGGTGGCGGTCTTTGTCGGCATGCAAACCTGCATCAAGGCCGCCGGCACTTTGCCGGCCGGCCAGATCGTCTTCTTCCGCTCCTTCTTCGCCATCTTCCCGATCATCGCCTTCCTGGCCTTCAAGAGAAAACTGGGCACGGCGTTCGCCACCAAACGCCCGCTGAACCACATTGCGCGCGGTGTCGTCGGCGTTTGCGCCATGGGGCTCGGCTTCTTTGCGCTGACCCGGCTGCCGCTGCCTGAGGCGATCACGCTGAACTATGCCCAGCCTTTGCTGGTGGTGGTGTTCTCCTCGCTATTCCTCGGCGAAGCCATTCGCGTCTATCGCTGGAGCGCGGTTGCGGTCGGTCTGGTCGGCGTGCTGATCATCTCCTGGCCGGAGCTGACGCTGCTCACGTCGGGCGTCGCGCTCGGCGACCAGGAGGTGCTGGGCGTCATCGCTGCTCTTGTTTCTGCAGCAATCTCCGCCAATGCCATCCTGCTCGTGCGCAATCTTGTCCAGACTGAACGAACAGCGACCATCGTGTTGTGGTTCTCGGCGACGGCGAGTGTCATGGCGCTGCTTACGCTGCCCTTCGGCTGGCAGGCGCTGACGCCGCTGCAGGCCGGTCTGCTGGTCGCAGCAGGGTTCTGTGGCGGGCTGGCGCAGATTTTGATGACGGCGGCGTACCGCCATGCCGAAGCTTCGGTGGTGGCGCCGTTCGAATACACCTCGATGATCCTCGGCGTGGTCGTCGGCTATTTCGCCTTTGGCGATATCGCCACCATCAACACGCTCGTCGGCGGTGTGATCGTCGTTGCCGCCGGCATGTTCATCATCTGGCGCGAGCGTCAACTCGGCCTGGAACGCACCCGAACGCGCAAGGCAGCGCCACCACAGGGGTGAGGAGGTCCGCGGGGTTGGCTCAGTTAGCTTCCGCACGTTCCTTCGCCAGCCGCACCAGCACCGCTCGCGTCTGCTCGTCGGCCGGGAAGAAAGACTCGATCGCCAGTTCCGACAGCGTCACGTCAAGCGGCGTGCCGAAGACGGTGATGGTGCTGATGAAGGACAGCACCTGGTCGCCATGCGCCAGCCGCAGCGGATGGACGATGCCGTTGGGCTCGACCGGCACCGGCCGCGCACCCTTGAGCCCGGACGGATAGGTTCGCAATTCGCGCTCCAGCTCGACCAGGACGGGATCGCCGGCGGCATCGTTCTGGTGTTTCAGCCGCTCCAGCAGATGCGCCCGCCATTCCGCGAGATTGACGATGCGCGGTGCGATGCCGTTCGGGTGCAGGCTGAGGCGCAGCACATTGACCGGCGGCTGGAGCAGCGACGGCTCGGCAACATCGGCCAGAAACGGGCCGATGGCGGCATTGGCGGAAATCAGGTTCCAGTGCCGGTCGACGGCGAGGGCGGGGAACGGCTCATGCCCTTTGAGCACGCTCTCGACCGCGGCAAGCGCCGGCGCCAGCGTCGTATCTGTGAGTGGCCGCTCGCTGAAGCTCGGGGCAAAGCCGGCAGCCAGCAACAGCTGATTACGCTGCCGCAGCGGAATCTCAAGCTGCTCGGCCAGATGCAGCACCATCTCGCGCGAGGGCGCGGTGCGGCCGCTTTCGACGAAGGAGAGATGACGCTGGGAAATCTCAGCCTCCATTGCGAGATCAAGCTGGCTCATGCGCCGGCGCGTGCGCCATTCGCGGATCAGGCTGCCGGCGGAGGTTTGGGCTGTTGTCATGGGGGATGAGTAGGCCGGGGAGAGGCGTATTTCAATTACCTGGGAGGTCATTGGCGCGGTTCTCCCTTCTCCCCCTGTGGGAGAAGGTGGCCGAGCGAAGCTCGGTCGGATGAGGGGTGTTCCAGGGAACGCCAACGTCTCACTCCGCTGGAACACCCCTCATCCGTCTCGGCGCTGCGCGCCGATCCACCTTCCCCCACAAGGGTGGAAGGAAGAGGCGCGCTTCACCCCACCTCCCGCAACTTCGCCTTCACCTCGAGAAAATCCCGCCAGGCCAGCTTCTTGTGCGCAGGGGTCCGCAAGAGATAGGCCGGATGCAGCGTCGGCATCGCCGGAATGGCGACACCGGAAGCCGTGGTGTGGACGCGCCAATTGCCGCGCAGGCGCAGGATGCCCTCGGTCGTGTTGAGCAAGGTTTTGGCTGATGGGCCACCGAGATTGACCAGCACCTTCGGATTGACCAGCTCGATCTGCCGCTCGATGAAGGGACGGCAGATTTCGGTCTCGTGCGGCGTCGGCGTGCGGTTGCCGGGTGGCCGCCAGGGAATGACGTTGGCGATATAGACCGAAGTCCGGTCAAGCCCGATCGCCGCCAGCATGCGGTCGAGCAGCCGGCCCGAGCGGCCGACGAAGGGCAGGCCCTCAATATCCTCGTCGCGGCCGGGCGCCTCGCCGACCAACATCACCGAACCTTCCGGATTGCCGTCGGCAAAGACCAGGTTCTTGGCGGTGAATTTGAGGTTGCAGCCATCGAACGACGCCATGTGCTGGCGCAGTTCGTCGAGCGTCGAGGCACTTGCCGCCATTTGCCGGGCCAGGGCCGCCTGTGCCTCGTCGGGCACCGTCGCCATGGCCGGAACGGAACGCGCCGGCGCGTCCGGCACCCGGCTTGCGTCCAGCCCGGGGCTGGCGGCGGCTTGTTCCGGAAACTTGTTTTCGCGAGGCGGCGCGGCAGGCGCCGTTGTGCGCTCGGGGCGCTTCGGTGCTGCCCCGGCAAACCGGTTCACCGGCGCGTCCTCCAACGCTTCGTCGACGCCGGCAGAGGCGTAGAAGGCGAGCAACTCGGCCAGGTCGGATCGGTTGTTGGGGGAGGCGGCAGTCATGCCGGGCACATTCGTCCGCCGAGAGACGATTTGCAAGGTTGGGCGGTTAGTAATCTCCCCCCTCGAGGAGGGAGATTACGCGCTCGTCGGCTTTCGCCAATCACGAAGGGCATTTCGTGGCGATTTTCACGGCGTCTGCCGCTTACCCCGTCGGTATCCGCGGATCCTGCACCAGATAGAACGTCCAGCGCGGCGTGTAGTCGGTGATCAGAAACTCGAAGCGTCCCCTCTTCAGCGGGTCGATCTGTCCACTCTTGAACAAGAGCCGGTCATAGGGTTCGAAATCGCGGTCGAAATCGGCGTACGCGCTCGACAGGATGTTGTCGGGCGTCTTGTTGCGCTGGTCGAAGGACAGGCCGTCGCCGAACACGCTCGGCTGGTTGAGTATCTCCTGCAGCTCGAACTGGAATTCGACCCAGGCCTGGCCGCTGTTGTTGAGAACCTCGATACGCATGTACAGGATGCCGTTGGCGAATTCGCCGTTGGTGCTGAACGGCTGGATCGGTTTGGTGGTGCGGATGGTGAGCGTCACCGGCGTTGACGAATTCAGCTCCTCGGAGATGACCAACGGATCTTCCTTGGTGCCGGTGCCCGAGGCGCCGGTGATGTGGAAACCGCCAAGCTCGTCGGAAAAGGAATAGGCGCCGGTCGCCCACACCTTCACCGGCTCGGCCTGAGCGCGAACCGGCGTAAGCATTGAAAGGGCGAGAAGGATCGCTCGGCAGGTCCGGCCGGGCGGAAGGGGGAAGCGCGTCAATGAATAGCCGGACGGCGTGCGCATGGAAATAAGTATGGCCGATAAGAGAGCCGTCGAACAATTAAAATATGGGACGCTGAGCGCGGCCGCGCGCAAAACGCTTGCGGCAGAGTTGTCATCCGCGACTTTTTGTCGAAATCGGCATTGTCACGTCAGCGCCGGTTTCCTGTCGCGGATTGATGCGCTATGCAGCGCAGGAGCCAGCAAAATGCCGGAAACGGTTGGCCAGAGCGGAGGGGTTGATGAGCGAGATCGAACGCGAGAGCATGGAATTCGACGTGGTCATCGTCGGGGCCGGCCCGGCGGGCCTTGCCGCAGCGATCCGTCTCAAGCAGGTCAATCCCGAGCTTTCCGTCGTGGTGTTGGAAAAGGGCGGCGAGGTTGGTGCCCACATTCTGTCAGGCGCCGTCGTCGATCCCATAGGCGTCGACCGCCTGTTGCCGGGCTGGCGCGAGGAAGATGGCCACCCCTTCAAGACGCCGGTTACGGCCGACGATTTCCTGGTGCTCGGCCCCGCCGGCTCGTTCCGTCTGCCCAATATACTGATGCCGCCGCTGATGAACAATCACGGCAACTACATCGTCTCGCTCGGCAATGTCTGCCGCTGGCTGGCAACCAAGGCTGAAGCGCTAGGCGTCGAAATCTATCCGGGCTTTGCTGCCGCCAGCCTCGTCTACAACGATGCCGGCGCGGTCACGGGCGTCGTCACCGGCGACATGGGCGTCGAAAAAGACGGCACACATGGCCCGGGCTTTGCGCCGGGCATGGCGCTGATGGGCAAATACGTGCTGATCGGCGAGGGCGCGCGCGGTTCGCTGTCCAAGCAGCTGATCGCAAAATACAAACTGTCCGACGGCCGTGAGCCCGGCAAGTACGGCATCGGCCTCAAGGAGCTGTGGCAGGTCAAGCCCGAGAACCACCGGCCGGGCCTGGTGCAGCACTCCTTCGGCTGGCCGCTCGACCTGAAGACAGGCGGCGGCTCCTTCCTCTACCACCTCGAGGACAACCAGGTCGCGGTCGGCTTCGTCCTGCATCTCAACTACAAGAACCCCTGGCTGTCGCCCTTCGAGGAATTCCAACGGTTCAAGACGCATCCGGCGATATCGCGCACCTTCGAGGGCGCCAAGCGCATCGGCTATGGCGCGCGCGCCATTACCGAAGGCGGCTGGCAGTCGGTGCCGAAACTCTCCTTCCCCGGCGGCGTGCTGATGGGGTGTGCGGCGGGCTTCGTCAACGTGCCGCGCATTAAGGGTTCGCACAATGCGGTGCTGTCCGGCATGCTGGCGGCCGAGCATGTCGCGCAAGCGATCGGCGCCGGCCGTGCCAATGACGAGCTGTCTTCTTATGAGGACGCCTGGCGCGCGACCGATATCGGCAAGGATTTGAAGAAGGTCCGCAACGTCAAGCCGCTCTGGTCGCGCTTCGGCACCATTATCGGCGTCGGCCTCGGCGGTCTCGACATGTGGCTGAACACGCTGTTCGGCTTCTCGCCCTTCGGCACGCTGAAACATGGCAAGGCCGATTATGCCACGCTTGAGCCTGCGGCCAAGCACAAGAAGATCGCCTATCCCAAAGCGGACGGCGTGCTGACCTTCGACCGCCTGTCCTCGGTGTTCCTGTCCAACACCAATCACGAGGAAAACGAGCCGGTGCATCTCATCGTCGGCGACATGGAGTTGCAGAAGCGTTCCGAGCATGATGTCTTTGCCGGGCCTTCGACCCGCTATTGCCCGGCCGGTGTTTACGAATGGGTCGACAAGGACGGCAACGCCGCCGCCGATCCGTCTGACAAGGATGTGCGTTTCGTCATCAACGCGCAGAACTGCGTGCACTGCAAGACCTGCGACATCAAGGATCCCAACCAGAACATCAACTGGGTGCCGCCACAAGGCGGCGAAGGCCCGGTCTATCAGGGCATGTGAGCCTCACCGACCGGGGCCGTCTCAACCAGCAAAAATGGCGGCGATGGCCGGGTTTACCAAGGCATGTAAGGCGCTCGGCGCCAAAGATTGTTGAAACCGTCGTCTGCTTGTGGTCTCATTGCCGCGTCCATGGGGAAAATGGCATGCGCGTGTTGGTCTTGTTTTGCGTCGCCGTCGTAAGCGCGGCCTGCGGCGTCGTCGGGACGGCGTCGGCGGGGGTGAAAACCGTCGTCAAGACGCGAACCTATGACATCACCGGCACGACAGGTGCCGGTCTGGTTATCGCCATGAACCGCAGGGGCCCCAAGCACGGTTTCATGACCCACGCCATCGCGCAGACAAGCTACACCGCCGACTGGAGCCTGGACGTGGGTCAGGTCAACGGCGTCTGCCGCCTGCGCCAGGCCAATGGAACGCTCAACATCGCCTACACCTACCCGCGCGTCGCCTCGGCCATCACGCCGGCGCTGCGCAAACGCTGGAACCGGTTTTTCACAGGCGTTCTCGCTCATGAAGGAACCCATGGCCGTATCGCCGGGCAGATGATGCAGGCTGCCGAGCGGTCGGTTCGCGGCCTGAAATTTGCCAACGATCCGCAATGCAACAAAACGCGCGTCGAAGCCACGCGGCGCTTGCAAGCCACTTCCAAGCTCTATGAGGCAAAACAGATCGCGTTCGACGCGCGCGAGCACAGTGAAGGCGGCCATGTCGAGCGCATCATCGAGGCCTTGGTAGGCTTGTGAAACCGTAAGCCCCGTGGCGTACGATCTAGCCGCCCATGCTGGGCTGGATCAGCGACACAGTCGCGGTAGAATCCTCGTCGACCGGCTTGGTCTCGTCGCGCATCAATGAAAATTCCACCATCACCGGCAGATGATCGGAGCCGGTCTCTTCCATCTGCGTCGACGACAGGATGGTCACCCCGCCCTTCGAAAACACCTGGTCGATCGGCAGGCCCGCATAGCGCCGCAGGAAATCGGGCAGGGTCCGGTGGATCCAGGTCGGTCCGGCCGACGGCATCACGGTCAGTCCGCCGAGCGAGGCAACGCGCCGTACCGCGGCGCTCCACGGCACGGCGTTGCAGTCGCCGGCCATGATCGCCGTCTCGCTGAGCGAGGTGAGCGTCTCGGTCAACTCGCCGATCTGCCAGTATTGTTCCTTCGGCCACGGCCAGCTCAAATGGATCGCCGCGACATCGACCGGAGTGCCGCCGAAATCGATGGTGGCGGCCGCCATCGCGCCGCGCGGTTCGCAATGCGGCTCGGTGCCGGCCGCAAAAGGTCGCCGGGACAAAAGCGCCACGCCCCACACGCCGTCGGGATGGGCGCACAGGATGCGATAGGGATAGGCGTTCTGGATATAGCCGAGTTCGGTCGCCCACATGGCCGATACTTCGTCGAGCGTGATCACGTCTGGGTTGGTCCTGGCGATCAGCGAAAGAACCTTCTTGGGTGTCGGATTGTTGAAACGCAGGTTCATCTGCAGCAGCCGGTAGACCGGTTCGTTGCCGGGCGCGGCGTCATTGGCGGCCTGCACCGGCCACAGGCGCGGCAAGGCGCTCAACGTGCTGGCGAAGGCGGCCACGGCCAGCAGCAGGCCCACGCCCGCCTGCAGGCGAAACGAGGTGGCGAGCAGCGGCAGCGCAATCAGCCCCATCAGCACGGCAAAATGGATGCGGAAATGGGCGAAGGAATCGAAGGCCGGATGCAGTGCGCCAAAGAACCCGGCTACAAGCGCGGCCGAGAGGCCGAGCATTGCCAGGAACGCCATTGAAGCCATCATCTTTCGCACGCGTGCCATCAGACCGGGTTTTGCCCATAGACCGGGTAATACATTGCCGAGGTATCAGGCCTTTATCGGCTGAAATGCGGCCCAATCAAGATGACGAAACGCCTCGCGGCAAACATTTACGGCAAGCCGGTCTACTGAAAGGCCGTCTCCGAAAAGCTTCTCAGCTTGCGCGAATGCAACCGTTCCATCGGCATTTCCGCCAGCTTCTCCATCGCCTTGATGCCGATGGTCAGATGCTGCGCCACTTGCCGCTTGTAGAATTCGGTCGCCATGCCGGGCAGCTTCAACTCGCCATGCAGCGGCTTGTCGGAGACGCAAAGCAGCGTGCCGTAGGGCACGCGGAAGCGGAAGCCATTGGCGGCGATCGTGGCCGATTCCATATCGAGCGCGATGGCGCGCGACTGCGACAGCCGCTGCACCGGTCCGCGCTGGTCGCGCAGTTCCCAGTTGCGGTTGTCGATGGTGGCGACGGTGCCGGTGCGCATGATGCGCTTGAGATCGTAGCCGGAAAGTCCGGTGACTTCGGCGACCGCCTCCTGCAGCGCCACCTGGATCTCGGCCAGCGGCGGTATCGGCACCCACACCGGCAGGTCATCGTCCAGCACATGGTCTTCCCGGACATAGGCATGCGCCAGCACATAGTCGCCCAGCGCCTGAGTGTTGCGCAGGCCGGCGCAATGGCCGAGCATCAGCCATGCATGTGGCCGCAGCACCGCGACATGGTCGGTGATCGTCTTGGCGTTGGACGGGCCGACGCCGATGTTGACCATGGTGATGCCGCCATGGTTCGGCTTCTTCAGATGATAGGCTGGCATCTGAGGCAGGCGCGGCGCCGCCACGCCTTCGCTGGGCGCGTTTTGCCCTGCCTTGGTGATGACATTGCCCGGTTCGACGAATTCGGTATAGCCGTGGCCGCCTTCAGCCATCTGGGCCCGCGCTCGGGCGACGAACTCGTCGATGTAGAACTGGTAGTTGGTGAACAGCACGAAGTTCTGGAAATGCTGCGGGCTGGTCGCCGTGTAGTGCGTCATGCGGTGCAGCGAATAGTCGATGCGCTGCGCCGTGAACGGCGCCAGCGGCCTTGGTTCGCCGAACGCGACCTCGAAGGTGCCGTTGGCGATCTGGTCGTCGGTGCCGTCAAGATCCGGCACGTCGAACAGGTCGCGGATCGGCCGTTTGATGCGGTCGGCGGCGGCGCCATCGACATGGGTTCCTTCAAGGAACGCGAAATGCAGCGGGATCGGCGTGGTCGATTCCGAAACCGTTACCGGCACACCGTGATTGCGCATGATCAGGCGAAGCTGCTCTACGAGATAGCGTTCGAACAGCACCGGCTGGGTGATGGTGGTCGAGAAATGCCCGGGGGTCGGCATGTGGCCGTAAGCCTGGCGCGAGTCGATCTGGGTGAACGAATTGGTGGTGACGCCGATCTCCGGGTAGAAGGCGCGGTAGCGCTTGCTTTCGTCGCCGCCGGCGGCAAGCGTGGCAAAGGAGTCGCGCAGAAACTTGGTGTTGCGGTCGTAGAGCACCTGCAAGGCGGCCACGGCCTTTTTGGCGTCGTCGAAGCTCTGCTTGCCGAAAGGCTCCGGCATGACGACCGATTCGATAGCTTGTGGGTAGATTCGCTTTTCCATGGCTCAATATAGAGACTTGAGGCCGCACTTGGGAGGGGAGGATGGCCGCCAAGTGGTCGATTTATTCGTCCACGCCCAAGGTGTGCTGAGATTCAGGTAACGCTGAGCCGGAGTCGAGCCGGGCGCGAAGCGACCAAACTGGTTGGCTTCGAGAACCGGAGCGGAGCGTACTCGAAGCATGTGAGCACCAAGGCCGCCACTTGCAGGCCGGCATCACCTTAATACCGGCACACCTTACCCGCGCTGCAGACTGACCAGCAAGACAAAGCCGACGCCATGCTTCTTCGTCGCCGGCGCGTCGATCGTCGTGTCGGCATTGGCCCGCATCATCGGCATGGCCAGGACCGGCGCCGACAGCACGACCAGGACGAGCGCCGCCCGCGGTAGGAGCCGAAGGGTCTGGAGGGCGTTGATGGCGATGCGGTTCATGGCTTTTGCTTTTCTGTTTGGATCTATGTCTTTGTCGTCTCAGGGGCGAAAATGGTTCATGCAATCGAATTGGCAGGAACTGGCTGCATCCCAGGAACGCGCCGGACGGCCGGATTCGGCCACGAGGATGGCGAAGAGCATCCCGAACAGGCTCATCAACAGGCAGACGATGGTGAAGCGGCGAGCGAGCATTTGCGGAGTGTCTCCTTGAACACGCCATCAAAATGCCCTGATGCGACTGAACCGGCGCTGATGCCGGCGTTCATCTGCGGTTCAAAGTGATTGACGAGGTCTTAGAGAGAGCGTCGGTTCGGGTTTGCGCCGCCGCAAACGGCACGGTCGTCGCTATGGCGCGGACCGTCCTGCAAAAGAAAACGGGGCCTGTGAAGGCCCCGTTGGTCAACTCAAAGCAGCAAGATCAGAGCTTGTGCCAAGTCTGGCTCTTGCAGATCAGCCCGCCGAGCACGCAGCCGCTCATCTTGAGCGAGGTGCCCGACAGTGTTGCCTTGCCCGAATAGGTCTTGTCGTTTGCCGGATCGGTGATGTTGCCGGCATATTTGTTGGCCCCGGCCGCCTTGAGCGAACCGATGGTCTTCCCGGCATATTTGCCGGTCTTCAGGGTGATGGAGAATGAACCGCTGCCGCCGATAACTGCTGTGTCGCCGGCTTGTGTCTTCCAATTGCCTTCGATCGGATCGGCCCAGGCCGCACCAGCCATCATCACGGTGGCCGCCAGGGCCAAGCTCACTTTGCGAAACATATCTGTCCTCCCTGGTGTTAGGTGGGGCAGCCGCCTCTCTGCCCCTTACGCAAACGTAAGCTAATCCAGCTCCCGGCAAAACAAAAGCGGGTGCCGCGACGGAAGGTTTCGCAATTTTCATGCGGGGTCGGGAGAGCGCAGCCCGTGAAAATGAAACGATCGAGGCGTTGGCTTTGGTTTGCGTGGTTAGCAGAGTGTTGATCGGCGTCTTGCAAATTTTCGTCAAATCGATCGAAAAACGGCGGGATTGCTGACTTTGTATCCTTAACGAATTTCCGCGTTTACCTCTTGTTTTAGCTTTGTTTTCTCCAAATTAAGCACGCCATTTAACGACGGATTCAAGGCTCGGCCTCATTCTCGGAAGCATCGAAAGAGCGGCTCCCCGGGGAACACCGGGGGACAGAAGAGGCCCGCTCTCGGGAGCCAGACAGGGGACTAAAATGGCACGTTTTGAAATGCTTGAAGCCGGCTTCGGCGCCATGGGGGCAACTGCCCAGGCCGACATTCTTTTCGAACTGGGCATGATGTATGCGACCGGCCGCGATTGCGAGACCGATGTCGTTGCCGCCCACAAATGGTTCAACATCGCCGCCATCAAGGGCTCGGTCCGCGCCGCGGAACTGCGCTCGGAACTGTCGGCCGCAATGTCCAAGGTCGAGATCGCCAAGGCGCTGCGCGAAGCCCGCGAATGGATGACGATGCACTGAGATCGCGAGCAGATTATCGCAGGCAGATTATCGAAAACAGGGAAGCCCCGGGATCAAGACCGCAAAGACGGTCGGAACCGGTGAAACGACAAGGCCGCGACAAGACGGCCGACCATGAAAGAACAAGAACGCGGCAGGCCGGCACGGTCCAGTCGTGCACAATGGGGACGGCGGGCAGGTTTTCGTGGCGCGGGGGCGCATGGGGACTGCTACGAGCAAAAAGCCACGACCGGCCGGAACAGGCTGGCGTGGCTTTTTGCGTTGATGAGGCCCAATCGAGCGGCGCCGATGCGCCTAGACAGGCCCAATGAAGGATGAAATTGTCCCGCCTTCGGAAAGAAGCGCGGCCAGAGCGGCTGCGCGAGTGTGGGAGGAGTTCTATCACCATGAAAAAAACGGGTATTTTGAGCGCGGCCGTATTTGGCCTGATGATGAGCGCGCCGGTTGCCTTTGCCGATGACATCACCATTTCGGTGGTCGGCCCGATGACCGGACAGCTCGCCACGATCGGCGATCAGTTCAAGCAGGGCGCAACGGCAGCCGCCGATGCGATCAACGCCGCCGGCGGTGTCAACGGCTCGATGATCAAGCTCGACATCGAGGACGACCAGTGCGATCCCAAGCAGGCGGTTTCGGTGGCCAACCGGATCGTTGCCAACAGCGTCAAGTTTATTGACGGCCATGCCTGTTCAGGTTCGAGCATCCCGGCTTCCGCCGTCTACGCCGAGGCCGGCGCGCTGATGATGAGCCCGGCCTCTTCAAATCCCGAGCTGACCGATGCCGCCGCCAAGGCCGGCTGGCCGACGATCATGCGTCTCTATACGCGTGACGACGCGCAGGGCGCCTTCATCGGCCCGTGGATCGCCAAGAAATATGCCGGCAAGAATGTCGTTATCCTGCATGACAAGAGCGCCTACGGTCAGGGCGTTGCCGATGCCGTGAAGGCGACGATGAATGCCGGTGGCCTCAAGGAGATCGACTATGAAGGCATCAATGCCGGCGAGAAGGATTATTCGGCTCTCGTCACCAAGCTGAAGGACCTCAAGGCCGACGTTGTCTATTTCGGCGGCTATCACCCGGAAGCCGGGCTTATCCTGCGTCAGTCGGCCGAGCAGAGCGTCAAGTTCCAGCTGATCATGCCGGACTCGATCGCCTCGCCGGAATTCTGGCAGGTCGCCGGCCCCGCCGGTGAAGGCACCCTGTTCGTCTTCCCGTCGGACCCGCAGGCCAAGCCGGAAGCCAAGGAGGCCATCGCCAAGATCAAGGCGGGCGGCTTCGTGCCGGAAGGCTTTACGCTGTTCTCCTACGCCGTCGTTCAGGCGTTTGCAGAGGGCGTCAAGCGCGCCGGAACGGACGATCCGGTCAAGGTAGCCGAAGCGCTGAAGAACGGCACGCCGTTCAGCACCGTGGTCGGCGACGTGACCTTCGACGAGAAGGGCGATCTGAAGAACGCCAGCTACGACATCAACCAGTGGCACGACGGCAAATACGCACCGATCGCGCAGTAAGCGGCCGCGTACTCATGGCAATGGCCGGGCTTGTCCCGGCCATTTTTCATTCAAGCCTCCAGCCGGCTATGCAGCCTCTTCAACGAAGCGCACCAGCACCGTTCCGTCGGTGACCTGCGCGCCCTCGGTGGCGATCTCGGCGATCACGCCGTCATGGCTGGCCGCGATCGTGTGCTCCATCTTCATCGCTTCCAGGATCAGTAGCGGCTGGCCCTTGATCACCCTTTCGCCCTTTGCCGCGCGCACCAGCTTGACCAGGCCCGGCATCGGCGCGCGCAGGCTGCCCGAAGCGGCGGCCGCCTCGTCGGTTCGCGCCAGCGGATCCGGGACGAGGAAACTGTAGCCGACCGCGCCTTCGAACACGGTGACGTGGCCTGGCCAGCGGGCAAGGCGAAGGGCGGCGCGAAGATCATGCGAATTGACGCTGTCATAGGGCGCGTCCAGCGCCACCTCGAAGCGCCCGTCCGGCCGCACTGAAACACGCGCCAGTATATCGTCCTCGCCATGGCGCAGGCGCGTGCGGCGCGCAACGCTGTGGAAATGCGCATAGCCGGCAAGCGACGACCACGGATCGTTCGACGGCGGCAAGGCACCGGCGCCCGCCGCGGCAAGGGCCGCCGCGGCAACGATCTCGCTGCGCGGCAGGGCGACCGCGGTCAGCGCTTCCTGATGCCTGCCGATCAGGCCGGTATCGACATCACCGGCCGAAAAATCGGCGTCCGCGGCAAGTGCCGCGAGAAAGGCGGTGTTGACGGTCGAGCCGGCAATCTCGGTCTGCGACAACGCAGTGCCGAGCGCATCGAGTGCCGCCTGCCTGTCCTTGGCGTGGACGACCAGCTTGGCGATCATCGGATCGTAGAAGGGCGAGATGGCATCGCCGGCCCGCACGCCGGTCTCGATGCGCATGCTGGCGCCTTCGGGCGCGTTGTCGGGAAACGCCAGGTGATGCAGCGTGCCGGTCGCCGGCAGAAACCCTTTCGCCGCGTCCTCGGCATAGATGCGCGCCTCGAAGGCGTGGCCGGAAAGCGTGATTTCGCTCTGCGTCTTCGGCAGCTTTTCGCCGGCGGCTACCCGCAACTGCCACTCGACCAGGTCGGTGCCGGTGACCATTTCGGTGACGGGATGCTCGACCTGCAGGCGGGTGTTCATTTCCATGAACCAGAAGCGGTCGGCCTTCAGCCCTTGCGAGGCATCGACGATGAATTCGATGGTGCCGGCGCCGGAATAGCTGATCGCCTTGGCGGCCTTGACCGCCGCTTCCGTCATCGCCTCGCGCAGCGCCGGCGTCATGCCGGGCGCCGGCGCTTCCTCGATCACCTTCTGGTGGCGGCGCTGCGCCGAGCAGTCGCGCTCGTAGAGATGCACGGCATTGCCAAAATTGTCGCCGAATACCTGGACCTCGATGTGGCGCGGCTTGTCGACATATTTTTCGACCAGCACGCGGTCGTCGCCGAACGCGGCCTTGGCCTCGCGCCGTGCGCCCGACAGCGCCTCGGAGAAATCGTCGGGATGTTCGACCCGGCGCATGCCCTTGCCGCCACCGCCGGCGCGCGCCTTGATCAGAACGGGATAGCCGATCTCACGCGCCTTGGACGCCAGCAGCACGATCTCCTGCGCCTCGCCATGATAGCCCGGCACCACCGGCACGCCGGCCTTTTCCATCAGCCGCTTGGCCGCGTCCTTCAGCCCCATGGCGCGGATCGAGGCGGCCGACGGGCCGATGAATGTGAGCCCTGCTGCTGTCACCTGGTCGACGAAATCAGGGTTTTCCGAGAGAAAACCGTAGCCGGGGTGGATTGCTTGCGCGCCGGTCGCCAGCGCCGCCGCAACAATCCTGTCGCCGCGCAGATAGCTTTCACCGACGGGCGAAGCGCCGATATGCACCGCCTCGTCGGCCATTTCGACATGCAGGGCCTTGGCGTCCGCGTCGGAATAGACGGCAACGGTGCGCACTCCCATCTTCCTGGCCGTGCGTATCACCCGGCAGGCGATCTCGCCGCGATTGGCGATCAGGATCTTGGCGAACATGGAGCCTCCCGGGTTTGTCTCGGGCGGCGCCGGTCTAGCAGGAATGAGCCTATTTCGAAGCCGCGATTTTGCAGCCGCCGCTCGCGGTCTGAACCTTCCACTTTTTCAGGCCAACCTGACAGCTTCGCAACGCCAACTCTTCCGCGGCCTTCTGAGATGGCGCGTTCAGCCGCGCACCGCAGATGATGTAAAGATCGTCGACGCGGGAGTAGAATGTGGTCGCGTAGGCCGAGTGGCCACTCGCCGCGACATAGGCGTTGTACGACTTCGTGCAGGGCTCCTTTGGATTCAGTGACAACGGAGGCCAGAATCGGGTGTCTCCCTTGCTGCCCGCCAGCGATCCAGCCGCCCCGATACCGGGTGCCGTAAATACGAGCAGGCCGGCAAGCATCGATACAGTAATTCGTTTGATGCGTGTCGATTTCATCTTGCGCCGCCCATTTGAAAAATGCCCAAGCCGATGCTTGTCGGCCTACTTCGATGCCGCAACTTCGCAGCCCGCACCTGTAATGACCTTGTAATGGCTGCGGGCGGACTCGCAGGATTTCATCGCCCGTTCTTCGGCAGCCTTCTGTGACGGTGCATTCAAGCCCGAGCCGCAGATGATGTACAACGAACGGATCCGGGCATAGGGCGTGGTCGCATAGGCCGAATGGCCGCCGGCGGCCACATAGGCGTTGTAAGCCATGGTGCACTGGTCTTTCGGGCTTTTCGGCAAATACGGATAGAAATGGATGTCGCCTTTGCTTCCCGCCAGCGATGCCGCGGCGCCAACGCCGGGTACCGCAAATATAAGCAAGACTGCAAGTACCGACGCAGTCGTTTTTCCCGAATATTTCGGCCTCATCTTTACCCCATCCCCGTTGCCCAATGCGGGATGAACAATAGCGTCTATTCTCCAGTGCCGCCAGCCTGCTCACCGAAAATTTCTTTTGCGTAGGTGGATGAACCATCTTATCCATGCAGACTAGCATCCTTCAATGGCAGCAACGGCTTGTCGGTATAGTTGAGCTGTTGGCTCGTCGAAGCAGCAGAAAATAACTGTTTCGGGCGTTGAGTTCTGTCCGACGAAGGTACCTGCGATGCCAACGGCAATCTGCGTCGCCTCATTTTTCGGATAACGGTAGATGCCGGTGGAGATCGCCGGAAATGCCACGGTCCGGCAATCCCTGGCGGCGGCGATTTCGAGCGACCTGATATAGCAGGAGGCGAGCAGCCCGGCTTCGCCTTTGCCGCCGCCTTGCCAGACAGGTCCGACCGTGTGGATGATGTAACGTGCCGGCAGGTGATAGCCCTTGGTAAGCTTTGCTTCGCCGACCTTGCAGCCGTTCAGCATCCGGCATTCGAATTCGAGCTCCGGGCCTGCGGCGCGGTGAATGGCGCCGTCGACGCCGCCGCCGCCCAGCAGCGAGGAATTGGCGGCGTTGACGATGGCATCGACCGCAAGCCTGGTGATGTCGCCGGTGTGGACATGTATCCGTTCGCCGAACTTGCTCATCTACATCCTGAACACGCCGAACTTCGTTTCTTCGATGTCGGCGTTGAGCGCGGCCGAAAGGCTGAGCGCGAGCACTTCGCGCGTTTTCCCCGGATCGATGATGCCGTCGTCCCACAGCCGCGCCGAGGAGTAGAGCGGGTGGCCCTCATGCTCGTATTTCATCAGGATCGGCTTCTTGAATTTCGCTTCCTCGTCCGCGCTCCACTCACCGCCCTTGCGCTCGATGCCCTCGCGCTTGACCACCGCCAGCACGGTCGCCGCCTGTTCGCCGCCCATCACCGAAATGCGCGCGTTCGGCCACATCCACAGGAAGCGCGGCGAGTAGGCGCGGCCGCACATGCCGTAATTGCCGGCGCCGAACGACCCGCCGATGATCATCGTCACCTTCGGCACCTTGGCGGTGGCAACCGCCATCACCAGCTTGGCGCCGTCCTTGGCGATGCCGCCGGCCTCGTACTTTCGCCCGACCATGAAGCCGGTGATGTTCTGCAGGAAGATCAGCGGGATCTTGCGCTGGCAGCACAGTTCGATGAAATGCGCGCCCTTCACAGCACTTTCGGAAAACAGCACGCCATTGTTGGCGATGATGCCGACCGGCATGCCCTGAAGATGGGCAAAGCCGGTGACCAGCGTGGTGCCGTAATTCTGCTTGAACTCGTCGAACTCGGAGCCGTCGACGACGCGCGCGATCACCTCGCGCACATCATAGGGCTGGCGCAGATCCGTCGGCACGATGCCGTAGAGTTCCTGCGCGTCATGAAGCGGCGGCATGGGTTTCTGTAAGGTCAAGCTTACAGTCTTGCGCCGGTTGAGGTTTTTGACGATGCGCCGGCAGATGGCCAGCGCATGTTCGTCGTCCAGCGCATAGTGGTCGGCGACACCGGACAGCCTGGTGTGCACGTCGGCGCCGCCAAGCTCCTCGGCGCTGACATCTTCGCCCGTAGCCGCCTTCACCAGCGGCGGGCCGCCGAGAAAAATGGTCGCCTGGTTGCGCACCATGATCGTCTCGTCCGACATTGCCGGCACATAGGCGCCGCCCGCAGTACATGAGCCCATGACGCAGGCGATCTGCGGAATGCCGGCCGCCGACATGTTGGCCTGGTTGTAGAAGATGCGGCCGAAATGCTCGCGATCGGGAAACACCTCGTCCTGATTGGGCAGGTTGGCGCCGCCGCTGTCGACCAGATAGACGCAAGGCAGATTGTTTTGCAGCGCGATCTCCTGTGCGCGCAAATGCTTCTTCACCGTGAGCGGATAATAGGTGCCGCCCTTCACCGTGGCGTCGTTGACCACGACCATCACCTCGGTGCCTTCGACACGGCCGACGCCGGCGATGAGGCCGGCCGAGGAAATCTCCTCGCCATACATGGACCATGCCGCGAACTGGCCGATCTCGAGGAAAGGCGAGCCGGTGTCGAGCAATTGCGCCAGCCGCTCGCGCGGCAACAGCTTGCCGCGCGAAACATGACGCTCGCGCGCCTCCTCCGAGCCACCGCGCTCGACGGTTGCCGCCTTGTCCGCAATGTCGGCAACCAGCGCCCGCATGCGCTCGGCATTGGCGAGGTAGGTTTCGGAGGAGGGCGAGATCTGGGTTTGGAGTACGGCCACATCGGTTCCTATTGCTCTGCCACGACTTGCAGCTTGCCGTCACGGCGCTCGAAAATGTACTCGGAGAGAAGATCAGGTTCGGTCTTGAAAACCTTGTCGATAAATGAGCGAGCAAACTGAACCGCATTGGGAAGCCGCTTGTCTACAACGACGATGGCATCGCGTTTTGGAATGGCTATGAAAACGCCGTTGGGGAATTGCGGTCCAAGCGTGGCCCAGAATTTTTCGGTCAGGAGGAGAGCGGGTGAGATGGCCTCATCCCCTTCGACGGTGAAGATCGATATCCCGTCGAGGATACGCTCCTGCTTGACCTTCGTAATCTGCTTGTTGATGTTTTCCAGAGCAAGCTGTGCGAGTGAGCGGTCTCCAACATCGTCAAGCCGGACGCTGGCGAGCGAGTCCTCATTGTCGATCTGGTAAAGGATCACGACGTCACCCGCCAAGGTTTCAAACGCCGGTCCTTTGTCGGGCTCTGTGCCATCGCCTTTGAAAGCGTCGAGATGTTCGCGCGGTCGAATGTTGGCAATCAGTAGATCGGCCTGGAAGCCGCTTTCGCTATCGCTGAGCACGAGCGTGGTTAGAAAACGTTCGATTTCGGTTTCCGCCTCTCCCGCCGGCAGGTCGCGAATGCGGCCTAGCAGGTTCGTAACGTCCACCTGAAGATGAATATCCTTGCCGGTAGAACCGACCCTGGTTACGTCAAGACGCGCCGGATCGGCGGGGTTGGGAATTGCTTGCTTGACTCGGCTGTCAGCCTTCAGGCGGGAAATGACTTCAACCCGCAGTGCTGCAACATCTCGAAATTGCGGCATATCTGAAGAGGCGGCATTCGCAAATCCCGACAATGGGATCAATGCGACGATAGTCCGTGCTAATACTCCAAGGTATTTTGGCAAACCAGGCATTGAAATCGCTCACACCCCTTCCGCCATGATCTCGCGCCCGATCAGCCAGCGGCGAATCTCGCTGGTGCCGGCGCCGATTTCGTAGAGCTTGGCGTCGCGCAACAGCCGGCCGGTCGGATACTCGTTGGTATAGCCGTTGCCGCCAAGCAGCTGGATGGCGTCGAGCGCCATCAGCGTCGCTTTTTCGGCGGCAAACAGCACGCAGCCGGCGGCATCCTTGCGTGTCGTCTGGCCGCGATCGCAGGCAGCCGCGACAGCATAAACGTACGCGCGCGCGGCGTTCATCGTCGAATACATGTCGGCGAGCTTGCCCTGCACGAGCTGGAACTCGCCGATCGGCTGGCCGAACTGCTTGCGCTCATGCACATAGGGGATCGCCACGTCGAGACAGGCCGCCATGAGCCCGAGCGGGCCGCCGGCGAGCACGGTGCGCTCGTAGTCGAGGCCCGACATCAGGACCTCGACGCCGCGGCCCTCCTCATGCAGCACATTGTCATAGGGCACCTCGACATTGTCGAACACCAGTTCGCCGGTGTTGGAGCCGCGCATGCCGAGCTTGTCGAGCTTTGGCGATGCCGAGAAGCCGGCCATGGTCTTTTCGACGATGAAGGCGGTGATGCCGTGCGATTTCCGCTCCGGATCGGTCTTGGCATAGACCACCAGCGTTTCAGCGTCGGGGCCGTTGGTGATCCACATTTTCGAGCCGTTGAGCACATAGCGGTCGTTGCGCTTTTCGGCGCGCAGCTTGAGCGAGACGACGTCGGAGCCGGCGCCCGATTCCGACATGGCCAGCGCACCTGCCCTTTCGCCCGAGCACAATGCCGGCAGGAATTTCTCCTTCTGCGCAGGCGTCGCCCAGCGGTTGATCTGGTTGACGCAGAGGTTCGAATGGGCGCCGTAGGAAAGGCCGACCGAGCCCGAGGCGCGCGAAATCTCTTCCACCGCAATGACATGGGCGAGGTAGCCCATGCCGCTACCGCCGAAATCGGGATCGGCGGTGATTCCAAGCAGGCCGAGCGCGCCGAGTTCTTTCCACAGATGCGCGGGGAACTGGTTGCTGCGGTCGATCTCGGCGGCGATCGGCGCTATTTTCTCCTGGGCAAAGCGGCGCACCAGATCGCGCAGCGCCTCGATGTCCTCGTCATGCCCGAAGCTGAGTGTGTTCGTGTACATGCCGTTCCCTCCTGCCGCATGACCCCGAAATCAACTTTGATTTTCGGAAAGGATCATGCGCGAAATCAAAATGCTACAGCGTCATTTGCGCGTCCGAAGGGACGCGCGGCGCTGTAAGTCTTGCCGTCTATGTTCGCGCCAACCAGGCGCATTGTCATTGAAAGATATGTCGCCGTGACTTCAGCCATCGACAGCCGCTCGCCCGGCCGGAACCAGACGATGACGCCGGTCATCATCTGGATCAGCGCCATGGCAGTGAGCCCGGTGTCATCGACACTGAAGGCGCCGGCCTCCGCGCCGTCGCGCAGGATGGCGCGCAACTCCTTCTCATAGGCGGTGCGCATGCGAAGGATCTGCGTCAGCCGGTCATGTGACAGGCTGCGCAATTCCATGTTCGAGACATGGGTGGAGTGGCGGCGCTCGATGTGGAAAGCGATGTGGTTTTCGACATAGGCGGCAAGCCGCGTTGCCGGATCGGCAGCGTCGGGGCGTGCGGCGTCCCACGCTTCGATCAGCCCTTCCATATGTTCGCGCATCAGCGTGAACAGCAGGTCTTCCTTGGTCGGAAAATAGCGGTAGAGCGCGGCCGCCTGGACGCCGACCTCGGCGGCAAGCTGCCGCATCGACGTCGCCTCATAGCCGAAGCGGGCGATCAGGCTGACCGCTGCCTCGCGGACGGCCGCTTCAGTTTTTTCGCCGTCGGATCCCGTTGTGCGTGCCATGATCGTCTCCCGGTATTTAGTAATAAAACGAACGTTCAATTAATTCAAGCGGCAATAAAGTGGTTCCGTCTAGACAATGATCCGAAAGTCGATGGGCGCGTCGAGGAGTTCGAATTCTTCGATCTCGACCCTCGAAACCGAAGCTCCCCTTGGCCCTTGCCGGAGCCGTTCGATCATTGTGGAAACCGCAGCATCGGCACCGGCAATCGAGGCCGTCACCGTGCCGTCTCGTTCATTGCGTACCCAACCTACGAGGCCAAGCCTTATCGCTTCGCGTCGCGCCCACATCCGGTAGCCGACGCCTTGCACCTTACCATGCATGCGCGCCTGCACCGCCTTTTGCCGGTCGTTATCTCCCATGCTCAAGAACTGGCGCGGGATCGGACGAAAGCAACAGCCTTGAACGGTTGGATTGTTGTTGGATCGACGGAAGCCGGGGACCCGGCTGGTTCTGTCTTGGCCTTTGGCGGCATTGGCAGGCCGTGTCGCGACGGCAATCGGCCGGGCTAGTTTCCCCGTGCCGCGGCGAGCGCGCCGGGCAGTTCCTCGGCAAAGATATCGAGCTCATGATCGAGGCCGACGCTGACCCTTATGCAACGGTCGAGCCCTGGCGCCATCGGTTTGCGAATGAACACGTCGCGCGACAAAAGATTTTGCAGCACTTTCAGCGCGAAGGCGCCGTCCTTGCCGCAATCGATGGTGACGAAATTGGTCGCCGATGGCAGCGGCTTCAGCCCGTTCGTCTCGGCAATCCCGGCTATACGTGTGCGTCCGGCAGCGACTCGCGCCACCACGCTGTGCAGCCAGTCTTGGTCGGCCAGCGCCTCGACGCCGGCGATCTGCGCCATGCGGCTGACGCCGTAATGGTTGCGGATCTTCTCGAAATCGCGGATCACCTCAGCCTCGGCCACCGCATAGCCGCAGCGAATGCCGGCCAGCCCGTATGCCTTGGAGAAGGTGCGCATGCGGATGACGTTGGGCCGCGCGACATCGATCGGCGGCAGCGCCGAGGTCGGCCCCAATTCGCCATAGGCCTCGTCGAGCACCAGCATGGTGGTTTCCGGCAAGGCTTCGATAAAGCCGATGATCTCGCTCGCTTCCCACCAGCTGCCCATCGGATTGTCCGGGTTGGAGAGATAGACCAGCGGCGCCTTTTCTCGGGTGACCGCCGCCAACAGGCCGTCAAGACTTTCCTTGTCGTTTTCGTAAGGCACCGTGACCAGCCGGCCGCCGACGCCGGCAATGTGGAAATTGAACGTCGGATAGGCGCCGAGCGAGGTGACCACCGCGTCGCCAGGCGCGACATACATGCGCGCCACCAGGCTAAGCAGCCCGTCTATGCCTTCGCCGACCACGACGTTTTCGGCGCCGATGCCGAGATGGGCGGCCGCAGCCTGCTTCAGCTCGTAATTGTCGGGATCGCAATACATCCACTGGTCACGCGCGACGCTCTCCATGCGCTCGATAACGCGCGGCGAAGGCCCGAAACTGCTCTCATTGGCGCCGATGCGAGCGCGAAACGCGCGGCCACGCTCGCGCTCCTGCGCCTCCGGGCCGACAAACGGCACCGTCGAGGGAAGCGCGCCGACAAGCGGCGTGAGGGCAGGGCGCTGGCGCATGGCAAAGGCTCACTCGAAAAGGGCCTTCTTGCTAGCGTGGAGGCATGTCGGGCGCAAGATGACAATGCCGCACTAGATTTCGCGGGACCGTTTTGCTAGCGAAATGGAATGAGCAACCGATTGCCACCCGCTTGGGCCAAGCACCTTAAAACGCAAGCCGCGCCGAAGGGCACGCAGCCGAAGCTTGTGCAACCGAAACCCCAGCCCGCAAAAGCGGCTCCGTCTCGTGCTCAGGCTGACGATATGATGTTGAGGCAGGCGCTCGTGTTCCAGCAAGAGGAAAGATTGCCTGAGGCGGAAGAACTCTGTCATCGCGTTCTGGCGAGAACGCCCGAACATCCGCTGGCCCTTTACATACTGGGGACGCTGGGGATCGGGTACGACGATGAAAAGGTCCTGCGGTATTTTGGTCGGGCGATCGCCCAGGAGCCTCTAAATCCCTACTTCCACCTTGGCCTCGGTCAAACCTATTTCAGGCTCAGCGAATTTACACCGGCGATCGAACACATTCAGCACGCACTGGCATTGAAGCCGGATCTGGTGGAAGCGCTTTGCGCCTTGGGCGATGCATACAACTCGTTTGACAAGTGCGAAATGGCGCTGCCGCTCTTTGAGAAGGCGCTCAGGATCGACCAAGATCATCCCACGGCCCGGTTGGGGCTGCCTCGTGCGCTGGCGAGCCTCGGCCGTATGGACGAAGCCGCGGTCCATCTCAAAGAGGCAATAGATCGGCGCATCGCGGTACCCGCTGCCTATAGTACGCTTGTACGCACGCACAAATTCACGGAAGAGCCGCCAGAACTCGCGGCGATCCTGACGGAGCTTCAAGACCCGGACCACGGATCCGAGGGAGCGGCGACGCTCCATCACGCAGCCGGAAAGGTGCTCAACGACCTCCGCCGCTACAAGGAGGCGATGGACCACTTCAAGAAAGGAAATCAAGCCGGCGGCCAGAGCTTCGATGTGCAATCCTACCGTCGTTGGGTCGATTCCCTGATCGAAACCTTTACACCGGATCTGGTGGCTTCAAGGACTGCTTGTGGCAATGCCTCGGAGGTGCCCGTGTTCGTAGTCGGGATGCCTCGCTCGGGCACAACGCTGACGGAGCAGATCTGCGCCAGCCATCCCAATGTTCATGGCGCTGGCGAGTTAGCAAAACTTAGACGCACATCTAACGGGCTCGACCTTAGGCATGGTTCCGACATAAGCCCCGGTGAGGCGATCGCATCGATGACTCCACAGCTGTCCAGGGCGCTGGCCGCGGAGCATCTTGCCTACCTGCGCGAGCGGGCCCCTGATGCGCTTCGAATTGTCGACAAGATGCCTCACAATTTCGAGCTGGTCGGCCTGATTGGCATCCTTTTCCCCAACGCGCGCATCATTCATTGTCGCCGCGACGCCATTGACAACTGCATCTCCTGCTTTGTCCTGCAACTCAGTGAAGGGCATAGCTATAGCGCCGATCTGGAGACACTGGGGCTTTACTACAGAGAGTATGATCGTCTGATGCGGCATTGGGACAAGATATTCCCGGGCCGTATCTTCGAAAACCGGTACGAGACGTTGATTGAAAATCAAGAGAAGCAGTCGCGCCGTCTCATAGATTATCTCGGACTACCCTGGGACGATGCCTGCTTGCGCTTTTTTGACAGGGGCGGCTCCGTAAAGACCTATAGCAATTGGCAGGTCCGCCAGCCGATCTATACGTCGTCCGTCAAGCAGTGGACGAATTACGAAAGCGAGATCCAGCCGCTGATTGAATCATTGGGCGACCTTGCTGAAATCTGACCCGACTTTGCCGATCATATTAGGCGGTTCTGCGCTCCAAAATCGCGTAGCGACCCAGCATGGTAGCGTATGGCCGCCTTTTTCCCCGAATATGTTTATGCTGGTTTCAGTCTATCTTTTTTGCTAGCGAGGCACGATGAACACTCGGATGCCGCCTGCCTGGTCCAAGCATTTAAAGACTCGAGTCGGTCCAAAGGCCTCACCTGCACAAGAGGTGTACACACGGTCGCGCGCACGAGCCGACGATGACCTACTGAAACAGGCGTATGGATTTCAGCAGGCGAAGCGACTTGCCGAGGCCCAGGAACTATGCCGTCGCGTGCTGGCACGCACGCCAAACCATCCGCTGGCCTTATACATCATGGGCACGCTGGCGCTCGTTTCCGATGATGAAATGGCTCTGCAGTATTTCGTTCGAGCGGTGGGTGCGGAGCCTCAAAACCCTTATTACCACCTTCACTTGGGTGAGGTTTATCTGAAGGTTAGCGAATATTCGCTTGCTATCAGGCAGATCCAACGCGCCTTGGAATTAAAGCCCGATTTGGTTGAAGCACTTTGCTCGCTCGGTCGAGCTTACGCGGCATTTGACAAGCCTGACATGGCCTTGCAGCAATATGAGAAAGCGCTGAAGATCAACCGCGATCATCCTCGGGTTCGGACGGGCCTGGCTAGTGCGCTAACCAGCCTCGGGCGCATGGATAAAGCCAGAGCCTATATGCATGAGGCGATAGAACGTCGCGTCGATTTGGGGACGGCATACAATGAGCTGGTGCATACGTACAAATTTACTGAAGAGCCCGCCGAACTTGGATCCATCCTTGGTGAACTCGCCAATCCAAACCTTACCCCAGATGTCGCGCAACAACTCCATCATGCCGCAGGCAAGGTGCTGAACGACCTTAAGCGCTATGAAGACGCGATGGGTCATTTCAAGAAAGCGAAGCAGGTCGCCGGCCTTCATTTCGATCTGGACTCCTACCGTCGCCGGATAGATTCAACAATCGACGCCTTTTCCCCCGAAATGTTGGCTGGAAAGGCCGGCTACGGGAATATGTCCGAAGTGCCTGTGTTTGTACTCGGCATGCCTCGCTCGGGGACGACTCTAGTCGAGCAAATTTGCGCGAGCCATCCGGAAGTTCGTGGCGCAGGGGAACTTGCCAAGCTGAGACGGGTCGCCAATAAAATGGGCTTCGGAAGCCGCTTGACGGGAACTCTACAAGGATCGCTCGCGTCAATGACGGTCGACGTGTCCAAGACGCTCGCGGAAGAACACTTGTCATACCTGCGAGAGCGGGCGCCTGCCGCTCATCGAATAGTCGACAAGATGCCTTATAACTTCGAGATTATTGGTCTCATCGCAATTCTTTTTCCAAACGCCCGCATTATTCATTGCAGACGTGACGCAATAGACAACTGCTTGTCATGCTTCATTTCAAATCTGAACAACAATCATCGTTATACCTACGATCTCGAGAACCTTGGTCTGTTTTATCGTGAGTATGATCGTCTTATGCGTCATTGGCAGACCGTTCTTCCGGGAAGAATTTTTGAAAATCGTTACGAACACCTCGTCGCGGATCAGGAAGGTCAATCGCGCCGTCTAATAGAACACCTTGGCTTGACTTGGGATGACGCTTGCCTTCGTTTCTTCGACGAGGGCAGGTCTGTCGAAACGATAAGCCGGTGGCAGGTTCGGCAACCGATCTATACGTCGTCAATCAAGCGCTGGAAAAATTATGAAGGCAGTATCCAGCCGCTGATCGATGCCTTGGGTGATCTTGCTGAGATTTGAGACCAGAGACTACGGGCAGCAAGTTTCGCCGCGGCCGCATTGCGACGTGCCTCAAATCGTTGCAGGTCGATCAAATCGTTGGGTGGCGCGGCTGATGCCGTTGGTCGATGAAAACCCGGCGGTTGCCCGCCGGGTTCGATTTTGAGCCAGGCTGTGCGTCTTAGAACGAGCGCTGGAAGCGGAGGAGACCGCCGACGCTGTTCTTGCCGTCTGCATTGGTGAAGTTGACGGTCGAGGAATGGTCCGCATTCCATTGGTCGAACTTGCCGAAGTGATCGTAGTCGACTTCGGCCGTGATCGTGAAGCCGGGAACAACGTCGTAAGCGACGTTCGCCGCCACGCCATAGTTCTTGTCCTCATCACCCGACACCTGGACGTTGAACGAGGTCTTCTCATTGAACTTGTAGGTGCCGCCGGCCCAGAACGCCCAGTTGCCACCCCAGATCTTGTAGAAGCCGCGGTCGTGGGCGTCGATGAAGTTGCTCGAGTCATTGAGATTGTCGTCGCTGCCATAGCCGGCCATACCGAACAGTGACAGTTCGTTGGTCACGTTCCAGTCGACGCGGACCTTGCCTGCGACTTCTTCGTAGTTGCTGTCATAAGCGACGACGCCGGTGATGGCGCCCCAGCCCTGCGTATACTTCACGCCGCCGACGACATGCGGAACGTAGCTGTCGATCGTGCCGACGGTGCCCGAGCCTTCTTCGAGCGAGACCACGGCCGAGAAGCCGTTGCCGGCGTCGAAGTAGTACTGGACGACGTTGGTGTCGAAGTCGCCGTAAGGAACGATCGTATCGTTGATGACGCTGCCGGCGTAGCCGATGAAGGTATCGAAGGCCGATTCATCCTTACCGACGCGCAGGCCACCGAGCTGGATCCAGGCGAAGTTGAGCGAGACATTCTTGTTGCCGGCCGGGTTGCCGATCGGGTCGCCGGAGGTGCTGAAGCCGCCGTAGTTGTTGCGGTTGCCGAAGTTGAAGCGGGTCTCGGTGTAGGTCTTCAACGTGCCGAGTTCGGTTTCCTGGCCGGTCCAGGTCTTCAGCGTGAAGCGGGTATTCTTGAAGAAGGTATCCTGCTCGTCGCCGTCCTTATGGTCGAACGACTTCGCGCCGTCGAACGAACCGACGTCGCCGGCGCCGATGTCATAGCGGGCATAGCCGCCGATGCGCAGGCAGGTTTCGGTGCCGGGAATGTAGAAGTAGCCGGCGCCGTAGACGTCGCAGATCTTGACGTATTCAGCCGGTTCCGGCTCGGCGACGACAACGGCGTCGGCGGCGCGCGCACCGGAAACTGCGATCAAGGCCGCAGCGGAGCCGAGAAGAAGGCTCTTAATGTTCATTTTCTGACCTCCAGTCAGAATCGAACAAGATAGTGAAACCGGCGACAAGCGTTTTCGCTGTAATCAATTGTTATTGTTGAAGTTTATTGAAAAGATGGACCTCTGCGGCAGGTGATGCGGCCATCACCACAGGCGCTTGTTGGCGAAAGCATGCCCTGAACCGGATTTGAGATAGCGCTCGAATGAAGCTGCCTTGGCCTGGTTCGAAAAGGCCATATAGGTGACGATCCGCCACGGCAGAAACTTGGATGTATGGCTGGATTTCCCCGCATTGTGCTCGACAAGCCGCCGTTTCAGGTCCGTCGTTATGCCGATATAGCGTTCGCCTTCCGCAGCCGTACTCTCCAGAAGATACACATACCACATGAGCTGCTCTCCTTTGCCGGGGCTTCGGAGGGCATCCTCTCCGCCATCCTGCTTCGCGCTGAGGTGGGCTTGTCCCGCGAAGCTCGAAGAGCGAAGCAGGACTGCCAATCGAATTTGCAAGGGATTTTCTGGGCTTACGCTGTGCGGCACGTAGCACACCACACGGTCCGGCCCTCCTACGCCAAGGCTTCGGAGGGCATCCTCTCCGCCATTGCTTCGCGCTGAGGGTTGGGCTTGTCCTGCGAAGCTCGAAGAGCGAAGCAGGATGGCGGAGAGGATGGGATTCGAACCCACGAGAAGCTTTTGACCTCTACTCCCTTAGCAGGGGAGCGCCTTCGACCACTCGGCCACCTCTCCGTTGCGCCGGTGGATAAAGAAAAGCGCCGGCACAATCAACAAGCCGGCGCCATTATCGGTGAAAAATCCGGATTCGGCCGCCTCAGCCCCTTCGCATGCGGCGATTCTGCGGCAGCTCCCTGGCCGGCGAGTCGGCGACGGAGCCGTAATTTCGGCCGGCCATCGCCGGATTCGGCCGCATTTCGAAGCCCTGGCCAAGGCTTCCAGGCTCTTCGATGGTTAACGAGAGCTTTCTGACTGAGGCCAAATCGTGTCATTTGTGCAACAACGCCAGGGGATAGCGCCCGGATAGCCCTTTTGCCGGTACGATCGTGGTTGAACGCCGCCGCCTCATGGGTAATGTCGAATTCGAAGGAGCGGCGCGGTGCGCATCTTTTTCGGTAGTGGGGATGGGGCAGGGAACGCTGTCCTTCAGCAAAGAATACCCAGACCCGTTTTTTAACTTTTGACTGGAGGTCAGAAAATGAACATTAAGAGCCTTCTTCTCGGCTCCGCTGCGGCCCTGATCGCAGTTTCCGGTGCGCGCGCCGCCGACGCCGTCGTCGTCGCCGAGCCGGAACCGGCTGAATACGTCAAGATTTGCGACGTTTACGGCTCGGGCTACTTCTACATCCCCGGCACCGAAACCTGCCTGCGCATCGGTGGCTATGTCCGTTACGACATCAGCGGCGGTGACGTCGGTTCGTTCGACGGCGCCAAGAGCCGTGACGTGAAGGATGGCGACGAGCAGGAGACCTGGCGCAAGAAGGCCCGCTTCGCGCTGAAGACCTGGACCGGCCAGGAAACTGAGCTCGGCACGTTGAAGACCTACACCGAGACCCGTTTCAACTTCCAGAATGGCAACCGCTATGCCACCATCTCTGGAAATCCTGCTGGCAACACTGGCGCCTCGCTTAACTTCGCCTGGATCCAGCTCGGTGGCCTGCGCGTCGGTAAGGATGAATCGGCCTTCAATACGTTCATCGGCTACGCCGGCAACGTCATCCAGGATACGCTGGTTCCTTACGGCGATTTCGACACCAACGTCATCCAGTACTACTTCGATGCTGGCAACGGCTTCTCCGCCGTTCTCTCGCTCGAAGAAGGCTCGGGCGCCGGCACCACTGGTTTCTACGGCGCGGGCACGATCGACAGCTACGTTCCGCATGTCGTCGGCGGCGTGAAATGGACGCAAGGCTGGGGCGCCATCACCGGCGTCGTCGCCTATGACAGCAACTACGAAGAAGTCGCCGGCAAGGTTCGTTTGGACGTCACCGTGTCGCAGGCCCTGTCCCTCTTCATCATGGCCGGCTATGGCACCGACGACAACCTGTCGGATTCGAGCTATACCTTCGATGCTGGCGGTCGCGGCTTCTACAAGCAGTGGGGCGGCAACTGGGCAGTCTGGGGTGGTGGTACCTACCAGATCAACGAGAAGACCTCGTTCAACATCCAGGGGTCGGGCGACGATGAGAAGAACTATGCCGTCGCGGCGAACGTCGCCTACGACGTCGTCCCCGGCCTGACGGTCACCGCCGAAGTGGACTATGCTCACTGGGGCGAAGATGGCAACAACTGGACCGACCGGAGCGCGGATCCTAAGAAGGACTCTGTTGGCGGCATGCTCCGCTTCCAGCGCTCGTTCTAAGGGCTGGCTTTAAACAGGTGAATACCAGCCCGGGCGCTTCAACGCCCGGGCTGTTTTGTTTCGTGACTGGGGTCAAGACAAGCAAAAGGAACAGGGGGAATCGGCAGCTGAACAGTCCGTAGGGTGAGTTCGTGGGATCCGCTGATGGGCGATGAATTCACAACTGCGTGATTAAATCTCTTGAAAGGACGCTTCCAAGCGGGTAGGTCTGACTCTATCCACTCGGGGGTGTGGCACTTTATGACCATCGACGCGATACAAGAGGGGGATCCCTCCGAACATTTCTCAATGTTCTCTTCTCAAAATGCGAAGATAAAATACAGCTACAACAAGATCAGAGAAGTAAAGTCGCACCGGGTCGGAGAGCTTTTTTCAGCATACCGAGACATACTTTGGGATGACGGGCGGCATAAATACAATGTCAGCTCCTTCATCGGCGAAATAGACGAGATCCTGCTCGGCGATCGTTTTAGCGCCTTTGACCAGAGCACCCTGGACAACCTTATCGGCACCTTGCGCCAGCGCGGCAACAGCAACGCAACCATCAATCGAAAGATGGCTGCCCTCAGCAAACTGCTGCGCAAGGCTTACAAGATGGGGGATATCCACAGCCTGCCCGAGTTCCGCCGCCAGAAGGAGCTGGCGGGACGGATTCGTTTCCTCGAAAGGGACGAAGAAGCAAGGCTGTTCGCCGCCATCAGGATCCGCAGCGAAGATGCCTACCGTCTTTCGGTCTTTCTCGTCGATAGCGGTTGCCGCCTCGGCGAGGCGCTCGGACTGATCTGGAACGACATCCAGGAACATCGCGTCTCGTTCTGGATCACCAAATCCGGCCGCAGCCGCACCATCCCGATGACCGAGCGGGTCAAGGAGGTGATCAAACTGCCGCCCTCAGAGGGCCGCCGGCCCAAGGGTCCGTTCACAAAACTCAGCCAGGCACAATTTCGCGCCATCTGGAACGATGCGAAGGCCGAAGTCGGTCTCGGCGCCGACGACCAGGTGGTGCCGCACATCTTGCGTCACACCTGTGCCTCGCGTCTGGTCCAGGGCGGCATCGACATTCGCCGCGTGCAGATGTGGCTCGGCCACCAGACGCTTTCGATGACCATGCGTTACGCGCATCTGGCCACCAACGATCTCGACGGCTGCGTTGTCGTGCTGGAAACGCCCCGCGGCGAGGGGTTATCCGGCGATGGAAAAAGCTCGGCCTTCGCATCGCCGCTGACCACGGCCTCAGTGCCAGCGCCTGCTCAAAAAAGTAAAGCGGCAGCGGCGAAGGCACCCAAGGCGCCCCGGAAAAGCTCGAAAGCCAAATAGTTACCCAAGGCTTTCATATACTGCCTCGGCAACCCCAGGATCATCTTTGATCTTGGGGTTTACTTTTTCTGGGCCGCATTTGGTACTCCATCCAGGAAAGCCGCGATAGCGCCCGGCAGATTGCCTGTCTCCAGGAAGGGCGCATGGCCCTGGCCCTCGACGGTGATCGCTTCCATGCCGGAATGACGCTTTTGCATCTCGTCGAGTGTGTCGGCCGACAGGAGTTTCGAGTTGGCGCCGCGAATGGCAAGCAAAGGTATGGCCGCCAGCGCCTCGAACTGCGGCCACAGATCCGGCAACGGCTTGCTGAGGTCGAGGCCCGCCACCGTCTCGACCAGCTGCGTGTCGAAATCCGGCAGCAGGAGGCCTTCGTCCGTCTCGCGGTAGAGGGCCGACACCATCCGCTCCCAATCCGCTGCGGTCAGAGCGGGAAAATCCGCGCCGTGAGCGACGCGTTGGGCATCGATCGCCTCAGCGCGGCTCTTCGGTTTCGGTGCCGGGTCGAGATAGGTTTGGATATAGGCGAGCCCCGCGGCCTCGATCACCGGTCCGATGTCGTTCAGCACGATGGCTTTCAGCGCGGCCGGCCGCAGCGCGCCGAGCACGTGGATGATCAGCCCGCCGCGCGAGGTGCCGATAAAGGCCGCTTCCTCGACGTTCAGAGCGGCCAGTCCGGCGAGGACATCGCCGGCTTCGATGCCGACATTGTAGTGGCAGATATCAGGATCGTAAGCGGACTGGCCGCGGCCACGGTAGTCGAAGGCGATGACCTTGCGCGGATTGTCGGTTCGCTGCGACAGATAAAGCGCCAGCTCATGGAAATCGCGCGCGTTGCGGGTCAGGCCGGGCAGGCAAACGACCTGCCAGTCTGCCGAATTGGTCTCGCCATAGACGCGGGCGTGAAGCTTGAGCCCGTCCGGCGCGGTGTAGAAAAAGTCGGAGAAGCCGTCGGTGCTCGACATATTAAAAGGACTCCCTGTCCGGATTGTCTCCGTCTGCTACAGGCGAGGGTGGGAGCGGTCAAATCGAGGGTTGTCGGCAAGCTGACACTCTTGGAAATGCCAGACATCTCCCCCACGAGGGGGGAGATTGGCGGTTCAGGCGCTACGCCCTTCCTTCGACGTTGGAGATCGGCGGAATCGGCAATGACAGCTGATCTCCCCACTCGTGGGGGAGATGGCCGGCAAGGGGGGCGCGAAGGATCGCCAACGTCTGCCCGTGGCGACAGCTCTGCGGCCTCAGCCTCTTCCGTTCACCAAATCCCCAACGATATCGTACTTCCCCGAAATGCGCATCTTGTAGACCTCGTAATTCTCCATCACGCGCTGCACGTAACTTCTTGTTTCGGTGTAGGGAATTCGCTCGATCCAGTCGACGACGGCGTCGATGCCCTTGCCGCGCGGGTCGCCGTACTTGGCTACCCATTGGCTGGCGCGGTTAGGGCCGGCATTGTAGCCGGCGAAGGTCAGCACATAGGAGCCGCCGAAGCGGTCGAGCTGCTCGCCAAGGAAGGCAGCCCCCAGCGTCGCATTGTAACCGGCATCGCTGGTCAGCCGATCCTGGGAAAAGCTCAGTCCTGCCTTCTTCGCCAATTGCTTGGCGGTGCCCGGCATCAGCTGCAGCAGGCCGCGCGCGCCGGCGCTGGAGACGGCGCCGACATTGAATTCGCTTTCCTGGCGGGCGATCGCATAGGCCAGCGCCTTGCCCGAGCCGGATATGTCGGCGGTGTCGGGAATGACGCCCAGCGGATGCGACAGCGCGCCGACATCGATGCCGCGCGCGCCGGCGATCTTGCCGATCTTCAGCGCCATGAAATGATTGCCCTGCTTTTCCGCCAGCACCGCAAGCAGCGCCAGCTCGCCGGGGCTGGTCAACTGCCCGGCGAGGTCGCGGTAAAGCGTCTCGGCATAGCGGTCGTAGCCCGCCTCCTGCAGCCGCTTGATGGCGCTGACGGCTTCGCGGCCGTCAAAGCTTTGGCGGTCGGCAGTGCTTGGCTCGGGATAGACGATGTTCAGCGTGCGCAAGCCAACCCGTTCCGCCGCCAACTGCCCGTAGAAAGTGGTGCCATAGGCTGCCGCCTTGGTGAAATAATCCTTCGCATTGCCGGGACCGCCGACTTCCGCCGCGCGGCCAAGCCAGTAATAGGCGCGTGACAGCGACATCGGTCCCTGCGCGAGATCGGCGATGCGGGCAAAATGGGTCGAGGCCGTCGCAGGATCGTTAAGGCCGCGCAACGCATACCAGCCGGCGTGGAATTCGGCCTCGGCGGCGCTGGCGGGGCTTTCGGCGGCATGCGCGGCAACGATCTTGTAGGCGGTCTTCCAGTCGCCCTGGTCGACCAGTGCGCGCGACAGCACGCGGCGCTCGACCCACCAGGCATCGGGATCGACCAGCGCGTCGCGGCTCGTTGGCGCTTTCATCATCACCGCGGCGGCGTCCGCAAACTTCCGCTGCTTGCGCAGATATTCGGCTTGCGCGAAGAAATAGCCGGCCGATTGCTGCGCGGCAGGCACCGCTTTCAACAGCTTGGCCGCGTTCTTGTCGCCACGCGAGGCGGCGGCCCAGGCATCGGCCAGCGGTTGCGCGCCGGCAAGTGCTGCGACCCGCAGTGCCGAATTCTCCCGGTCGGCATAAAACATCCGTTCCATGCGGAAACGATGGTCGGCAGCCGGAATGATGGCGCCAAACTCCTTGCTGACGGCCGCCTCGTCCCTGGCTTCCAGCTTCTCGGTGCGCCAGAATGGCGACAGCACGGAAAGCGCAGCCTTGGTGTTGCCAAGAGCTACATAAGAACGGGCAAGGATGACCACGCCTTGAAAGGTCAGCGGCTGGCTGCCGTCAAAGGCTTTCACCACGGTCTGCGACGAGGGGTTTTCGCGATAAAGCGCGCGCTCGCTGTTCTTGCGCAAGGCCATGGTGCCCGGCCAGTTCGGCAGCATCTTTGCGGTATCGGCAATCTCGCTGCTCGGCACACGGTCGCCGCCATAGAGCGCGATCGCCCAGGCCAGGATATGACGGTCCAGCGAATTGGCCGGCAATGTTTCGCGCACCGCTCGTGCCGCGGCGATATCGCCGGTGGCCAATGCGTCGAGACCGCTTTTCAGCACGACGATACTGGCGGAGGGCGCATCGGTCTGCGCTCTGTCTTGCATGTCAGGCATCGGGATCGATGAGGTCGTCTGCTCGTCGACGCTCTCGTTTGCCGCCGTCCCCACTATCAGCAGGGCAACGGCGCCAAGCAATATGAAGCGGAGTGGCCGACTGGCCGGCATGATCCTGATCTTTCCCTGTTGCGGCACTTTAGATGGCAAGCCCAGGTGCCCGAGAGCCTAGACTTAGGTCGTGAAGAGCCCGTAAACAAAGGGTTATCCAGGCCGTTCGAATTGCGCTTGCTGGCACCATCGGCATGCTTGCCGCGCAACAGTGTCGAGACTATGGTGCGCGGCTTCGCTTTCGGCTAGAAGGCGCCCGATGCAGTCGCCCAAAAGTGGGAACCGGTTTTGGGACGACGACATGCATAAACAAACAAGTCCCAAGGAGTTGGACGACATGCTGAGAGGCTCGCTTACTGCGCTCGTGACGCCGTTCGAAAAGAGCGGACGTTTCGACGAGAAAGCCTTTCGCGCTTTCGTCGAATGGCAACTTGGCGAGGGCACGACGGGCCTCGTCCCGGTCGGCACCACCGGTGAGTCGCCGACGCTGTCGCATGACGAGCATCGCCATGTCGTCAAGGTCTGCATCGATGTGGCCAAGGGCCGCGCTCCGGTCGTCGCCGGCGCCGGCTCCAACAACACCGCGGAAGCGGTCGGTCTGGTGCAATATGCCGAGCAGGCGGGCGCCGATGCCGCTCTGGTCGTCACGCCTTATTACAACAAGCCAACACAGCGCGGCTTGTACGAGCATTTCGCCGCCGTCGCCAGGGCGACCAAGCTGCCGATCATCATCTACAACATCCCGCCGCGCTCGGTGATCGACATGATGCCGGAGACGATGGGCAGGCTGGCGCACGACTTCAAGAACATCGTCGGCGTCAAGGATGCCACCGGCAAGGTCGAGCGCGTGTCCGAACAGCGCGCCACCTGCGGCAAGGAGTTCATCCAGCTTTCAGGTGAGGATGCCTCTGCCCTCGGCTTCAACGCTCATGGCGGTGTCGGCTGCATCTCGGTGACGTCGAATGTCGCGCCGCGGCTGTGCGCCGAATTCCAGGAAGCCACACTGTCCGGTGACAGCGCCAAGGCGCTGGAATTGCAGGACCGTCTGCTGCCGCTGCACAAGGCCATCTTCCTTGAGCCCGGCCTGTGCGGCGTCAAATACGCGCTGTCGAAGATTGGCAAGGTCGAGAACGTGGTGCGCTCGCCGCTGGTGACCATCGAGGCGTCGACCGCCGAGAAGATCGATGCGGCGATGAAGCACGCCGGCTTGATAAATTGAGGATGAGGCGCCACCTCTCCGCATCATGAACCAGGTCAGAAAAGCCGATCCAAACAACAAAACCGTTGCGGAAAACCGCAAGGCGCGGTTTTCCTATGAGGTGCTCGACACCGTCGAGGCCGGCCTGGTGCTGACCGGCACCGAGGTCAAGTCGCTGCGCCAGGGCCAGGCCAACATCCAGGACAGCTACGCCTCGGTCGAGGGTGGCGAGATCTGGCTGATCAATTCCTATCTGCCGGAATACCTGCAGGCCAACCGCTTCAACCACGAGCCCAGGCGGCGTCGCAAGCTGCTGCTCAACAAGCGCGAGATGGCAAAACTGGCGCAGAGCATCGACCGCGAAGGCATGACGCTGGTGCCGCTGAAAATCTACTTCAACGACCAGGGCCGTGCCAAGCTGCTGCTCGCCGTCGGCCGCGGCAAGAAACTGCACGACAAGCGCGAGAGCGAAAAGCAGCGCGACTGGTCGCGCGAAAAGGGCCGGCTCATGAAGGAACGCGGCTAGAATCTCAGGCAGCCCCAGAAAAGCCAGACATCGGCTTTCAAGTTTCGAACAGCTGCAACAGCAAAACACGATGGGGAAAGGTTTGAAGAACCGGATCATCCTCTGGGGTGCGGCCAGTCTGGTCTTTGCCGGCCTCGTCGCAGCAGGCGGCTTCTTCTATTTCCGGACCTTCTCGCCCGATCGTGACAGCTATCCGGTCAGGGGTATCGACGTTTCCCATCATCAGGGTGAAATCGACTGGCGCCGCGTTGCCGCCGACGATGTCGCCTTCGCTGTCATCAAGGCGACCGAGGGCGGCGACCATGTCGACGATGCCTTCGCCAAAAACCTGCGCGAGGCGCGCGCGGCCGGGCTTGCGGTCGGCGCCTATCACTTCTTCACCTTCTGCCGGCCGGGCGCCGACCAGGCGAAAAATTTCATCGCGGTGGTGCCGCACGACCAGCCGCTGCTGCCACCGGTCGTCGACATCGAATTCGGCGGCAACTGCCCGCAACGCCCGTCGCCGGAGCAGCTGAGCGCGGAACTCCAGGCCTTCCTCGGACCGGTTGAAGCTGCGTTCGGCAAGCCGGCGATCATCTACCTGACCGACGAGGCCGAGGACGCCTATGCCGGGAAAATCGACGTTCGCCCGCTCTGGCGTCGCTCGTTGCTCCTGGAGCCAGGTCGCAACGACTGGATCTACTGGCAGTACCACAATATGGGCCGCGTCGACGGGATCGAGGGCGATGTCGATCTCAACGTCCTGCAGGGTGGGCAGCAAACGCTGGCCGAGCTATTTGCTGCACCCGCATCGCTCTCTTCGCAAAAGCCTCCATCGCCTTGAACGAATCAGCTGGCCTTGAGTTTGGCATCCGCAGTCTTACGCAGGCTTGGGAACAGGCCTGGAAAGAGCCGAAAAAGCCATCCCCGCGGCCATGATCAGTACGGCGGCGAACTGGGCGCCGGTCGGCGTCTCGCCGAGCACCGTCATCGCGATCAGCACGGTTGCGATCGGCACGCATGGCATGAACAGCGATGCCGCCTGCGACCCCAGCTGCCGGACGATATAGGTGTACAGGAACATGGCGGCCGCACCCGCCAAAAACCCTTGAATGACGATCTGGCTGGCAATCTCGGCCACTGATGCCGCGCGGAGGCCGCTTGGGGCAAAGAAATAGAGCAACGGCAGCGGCACGCATGACAGCAGCACCACCGTTGCGGTCGCCGCAACCGGATCGACGCGCCAGCGCCGCACGAGAACGGCATAGGCGGCAAACATCGCGCCGGATCCGACGAACAGAAGATCGCCGAAGAGGACATCCTTCATGCCGCCGCCAGTGCGCACGGGTGCAATGAACAGGATCAGCCCGGCGATGATGGCTGCGACGCCGATGGTTCGCTGGTGCGAGGTTTTCTCCCTCGTGGCGATGCGCGACAGCACGAATGAGAAGAACACGATCGAGGCAGGGCAAAGTGCGGCACCATGCGCTGCCGGCGCATAGGTCAGTCCCCAATTGATGATGATAGGGTAGGGCAGTCCGGCCAGTGCCGCCAGCGTCAAGGCACGCCTCCAGCCCAACGCTTTGCTGGCTGACAGGCCGCCGCGCCAGACAACCGGCAGCATGACCAGTCCGGCACCGACAAAGCGCAAGGTCGCGACATCCGTCGCCGTAAGATGCTCCCGCAGGCTAAAGCGGGCTGCGACGAACTGCACGGCGTAAATGCCGATCATGGCGAGGCCCGCAAGAATTGCCGGCTTTGTGTTTCGGTCCTCTGTCACGCGCATTCTTGTCCCGCTCGATTCTGCCAGCGGAGGATTCTTCCTCCAGACGGCTCTCGTTGAAAGCGCAGCCTATTGTTGAGAATGGTGCGACAAAATAGGCTGCTTTTGCGAGCTGGGCGTGAATCTCACACAATAGAGGAGCCATGAACGTGAATCATGAATCCGACCAACTTGATGCCATCGACCGCAGCCTGCTGCGGTTGTTGCAGGAGGATGGGCGTCGCACCACACTCGATCTCGCCGCCCGTGTCGGCCTGTCGCCGACCGGCACCAGCCAGCGCGTGAAGCGCCTTTTCCGTGAGGGTTTCATCACCGCGGTCCGGGCCGTGCTCAATCCGCAAAAGATCGGCCGTGGCACGCTTGTCTTCATCGAAGTCAGGCTCGACCAGGCGGCGCCGCATGTGTTCGACCGTTTCGCCGAAGCGGTAGCAAAGGCCCCCGAAGTGCTGGAGTGCCATATGGTCGTGGGCGGCTTCGACTATCTGGTGAAAGCGCGCATTTCGGAAATGGCCGCCTATCAGGATTTTTTGAAGCGCGTGATCCTGCCGCTGCCGGGTGTCAGGGAAACGCACACCTATGCGTCGATATCGGACGTGAAGCCGGACGCGCTGCTGCCGGTGTGAGACGGGCCGGACCAACGCAAGCCGTTGCCACGCCTCCGCTTCAAGCGGCCTGGGAAACCTCCGGCGCCAGCGTCACATTCGCATCGCCCCAGACCTTCAGCGCGGTGATCACGGGCTCCAGGCTTCGGCCACGAGGCGTCGGGCTGTACTCGACCTTCGGCGGCATCTGCGCATAGACCTTGCGGGCGATGAGCCCAGTCTGGCTCGCTCGGCTATGCGCAGGCGGCAGCACTGCCGACGACGGCGATCACCGCCTTTGAGGCGCTGTTCGACCGCCTCGATGTGAAGAAGCTAGTCATCGGCGCCGCGAACACCATCCTGATCGTCGGCGGCGCCGGCGGCGTCGGGTCGATCGCGGTCCAGCTCGCGCGCCAGCTGACCGATCTGACGGTGATCGCCACCGCATCGCGGCCCGAAACCCGCGACTGGGTCGCAAGAGCGTTTCGGTCCACTGGGAGCCGATGTTCACCCGCTCGCTGTATGAAACGCCCGATATGGCCGCGCAGGGCGAACATCTCAACGAACTGGCGCGCCTTGTCGACGCCGGCACCATCCGCACCAGGCTGGGCGAGACGTTCGGCCCAATCAATGCCGCCAATCTGAAGCGCGCCCATGCGCTGATCGAGACCGGCAAGGCCAAGGGCAAGATCGTGCTCGAGGGATTTGAGAGGCAGCGTCTAGTTCCGCAGGAACGACGCGATCTCGCTGAATACCTTGACGAACATCGCTTCGGTCAGCACCCCAGTGTTGGTGTTGTAGCGCGAGCAATGATAGCTGGAAAACAGCGTGACGCCGCCGGCCGGCAACCGACCGCCGTGCTTGAACGGATAGGCAGCGACGCGCTGACCGAGCGCCCTGACGGTCGACTGGTGGGCGATCGAGCCCAGCGCCAGCACGGCGCGCAATTTTGGAAAGCGCGCGATCGTCGGCACCAGAAAGCTGCGGCAAGTGGAGATCTCGGCGCCGACCGGCTTGTTCTCCGGCGGCACGCAGCGCACCGCATTGGTGATCGCGGTGCCGATCAGTTCGAGCCCGTCATCCGGCCGCGCCTTGAACTCGCCGCGGGCAAAACCGTGAGCGATCATCGTTGAGTAGAGCAGGTCGCCGGCATAGTCGCCGGTGAACGGTCGCCCGGTGCGGTTGGCGCCGCGCAGGCCGGGCGCCAGCCCGACGATCAGCAGCTCGACGGCGTCCTCGCCATCAGGCGGCAGGAAGGTCGGCACCGGCGCGTTGAACCACGACGGCTCGCGCCGTCGCCAGTCTGAGATGAAATCATGCAGGCGTGGGCAGAGGGGGCAGTCGCGGTCGGGTTCGGGAGCGGCCTCCAAGGCCGCCGCCGTCAATAGTCTTCCTCTTCGACTTCGGCCGGCTCGGGCCTGCGCACCGGCCGTTCGGAGGGATCGCGGCCGACCTCGTTCTTCAGCGAGGTCAAATCGATGAAATGGTCGGCCTGGCGGCGCAGATCGTCCGAGATCATCGGCGGTTGCGAGGCCATGGTCGAGACGATCGAGACCTTGCGGCCGCGCCGCTGTAGCGCTTCGACCAGTGTGCGGAAATCGCCGTCGCCGGAGAAGATGACATAGTGGTCGACGACATCGGCAAGTTCGAGCGCATCGACGGTCAGTTCGATGTCCATATTGCCCTTGATCTTGCGGCGGCCGGTCGAGTCGGTGAACTCCTTGGCCGGCTTGGTCACCACCTTGAAGCCATTATAGTCGAGCCAGTCGATCAGGGGACGGATCGAAGAGTATTCCTGATCCTCGACCAGAGCGGTGTAGTAATAGGCCCGCAGCAAATAGCCGCGCTTCTGGAAGCTGGACAGCAGTTTGCGGTAGTCTATGTCGAAGCCGAGTGCGCGCGAGGTGGCGTAGAGATTGGCGCCGTCTATGAAAAGAGCGATTTTTTCACGGGGGTCGAACATGGCAATATTCCTTTTTCGAAATAGGTGGCGGACTAATCGAAATGGGTCGTTATATCGGTCGGCTCGTAAATAAACCGGCTGACCTTTCGTCAACCGAGATAGCGCCAGTTTTACGGCAATCCAAGGGTGCCGGGGCGCACTGCAAGCAATTGTGATCGGAGCCGTGTCGTCGCCGGTAGGCGGGCTTTGCCGGCAAGGCATTCACCGGCGCCAGAGACTGGCATTCGCCAGCCGATGGGGCCACGGCGCCATAATGCTTGTATTTTGGCGGCGTTCGGGTTATGGACCGCGCCTGTTTTCCATCAAATCCAGGCATGAAAGGGGCAATCAATGGCCCGCGTAACCGTTGAAGACTGCATCGACAAGGTCGACAACCGCTTCGAGCTCGTGCTGCTCGCCGGCCACCGTGCCCGCCAGATCAGCCAGGGCGCGCCGATCACCGTGCCCCGCGACAACGACAAGAACCCGGTCGTAGCGCTGCGCGAGATCGCCGACGAGACGCTGTCGCCCGACGACCTCAAGGAAGATCTGATCCACTCGCTGCAGAAGCATGTCGAGGTCGACGAGCCCGAGGCCGACGGCGAGGCGATCGCCGACCAGACCGGCAACGCAGTTGCAGCTACCGATGCCGACGACGCCGAAGAAAACGTCACCTTCGATCGCATGACCGAGGAAGACCTTTTGGCCGGCATCGAGGGCCTGGTTCCCCCGGAAAAGAGCGACGACTACTAATCGCTGCCCTGGACCTGCCGGGAATATGGTTCCGGCACTTCCGTCCCGTGAGTTTCGTGGCTATCTATGAGATGCGCCGTACATCAGTGCGGCGCATCAATCATTTCAGCACCGTGAGAACCCGCCCATGATGCGTCAGTATGAGCTTGTCGAGCGCGTTGCGCGCTACAAGCCTGACGTCAACGAGGCGTTGCTCAACAAGGCCTATGTCTACGCCATGCAGAAGCATGGCCACCAGAAGCGCGCTTCCGGCGATCCCTATTTCTCGCATCCGCTCGAAGTCGCCGCCATCCTCACCGAAATGCACATGGACGAGGCGACGATCGCCGTCGCCTTGCTGCATGACACGATCGAGGACACCACCGCGACGCGGGCCGAGATCGACGATCTGTTCGGCCCCGAAATGGGCAAGCTGGTCGAAGGCCTGACCAAGCTGAAGAAGCTCGATCTCGTCTCCAAGAAGGCCGAGCAGGCGGAAAACCTGCGCAAGCTGTTGCTGGCCATCTCGGAGGATGTCCGCGTTCTGCTGGTCAAGCTCGCCGACCGTCTGCACAACATGCGCACCCTCGACCACATGCCCGAGGCCAAGCGCCTGCGCATCGCCGAGGAGACGATGGACATCTATGCGCCGCTCGCCGGGCGCATGGGCATGCAAGGCATGCGCGAGGAACTGGAAGAGATCGCCTTCCGCTTCATCAATCCGGAAGCCTATCGCGCCGTCACCGCGCGGCTTGCCGAGATATTCGAGCGCAACAAGGGCGTGCTGACCGACATCGAAAAGGCGCTGTCGGCGCTGTTCGAAAAGCATGCCATCAACGCCGGCGTGAAGAGCCGGCAGAAGAAGCCGTGGTCGGTGTTCCGCAAGATGGAGGCCAAGGCGCTGTCCTTCGAGCAGCTCTCGGACATTTTCGGCTTCCGCGTCGTCGTCGACAGCGTCGAAGACTGCTACCGCGCGCTCGGCGCCATCCACACCACATGGTCGATGGTGCCTGGCCGCTTCAAGGATTACATTTCTACGCCCAAGCAGAACGACTACCGTTCGATCCACACCACCATTGTCGGCCCGTCGCGCCAGCGCGTCGAACTGCAGATCCGCACCCGCGAGATGAACAAGATCGCCGAATATGGCGTCGCCGCCCATTCGATCTACAAGGACACCGGCGGCAAGACGAACGGCGCCGCCCATGCGATCTCGAAGGAGACCAACGCCTATGCCTGGCTGCGGCGCACCATCGAGCAACTGGCAGAAGGCGACAACCCGGAAGACTTCCTCGAAAATACCAAGCTGGAGCTGTTCCAGGACCAGGTATTCTGCTTCACGCCGAAAGGCATGCTGATTGCGCTGCCGCGCGGCGCCACGCCCATCGACTTCGCCTATGCCGTGCACACCGATGTCGGCGACACCTGCGTCGGTGCCAAGGTCAACGGCCGCATCATGCCGCTAATGACGGAACTGAAGAACGGCGACGAGGTCGAGATCATCCGCTCCAAGGCGCAAGTGCCGCCGGCGGCGTGGGAGTCGGTGGTGGTCACCGGCAAGGCGCGCTCAGCCATCCGCCGCGCCACCAAGAACGCCATTCGCAAGCAATATTCAGGTCTTGGTGCCCGCATTCTCGAGCGCGCCTTCGAACGCGCCGGCAAGACCTTCACCAAGGAAAGCCTGAAGCCGGTGCTGCACCGGCTGGCGCGCAAGGACATCGAGGATGTGCTGGCCTCGGTCGGGCGCGGCGAACTTGCCTCGACCGACGTCATGAAGGCCGTCTTCCCAGACTACAAGGACGAGCGCGTCACCGTCAGCGCCCCCAAGCAGCGCGAGGAGGGCTGGTCGAAGATCCGCAACGCCGCCGGCATGCTGTTCCAGATGCCCGGCACACGAGCCGCGCGCAAGGACAAGGACCAGCCGCGCGATGGCGCGGTGCCGATCCGCGGCGTGCGCGGCGACCTGCCGGTGCGTTTCGCGCCGGAAGGGGCCGTGCCAGGCGACCGCATCGTCGGCATTGTCCAGCCGGGCACCGGCATCACCATCTATCCCATCCAGTCGCCGGCGCTGCAGGCCTTCGACGACCAGCCGGAGCGCTGGATCGACGTGCGCTGGGACATTGACGAGCAGACCAAGGAGCGCTTTCCGGCGCGCGTCTCGGTCACCGCCATCAACGCGCCGGGCTCGCTCGCCGATATCGCCCAGGTCGTTGCCTCCAACGACGCCAACATTCATACGCTGTCGATGGTGCGCACCGCGCCCGACTTCACCGAAATGCTGATCGATCTCGAAGTCTGGGATCTGAAGCACCTCAACCGGCTGCTGTCGCAGCTCAAGGATAATTCGAGCGTCAGCGATGCGCGGCGTGTGGATGGGTGAATAGTGAATAGTGAATAGTGAATAGTGAAAGAAGGCGCTCTCACTACCATTCACCATTCACCATTCACCATTTCACCATTCACCATGGACATGGGGCGAGTTATGAATACCGACGAGGTGCTGGGCATTTTCCGCGAGGCGGGCGCTGTTCTGGAGGGGCATTTCATCCTGACGTCCGGCCTGCGCAGCCCGGTCTTCTTGCAGAAGGCGCGCGTCTTCATGCATGCCGACAAGACCGAGCGGCTTTGCAAGGCGCTGGCCGAGAAGATTCAAAAGGCGGTGCCGGGCAAGATCGACTACGTCGTCGGCCCGGCGATCGGCGGCCTGATCCCGGCCTATGAGACGTCGCGCCATCTCGGTGTGCCTGCAATCTGGGTGGAGCGCGAAGGCGGCGAGTTCAGGCTGCGCCGCTTTGAGATCGCTGCCGGCTCGCGCGTCGTCATCGTCGAGGACATCGTCACCACTGGTCTTTCGATCCGCGAAACCATCGACTGCCTGCGCGCGATTGGCGCCGAGGTCGTGGCGGCGGCCTGCATCATCGACCGCTCGGCCGGCAAGACCAATGTCGGCGTGCCGCTGATCGCGCTTGCCGAATACGAGGTCCCGGCCTATCCCGCCGACCGCCTGCCGCCGGAACTTGCCGCCATTCCCGCCGTTAAGCCGGGAAGCCGCAACATCTAGGGGACATCACCATGATCGCCGGCATCGATCATTTCGTGCTGACGGTCCGCTCTGTGGAGGACAGCTGCGCCTTCTACCAGCGGGTGCTTGGCCTCAAGCGCCTCGACGAGCCGAACCGGCCGACGGCGTTGCTGTTCGGATCGCAGAAGATCAATCTGCATCAGGTGGGCCGCACCTTTGAGCCCAAGGCCAAGGTGCCGATGCCTGGGTCCGGCGATTTCTGCCTGGTCGCCGCAAGGCCGCTTGCCGAGATTTGCGCCCGTCTGGAAGCCAATGGCGTTGCCATCGAAGTCGGTCCGGTCGAGCGCACCGGCGCCCGCGGTAAGATGATCTCGGTCTATTTCCGCGATCCGGACAGCAATTTGGTCGAAGTCAGCGAATATCGGGAATAGTCTATCCGCCTCGGCGTCGTCTTCCCGGGCAGGCCTGATCGTCGTCATGAAAGTCTCGCTTGGATGTTGTGTTGTCCTCAGTTTCGCCCCAATGGCGCTCTTGTTACCCGCCTGCGGCAGACCATCGCGGCGGCGTTTCATTGTTCCGCCGCAAGGCAGTCGCTATATCAAAGTCGTTGTTGCCTTTCTGCGCCCTCGAAGCGCAAGATGGAGCGACCGCGCCCGGCCAGGGATGGTTGCAATTTGGGCGTGATGAACCGGGAACTGGAACAGAGTGCTTTTTCGACGCCGAAAGCCTGATGGCATTCTGGAGCGGGTGCGTACCTATCTGTGGCCGCGCCGCTCGTTTTCGCGCTCGTTGCAATATTTCTCCAAGCGCATCCTGCGGCTGAAGGCGACACCGCATGCGGTGGCGGCCGGCGTCGCGGCCGGCGTTTTCGCCTCCTTCTTTCCGCTCGGCTTCCATTTCGCCGTCGCCGCCGTGCTCTGCTGGGTGGTCGCCGGCAATCTGGTGGCCGCCGCCCTCGGCGCGGTATTCTTCGGCAATCCGCTGACTTTCCCGCTGCTGTGGGGAGCGTCCTGGGAAGTCGGCAAGCTGATCCTGCATGAACGCCTGCCCAAGAACGGACCGCCTGCGCATCTTGGTGAGATGATGCACACGCTGTCGTTTGCAAAACTGTGGCATCCGGTGCTCGAGCCGATGCTGATCGGCGCGGTGCCGCTCGGCCTGATCTTCGGGCTGATCTTCTACGGTATCACCCGCTGGGGGATGACAGCCTTTCGCGAGCAGCGCAGGAAGCGCATGGCAGAGCGGGCGCATAAGGCCGGGCACGGCGGACGGGAAGTTCCGGCGGAATGATCATCGGCATCGGCAGCGACCTGATCGACATCAGACGCATCGAAAAGTCGCTGGAACGGCATGGTCAGCGCTTCATCCAGCGCATCTACACCGAGGTCGAACAGGTCCGCTCGGAAGGCCGCAAGGGCCGCGCAGCCTCCTATGCCAAGCGCTTCGCCGCCAAGGAGGCCTGCGCCAAGGCGCTTGGCACCGGCCTGGCGCAGGGCGTGTTCTGGCGCGACATGGGGGTCGCCAACCTGCCCAGCGGCGCGCCGACCATGGCGCTGACCGGGGGAGCGGCGGCACGGCTGGCCAAAATCCTGCCACAGGGGCACAGAGCGGCGATCCACCTCACAATCACCGATGATTTCCCGCTTGCTCAAGCCTTTGTGATCATCGAGGCGTTGCCCGCCGAACAAGCGCCACATTGATTGCATCAGACGACCGCTATCTAACGCCGACTTGACGTTGCCCAGCGCGCGCCGAGACTCTATACCATCCAACGCACAATCGAGGACGACATGAGCGTGGCTGAAAAATCCGAGAAGAAATCCGGCGGGCTTGGCGAAATCGTCAGCGTCATCATCCAGGCTTTGCTGCTGGCCATGGTCATCCGCACCTTGTTGTTCCAGCCCTTCTCGATTCCGTCCGGCTCTATGCGGCCGACCTTGCTCGAAGGCGACTATCTGTTCGTCACCAAATGGTCCTATGGTTTCTCGCGTTATTCGCTGCCATTCGGACCCGACATCTTTTCCGGCCGCATCTGGGGTTCCGATCCGAAGCGCGGCGACGTGGTGGTCTTCAAGTTCCCGCCGGATCCGTCGCTCGACTACATCAAGCGCGTCGTCGGCCTGCCCGGCGACAAGATCCAGATGAAGGACGGCCAATTATTCATCAACGGCCAGGGCGTGCCTCGTGTGAAAACCGGCCAGATCCAAAATCCTGATATCACGGAAGTGCCTGAGCCGGTCGACGTCTATCGCGAGACCCTGCCCAACGGTGTCAGCTACGACACGCTCGACCTGACACCGAATTCGATCACCGACAACACCCGCGAGTTCGTCGTGCCCCCCGGCAACTATTTCATGATGGGCGACAACCGCGACAATTCCTCCGACAGCCGCCTCAGCGTCGGCTACGTGCCGGCGGAGAACCTTGTCGGCCGCGCCAACATCGTCTTCTTCTCGATCGCCGGGAAGGCGAGCCCGCTCGAGATCTGGAAATGGCCGTCCCTGGTGCGCCTGTCGCGCCTGTTCCATTTCGTAAATTGATGGCTTTGAAGCGCCCGACGGGTGAAACTCTGGCCGATTTGGTGACAGCCAAAACCGGCCATTCCTTCCGGGACGTCCGTTTGCTCGAGACCGCGCTGACCCATTCCAGCGCGGTCAAGGCAAGCAGCAACAACCAGCGCCTCGAATTCCTTGGCGACCGCGTGCTCGGCCTGATCGTTGCCGACCTGCTTTTTGAAAAGTTTCCTGAGGCGCCGGAAGGTGAAATCGCCCCGCGCTTCAATGCCCTGGTCGATGCGCGGACATGCTCCGAGATCGGCATTGAAATGCAGCTCGAAGATCTGGTTCGGGCCGACGCTGCCTTGAAGGCGCGCTCGCGTGGCTCGGGCGGAAACTATCTGGCGGATGCAGTCGAAGCGCTGATCGCGGCGGTCTATATCGACGGCGGCCTCGATGCCGCAAGGCAATTCGTCCTGCGTTACTGGGAGCCGCGCTCGCAAAAGGTGGTGGCCAAGCCGCCCAATCCGAAATCCGACCTGCAGGAATGGATCGCCAAGACCAGCGATGTCAGGCCCGAATACGCGATCGAGAAACGCGAGGGACCTGAACATCAACCGGTTTTCACGGTGTCCGTGAAGGTCGGCGGTTTTGCGCCGGCAAGCGGCACGGGCGGCTCTCGCCGCGCAGCCGAAGAAGCGGCGGCATCGGCGTTTCTTATGCGCGAGGGCATCTGGGCCAACCAAGGGAGTGCGGCGTGACCGGCAGCGAAGATCTCCCTCCGGCAGCGGAGGCCACGCATTCCGGCTTCGTTGCCCTGATTGGGGCGCCCAATGCCGGCAAGTCGACGCTGGTCAACCAACTGGTCGGCGCCAAGGTGTCGATCGTCACCCACAAGGTGCAGACCACCCGCGCCATCGTGCGCGGCATCGCCACGCATGACAACGCGCAGATAGTCTTTGTCGATACGCCCGGCATCTTCAAGCCGAAGCGCCGGCTCGACACCGCGATGGTGACCACCGCCTGGGGTGGCGCCAAGGACGCCGATATCGTGCTTCTGCTGATCGATGCCGAGCGCCGCATCAGGGGTGACGCCGACGCCATCCTCGAGCGGCTGAAGGACGTCCGCCAGCCGATGGTGCTGATCCTCAACAAGGTCGACCGGGTCAAGCACGAGGCGCTGCTGGCCCTGGCTGCGGCAGCAAACGAAAAGGTGCCGTTCAAGCGCACCTTCATGGTCTCGGCGCTGACCGGCTCCGGCTGCAAGGATTTGCTCGACTATCTCGCGCAAGCGCTGCCGGTCGGCCCCTGGTACTATCCGGAAGACCAGATCTCGGACCTGCCGATGCGCCAACTGGCCGCCGAGATCACCCGCGAGAAGCTGTATCTGCGGCTGCATCAGGAGTTGCCCTATTCCTCGCATATCGAGACCGAGAAATGGGAAGAGAAACCGGACGGCTCGGTGCGCATCGACCAGACCATCTATGTCGAGCGCGACAGCCAGAAGAAGATCGTGCTCGGCCACAAGGGCGAGACCATCCGCGCCATCGGCCAGTCGGCGCGCATGGAAATAGCCGGCATTCTCGAGCAGAAAGTGCACCTGTTCTTGTTCGTCAAGGTGCGTGAAAACTGGGGCGACGACCCCGAGCGCTACCGCGAGATGGGGCTTGAGTTTCCCCATTGAGCTTCATCGTCTAGAAATGCCGCCCGGCAGTTTGAGACGATGACATGCCTGATCCAAAACCGACCATCGATACCGATCTCGTGCGCCGGTTGATCGCCGCGCAATTTCCGCAATGGCGGCATCTGCCGGTGAGGCCGGTGGCGTTTGGCGGCTGGGACAACCGAACCTTCCACCTCGGCAATGATATGACTGTGCGGCTGCCGAGTGCCGCACCATATGCCTTGCAGGTCGAAAAAGAGCACCGCTGGCTGCCCAGGCTGGCGCCGCTTCTGCCGCTGCCGATCCCGGTTCCACTGGCGATGGGCGAGCCTGGGGAGGACTACCCCTGGCAATGGTCCGTCTACCGCTGGATCGACGGCGAAACAGCCAAGACCGCCGAAATCGCCGATCGCCCACAGTTCGCGGTCGATCTGGCCAAGTTCCTCATTGCGCTCCGGCGGATCGATCCGGCGGGCGGGCCGCCCGCGGGCCAGCACAATTTCTTCCGCGGCGGATCGCCGAGCGTGTATGACAACCAGACAAGGGAAGCACTCCAGGCGCTGGAGGGGCAGATCGACACCCAGGCGGCCACCGCTGTCTGGGATGCGGCCCTTGCCGCCACCTGGCAAGGGTCGCCCGTCTGGTTCCACGGAGACGTCGCTTGGGGCAACCTTCTGGTCCAAAACGGCCGTTTGAGCGCCGTCATCGACTTCGGCACCTCCGGGATCGGCGATCCCTCTTGCGACCTGGCGATCGCCTGGACATTCTTCCAGGGCGAGAGCCGGGAGGCATTCCGGGCTGCCATCGACGTCGATGAAGCGACCTGGGCGCGCGGCCGCGGCTGGACGCTGTGGAAAGCGCTGATCACCGTTGCCGGACACGACGCCAACCAGGCCGAGGCGGAACGATCTCGCCGCGTCATCGACGACGTTCTGGCCGATCACCGGAAATTCGCATGATCAGAGCCTTTCGACGATGTGTGGGGATCCAATGTCAGCACAGATCGCACGCGGCGCGCCAAAATCTTGATTTCGCCACGCAACCGGTGACAAGCTCCTGCCATGGAATGGCGCGACGAGGGAATCATACTCGGCACCCGCAAGCATGGCGAAACCAGCGCCATTCTCGAGGTAATGACGCGTGCGCATGGCCGCCATCTCGGCCTGGTGCGCGGCGGGCGCTCGCGCAAGCAGCAGCCGGTGCTGCAGGCCGGCAACCGCGTCGACCTTTTGTGGCGGGCACGCCTCGACGAGCATCTCGGCACCTTCCAGGCCGAGGCGATCGAGATGAATGCCGCCCGGTTGATGGACAGCGCAGTCGCCGTCTACGGCCTGCAGACCATGGCCGCGCATCTCAGGCTCCTGCCGGAGCGCGACGCCCATGGCGGCCTGTATGAGACGCTTGCCGTGATGATCGCCCATCTGGACGATTCGGATGCCGCCGGGGAACTGGTGGCGCGCTTCGAACTGCTCATCCTCGACGAACTCGGCTTCGGCCTCGATCTCAGCCAGTGCGCGGCGACCGGCGCCAGACAGGATCTGGCCTATGTCTCGCCGAAATCCGGCCGCGCGGTTTCGCGCCAGGCCGGCGCGCCATGGCGCGACAAGATGCTGGCGCTGCCGGCCTTCCTGCAGCGCGGCTCCGGCTTGCGGGCGGACCACGCGGCACTCGAGGACGCCTTCCATTTGACCGGTTTCTTTTTCACCCGCCATGTCTACGAGCCGCGCGGCATCGAACAGCCAGACGCCCGCGCCGGCTTTCTCGCCGCCTTGCGCAAGCATCATTCGGGCGGCAAGGCCGACCTTACGGCAGACGCTGCGCCAGAAGGGGGAGGGAGACTCGGTGGGTGCTGACCTCCGCAAAACGTCCAGGTTCACACCAAAAGCTGCATGCGGCAGCATTCCCTCCCCCTTGTGGGGAGGGTAGGGTGGGGGTACTCGTAGGGCAAGAGCCTCAGCCGGCTTTGCGATGCTCCATGAAATCGTCGAGGATGGCGCGCTGACCGCCGAGGATCTTGAGGCTTGCCTCGGCGAAGGAAAACCAGCCGGCCCTGTCGATTTCGGGAAATTCCCTCGTCACGCCTGACCTGGGCGGCCATTCCATCGTGAACATGTTGCTTTTAACGGCATCGGGATCGAAATCGGCTTCGACACTCCAGGCGATGACGATCTTGCCGCCGGCTTGCCGATAGCTGCCGACAGGTTCGAAATCGCCATCGATGCTGACTCCGAGTTCTTCCCCAGCCTCGCGCCGGGCGGCGGCCAACTCATCTTCATTGTCCTCGACGAGGCCCTTGGGGATCGACCAAGCGCCTTCATCCTTCCTTGCCCAGAACGGGCCGCCGGGATGGACGAGCAGAAATTCGAGAATGCCGGCCCTTGTCCGGTGGATCAGCAGCCCTGCACTTCGTTTCGGCATTCGATTTCCTCGTAGTTCATCGGAGGATAGCATGGCTCCTGGGCAAGTGGCGGCGGCATGCCATTCCTGGCTATCTCAGATGATGGGTGAGGATAAAGACCGTAGGCCGCTGGAATTTGCCGACGAAACATGCTCGATAACTTCTTTTCGGCCACCATTGCGGTGGCGTGACTTGAATAGCCGTCTGGGGTGGCCGTGTGGCCGCCGCAATTGTCAGTGAAAACTGGCCTGGTTTGGGGGAACCGCCATGTTTGAAAGCCTGATTGGCGCCGTCGTCGTTATCGTGCTTTTTGTCCTCGTCTTGCGCCAGCAGGGCCGCGTCAGTCTGATCGAGCGCGAGCTCGGAGCGCTGCGCAGCCTGGTTCTGTCCGGAGTGCATGCGACACCGCCCGTTGCCAAACCGGCCGAGCAGGCTGCAAGCGCACCGGCGGATGCCGCTCACGCTAGCGCACCAGTTGCCGACATAGCTTCGCCAACAACAGCAGACGCGGCACATGCCCAGGCACCGGCCGCCGAAGCCGATGCGGCCACCAGCGAGGCCGTGCCAGAACTGTCGGCCGCGGCCAAGGCGGCATTCACCGGATCCGCGCCTGCCGCCACGTCGAAGGCAGCCCGCCAGTCAGAGGTCGAAACGGCGCTCGGCACCCGTTGGGCGGTCTGGGTCGGCGGCGTCGCGCTGGCCCTGGGCGGCCTGTTCCTGATCCGCTACACCATCGAGGCCGGCATTTTCGGCCCTGAAGTGCGGCTGTCCCTGGCGGCGCTGCTCGGCCTGGTGCTGATCGGCGGCGGCGAGTTCATCCGCCGCACCGGCTTCAAGGTGCCGGTGCAAGGGGCTGCAGGCGCCTATATTCCGGCGATCCTGACGGCTGCCGGCGCCTTCATCCTGTTCGGTACGGTCTATGCCGCGCATGCCATTTACGGTTTCGTCGGGCCGGCCTTCGCCTTCACCGTGCTCGGCGCCATCGGCGTGGCGACCATTGTCGCCGCCCTCGTCCACGGCCAGGCCCTGGCCGGCATCGGCCTTGTCGGCTCGATGGCGACGCCGGCGCTTGTGTCCTCGCAGGCGCCCAACCCATGGGCGCTGTTCGTCTACCTGGCGATCGTGCTTGCCGCCACAGCCGTGATCGCCCGCATTCGCGACTGGAAATTCCTGATTGCGGCCGCCTTCTTCGGCACCGGCGCCTGGACCATCGCCTACATGATGAGTACGCTCGTCGCCGACCTTGCCGTCATCCGGTTCGCCGACCTTGCCGTCGTCCTGTTCATCGACGCGGTGACGCTGGCGGTGCTTGCCTTTGTTTGGCTGGGCAGTCGTGGCGGCGAAGCGGAACCTGCAAAGGCGGGCTTCGACTGGCCCTCGATCGTGCCTGGCGTTTTCGTTGCGTTTTCAGCGCTAGGCCTGTCCGTCGACACGACGCTGGTCGCCGCCGGTGGCGCCTTGCCGGGCGCCTTCGTCCTCGTCGCCCTTGTCGCCACCGCACTCTACCGGCCGCGCGCGCTGCCGCTGCTGCATGCCGCCGGCGTGGTGAGCGTGATGATCCATCTCGGCATCATTCCGCCCACCACCATCGGCTCCGACATAACCCAGGGGAATATCGGCTTTGACGGCATGCCGGTGGCGGCCGGAAATCCGTTGACGCTGCGCATCGGCATTGGCCTCGGCCTGGTCTTCATCGGCGCCGGCTTCTGGGCCGCACGCCGCTTCGCCGCCTCAGCACGGGTCCGCGCGGCATGCTGGGCGGCATGGGGCGTCGCTGCGCCGCTGCTTATTCTGCTGACGCTGTGGCTTGCCTACGGCAATCTCGACCGCGACCTTGTCTACGCAGAGATAGCTGCCCTTCTGGTTGTTGTCTTCGCTGCCGGTGGCGAATGGATCGCGCGCGCCGAACAGCCGCCGCTCAAGGGCGACATCGCCGTCTCCTTCGCGCTTTGCGGCTCGGCTCTGGCCGGCCTGCTGATGCTGCACATGGCCTTCGGATCCGGCTGGACGACCATTCTTGCCGGCGTTGCCGCCATCGTGCCGGCGCTGGCGACGCGGTGGCGCAGCTATCCGGTGCTTGGCTGGATTTCGGTCGGCGCGGTCGTTGCCGTGCTGGGCCGCGTCGCCTTCGATCCGACCATCGTCGGCGCCGAGTTCCTGACGACGACGCGGGTGTTCAACTGGCTGCTGCCGGGATACGGCGTACCGGCGCTAGCCTTCGGCTTTGCCGCCTGGCAACTCGCGCGTACCACCCCCGCACTACCAACAGCTGGTAATGGCCGGCCGCGCCTAGCGATGGAGGCGGGTGCAGCCCTGTTTGCGCTGCTCACCGTCGCCATGCTGGTGCGCCACGCCATGCATGGCGGCGTCATCGACACCGGTCCGGTGACGCTCGCCGAACAGGCGATCTATACGCTGATCGCCATCGGCGCCGGCGCGATACTGGTGGCCATCGACATGCGCTCGCCAAGCTCTGTGCTGCGCTACGGCTCGATGGCTGCCGGCGTGCTCTCGGTCGCCTTCATCGTCCTCCAGCATTTCCTGGTGCTCAATCCGCTGTTCACCGACGAATCGACCGGCCAGATCCCGGTGTTCAACCTCTTGTTCCTGGCTTATCTCCTGCCGGCCATCGCTGTCGGCGGGCTGGCGCTCTATGCCAGGGACAAGCGGCCGCCATGGTATGCGCAGATGCTGGCGGTGGTGGCGGCATTGCTTGTCTTCGCCTACGCCACACTGTCGGTCAGGCGCGTGTTCAAGGGCGAGTTCATCGGCCTGTGGAGCGGCCTCGGCCAGCTCGAGACCTACACCTATTCGGCGCTCTGGCTGGTCATTGGCGTCGTGCTGCTCACCGCCGGCGTCTGGCTGAAGTCGCAGGTGCTGCGCATCGCCTCGGCGGCGCTGATCGCGATTGCCGTGGTAAAAGTCTTCCTGTTCGACATGTCGGAACTGGAAGGCGTGCTCAGGGCGCTGTCCTTCATCGGTCTTGGCGCCGTGCTGATCGGCATCGGCCTGTTCTACCAGCGGCTGCTGACGCGGGCGGCGAGGGAGGCCAACGCTGCAACTTGAAGTGATATACGAGATGGAATATATCAATATCCAACGGAGGATATTCGATGCCGCTCTATATCCGCGACGACGAAGTGGATGCGCTGGCCAGCAGATTGCAACGCGAGACGAACGCTCCGAGCAAAACGGAGGCGGTGCGGGTCGCGCTCGTGCACGAACTTGAGCGCAATCGGGCGAAGGTGCCGCTGCGCGATCGGATCGCCAGTCTTCAGGACAGGGCCAGGAAGCTTGGCCTGCCCAATCCCGATTTCGATATGAAGAAGTTCACCGACGAGATGTGGGAAGACTGATGTTTGTCGACGCGTCGGTGATCGTCGCCATTCTCAACCAGGAACCTGGGTGGGAGGAATTGCTGAAGCAGCTATCCGGTTTTTCCGGGCAGGTCTGGGTTTCTCCGTTGGTTCACTTCGAAGCAACACAGGCATTGGCAAGGGCCGGCGCCGGCCCGCGCAGACCCAGCGCTGAAGCCCTTCTCCATGCCCGCGATCTGATCGATGAGTTCATTGTGGAGATCATGGGAGAGAGTCTGGCCATTGACGACAACATCGGCTCTCGGGCCATTGACGCGAGTGCCCGTTACGGCAAAGCCGTTGGCCACAAGGCGGATCTGAATCTCGGGGACTGTTTTGCTTACGCCTGCGCGAAAAGCCGCGATCTTCCACTGCTATACAAAGGCCATGATTTTGCACAGACCGATTTAGGATAATTCGGCCCTTTTGTTGATTGCGGGGAATAATTTAGCCGATCAACTCGTTATCTCACTGCTTGGGTGACCGGGGCGGCAGACCGCTTCGCGCTGGCCGCTTGCGCCGCGCCGGGAAGGCGCGTTCAATCGGGTTAAACAAGGGCGACCTCAGAACCAGCGGTCATGGACGAAAAGAAGGCAGCAATCCTTGGCGAAATACCGCGCCTGCGCCGCTACGCACGCTCGCTTCTGCGCGACCGCGAATCCGCTGACGATCTCGTCCAGGATTGCCTCGAACGAGCGCTCTTGCGGCTTGAAAGCTGGCAGACGGGAGAAAGCCCCCGGAGGTGGCTGTTTACGATCATGCATCATTTGTTCATCGATCAGATGCGCAAGGTGAACCGGCGCGGTGAGGCGGCGATCCTGCCGCTTGACGCAAACGAGGCGCAGGCAGTCCCCGCCGAGCAGGCCGAGAACGCCGCCTCGCGCGAGATCATCGACGCATTGCAGGCGATCAGCCCCGACCGCCGCGCCGCTCTAGTCATGGTCGCCATCGAAGGATTCTCCTATGCCGAAGCCGCCAACATTCTCGGCGTGCCCGCCGGCACGCTGATGTCGCGCATAGCGCGCGGACGCGAGGAGCTGCGCAGCCTGCTCGATGACACGGCGCGCCGCCGCTCGATAAGGATCGTCGAGAAATGACCCGCCGCGATTTTTCCGAACGCGATATCCACATGGCTCTCGACGGCGAGCTGCCGGGCGACGAGCGCGCCGCCTACGACGCCTGGATCGACGCCAATCCCGAAATGAAGGCGAAAAGCGCCCGCTACACCGCCGACCGCGCCGCGTTGCGCGCCGCCTTTGCCGGTGTGCTCGACGAGCCCGTGCCGGTGCTGTTCAAGCAGATCGTTAGCGGTGAAGGCGCGACCAAGGCGGCGGCGCGGCAGTCGCGCTGGTGGCTTGCGGCCGCGGCGGCCGCAGTGCTCGTCATCGGCGGTCTTGGCGGCTATTTTGCCGGCATCGACGGCATCGGCAGGGAAGATGGCGCCGATGACCAACTGGCCGAAGAGGCGATCGCCGCCCATGTCATCTATGCCGCCGAACAGCGCCATGCGGTGGAAGTGCCGGCAAGCGACAAGGATCACCTGCAGACCTGGCTGTCCAACCGCGTCGGCCTGAAACTGGTGGCGCCGGATCTGGTGGCGGAAGGCTTCCAGCTGGTTGGCGGCCGGCTGCTGCCGGCCGGCCAGGGCAAGGCAGCGATGCTGCTTTACGAGGACGCCAAGGGTCAGCGCATCTCCTTGTTCGTTACCGCTGATTCCTCAGCCAAGTCCAAGGGCACCTACATGGCCGAGGCCGACGGCCCCGAGGCGGTCTACTGGCTGGACAAGGGCTATGCCTGCGCCGTCGTCGGCTCGCTGCCGCGCGAGCAACTGGCTGCGGTCGCCAAGCGGGCCTACGGTCAGCTTCTGGCTGGTATCGCCAGTTAAGCGCATTCCGTTTCGGGAATGCGCCGGGGTAGAAAGTGTCACAATTCGGCCCTATTCGAAGTGCGATAGCGCTTGATGGATATCGGCGTTTCGGCTGATGTTTGCGACGTTTTTGACCGCGGCCTTTTCCTCCACCCAATCGAGGTTTTCCAAACCCGCATGCCTGCCGAGATTCGCAAGGCCCGCGCGTCCGACGTCGATGACCTCGCCGCCATCGAGAAGGCGGTCTTTTCCAGTGACCGCATTTCCCGGCGCTCCTTCCGCCTGTTGATCGAACGCGAGACAGCCGAGATGCTGGTCGCCGAAAGCGATGGTCGTGTCGCCGGCTACGCCATCGTGCTGTTTCGCAAGGGCAGCGGCGTCGCCCGGCTCTATTCGCTTGCCACCAGCCCGTTTTTCAGGGGCCGCGGCATTGGCCGCATGCTGCTTGCAGCGGCCGAAGAAGCTGCCTTCGAGCACGACCGCATGATGTTGCGTCTCGAAGTGCGCGAGGACAATCTTCGCGCCATCGGCATCTATGAGCAGAGCGGCTACCGCAAGATCGGTCGCGAGCCTCACTATTACGAGGATGGCGCCACCGCGCTGCGCTACGAAAAGACCTTGCGCGGCGATATTCCGGTCGCCACCAAAGTCCCGTTCTACCAGCAGACCTGCGAGTTCACCTGCGGTCCATGCTGCCTGATGATGGCGATGGCCAATTTCGATTCGGGCTTCGTGCCCGATCCGGTCATGGAAATCCGCCTATGGCGCGAGGCAACGACCGTGTTCATGATGTCCGGCCCAGGCGGCTGCGAGCCCTTCGGCCTTGCGGTTTCCGGCTACGAAAGCGGGCTTGCGGCGGAAATCTTCGTGTCCTTCTATGGCGCGCTGTTCTTGCAATCGGTGCGCAGCGACGACAAGCGCCGGGTGATGGAACTTGCCCAGGTGGACTTTCGCCGCCGCGCGGAACTATACGGCATCCCGGTGAATTACCGTCCGTTCACCATCGACGATATACGCGGCGCCCTGGCTCAGGGAAAACTGGTGCTGGTGCTGATCAGCGGCTTCCTGATGTTCGGCAAGAAGGTGCCGCATTGGGTGCTGGCTATCGGCGACGATGGCGACCACATCCTGATCCACGATCCCTGGGTCGAGGACGAAAGACAGGAGACCATCCTCGATGCCGCCAACATTCCCGTGCCGCACGGCATCTTCATGAACATGGCGCAATTCGGCCGCGACGGACTGCGTGCTGCCATCACTCTTGGGAAACGCTGATAACAATGACCTGGGTCATCCTCACCGGCCGTCAGAACGATCTCGACCCGGCGGCGACGCCGCACAAGATCATCACCAACCGTGACTATCTTGCGCATCCGGCGCTGTTTCGGGGCCAGCAGCCGAAGGTCATCAACCTGTCGAACAATTACGCCTACCAGAGCCGCGGCTATTATGCCTCTCTGCTCGCCGGTTCGCGCGGCCACAAGGTCATCCCGACGGTCGAGACGATGATCGACCTGTCCGAGCGCAAGCTCTACGAGCACGCGCTGCCGGAACTGGAGCTGGCGCTCAACAAGTGCCGCAAGGATCTCGGAGGCGTTTTCCCGCAAAAAATCTGCATCTTCTTCGGCATCGGACCGTCGAAGGTCTGGGACCGCTTCGCCAAGCTGTTGTTCGACTGGTTCCGCGCTCCGGCGCTTGAGGTTCACATCAAGGACAGCGCCGAATGGGCTTCGATCCGCAAGATCGGCTTCCTGCCGCTGGCCAGGATGGCCGAGGAGGAAGAAGCCTTATTCGTGCAGGCGCTCGAGACGTACACCAACCGCGAGTGGCGCGACACCAAGGGCCGCACGCCGGCACGCTACACCTTCGCCACGCTGGTCGATCCGCATGAAGAACTGCCGCCGTCGGAGATTTCCTCGCTGCGTTACTGGGCCAAGATCGCCGAAAAGATGGGCGTCGAAATCGAGCCGATCACCAGGAGGGACCTGGCCAAGCTCGCCAATTACGACGCGCTGTTCATCCGCGAGACCACCTCGATCTCAAACCACACCTACCGCTTCGCGCGCCGCGCCCAGCAGGAAGGCATGCCGGTGATAGACGACCCGCTGTCGATGATCCGCTGCACCAACAAGGTCTATCTCAACGAACTGATGGCCTACAACAAGGTGCCGGTGCCGCCGACGGTGATGATAGCCGGCACCTCGGACCTCGAACTGGCGGCGCAGACGCTGGGCTTTCCGCTGGTGCTGAAGATCCCGGATTCATCGTTCTCGCGCGGCGTCAAGAAATGCGGCAACTTCGAAGAACTGAAGACGCTCGCCACCGAGTGGCTGGAGGATTCCGATCTCCTGATCGCGCAGAAATTCATCCCGACCGAATATGACTGGCGCGTCGGCGTGCTCGGCGGGCAGCCGCTGTTTGCCGTGCATTATCTGATGGCGAAAAAACACTGGCAGATCGTCAACCACAAGGCCAGCGGCAAGCCCGACCAGGGCGGCATCAAGACCTTCACGCTGAAAGAGACGCCGCCGCATGTCGTCGACACCGCGGTGAAGGCGGCGCGCTGCATCGGCGACGGGCTTTACGGCGTCGATCTCAAGGAAACCAAGGATGGCGTCTTCGTCATCGAGGTCAACGACAACCCGAACCTCGACCATGGCTGGGAGGATTCCGGCGAAAAGGACGAAGTCTGGGTGCGGCTGACGCAATGGTTCCTGGAGCGGCTGGACCGTCCCGGGCGTTAGTTTGCCGTCCCGGGCGGCAATTCAACCGAGGGGGAAAAATGCAGTTCATCGTCATCGAGGATTTCACCGGCTGCGACCGCAAGGAGATCTACCGCCGTTTCGGCGAGCGCGGCAGATTGAAGCCGGACGCGCTTGTCGTGCACCACTCCTGGATCGCGGCTGATATGAGCCGCTGCTTCCTGCTGGTCGAGGCCGATGACGTCACGCTGCTGCAGCGCTGGGTCATCGAATGGTCTGACCTGGTGGAGTTCGAGATCATTCCCGTGGCGACGAACAAGGACATGGTCGCCGCACTGGCCGGCCATCTCTGAGCAGCTCGGGCCATCAGCCGAGCACCGGCGAACCCACCGACCGCCGGCATTCCTCAATCAGCCAATTGCGAAACGCCGCCACCAGGTCGCGCCTTGCACTGCGTTCGGGGATCGTCAGGCAATATGGCTGACGCAGCGCGATCGATAGGGCATTAGCCCGGACCAAACGGCCCTCTTCCAGCGCCCCGGCGCAATAAATGCCTTGCGCCAGCGCCGCGCCCAGCCCTGAAATGGCAAGGTCGAGCGCTGCCCGCGACGAGTTCGCCGACAGTCCGCGCTGCACTGCGCGGCCGGGCTCTATGCCCGCCGCCTCGAACCAGGTGCGCCAAGACGGAAACGACGCGCCGGTCGGTCCCCAGTCGGTGTGAATCAGTGGCAGGCCGGCGAGGCTGTCGGTTTTGGCGGTGAGTTCTGGCGCGCAGACGGGGTAGACGGCGTCCCTGACGATCTCCTCGCTCGGGTGTTCACGATAGTGCGGGCCGAAGGACAGCCGGATGTCGATCAGTTCGCGGTCGAACGGCACCGGATCGTCATCGCCGCGCAGGGATATGTCGACGGCGCCGTGGCTGGCGACAAAGCCGGCGAGGCGTTCGGAAAGCCAGCCCATCGCCATGGACGGCGGCACCGATACGACAAGCCGCGGGCGGAAGGCATCGCTGCCACGCGCGATGCTGCCGATCTCCCGAAAAGCCAGGGTCAGCCGGGGCAGCATCTCGACGCCGGCTTCCGTCAGCACCACGCGGCGGTTGACGCGATGGAACAGTTTTCGACCCATCTGCTCCTCGACGGTGCGAATGAGCTGGCTGACCGCAGCCGCCGAGATCGAGAGCTCATCCGCCGCTGCGGCGAAACTCCCCGAGCGCGCCGCCGCCTCGAAGGCTTGAAGTCCTCTCAGGGAAGGAAGCGCGGTCATTGGGTGATCCGATAGGTAAGGTCAGCTTATCTGTGTCGCAGAAATCCTCGTCTTTCGAAAGCTTTCTTATTCGAGTAGCTTGGCGCCATGACCGTATCGGCCCAGTTTGAACCCAGAGACCATCTCGACGTCATCGCGTTCCTGACCAATGAGCAGCGCAGCCGCCTGACCGGCAAGTCGGACGGGCCGGGTCTGGTCCAACTCGCCTTCCATCTCGGCGCGATTGTGGCTATCGGCGGGCTGATTGCGGCCAAGGTGTCGTACTGGCCGCTGTTGATGTTGCCGCAAGGCATTCTTATCGTCTTCCTGTTCACGCTGCTGCATGAGACGGTGCACAGGACGGCGTTCGAGACGCAGTGGCTCAACGATGCCGCCGCAAGGGTCTGCAGCCTGGCGATCGCGCTGCCCGCCGACTGGTTTCGCTATTTCCACTTCGCCCATCACCGTTTCACCCAGGATCCAGAGACCGATCCGGAACTCGCCTTCCCGAAACCGGAGACGATGCGGCAATACATCGTCCACGTCTCGGGCCTGCCGGTGTGGTGGGGGCATTTGCAGACACTCTACACCAACGCGATTGGCGGCTGCCACGACAGCTACGTGCCGCCGAAAGGCCTGCCCAAGGTGCGCACTGAAGCCCGCGCCATGATCGCTTTCTATGTCGTGGTCGCCGCGCTAGCCCTGTGGTTCGAGGCAAGTGTACTGCTCTATGTCTGGATCGTGCCGGCGCTGCTCGGCCAGCCCTTCCTCAGGCTCTATCTGCTGGCCGAGCATGGCCGCTGCCCGCTTGTCGCCAACATGCTAGAAAACACCCGCACCACGCTGACCAACTGGCTGGTGCGCAAAGTCGCCTGGAACATGCCGTATCACGCCGAGCACCACGCCTATCCCGGCGTGCCCTTCCATCAGCTGCCGGCCTTCCACCAGCTGATCGAGCGCCATCTCAAAGTCGTCGAACCCGGCTATGTCAGCTTCCACGAGAAATACGTCGAGACCTTGCGCTGAGGCGCTCGGCCGTCAGCGTAGCGTCTGCTCAACGAGCGTGACGAAATAGCGGAGCACGGTGGGGACGATGGCGTCGTTGAAGACATAGCGATCGCCGTGCAGCCCTTCGCCCGGTCTGACAGCTCCTGCGCCGACCCAGGCATAGCAGCCGCCGGCTTCGCGGACCATGTAGGCAAAATCCTCGCAGCCGAGGCTCGGGTTGAATGCGGTCTCGACCTGCTCGCGGCCGACAACCGCGGTTGCCGCCTGGACGGCCCGGTCAGTGGCAGCCGACGTGTTGACCAGCGGCGGGTAGCCTTTCTTGTAGGCGAGCTTGGCGGTGAGTGCATGCGCCGAGGCAATGCCTTGCGCGATGTCGCCGATCAGCCTTTCGCAATGGCCCGACAAAGTGGGCTCGAAGAAGCGGCAGGTTCCCTGCAGCCAGACCTTGCCCGGCACGATGTTGCCGACATTGCCGCCATGGATCTGGGTGATCGAAACGACCAGCGCCATTTGCGGGTCGACCGAACGGCTGACGATGCGCTGCACGGCTTGAACGAAGGCGCCGGCCGCGAGCACGGGATCGTCGCCTAGCTGCGGCATGGCGGCATGCGCGCCGGTCCCCTCAAAGTTCAGTTCGAAAGTGTCGACGGCCGCCATCATCGACCCGGCACGGGCCGCGATCTTTCCGAGCGGCAGCCCCGGCCAGTTGTGGACGGCGTAGATGGCTTCCACGGGGAAGCGCTCGAACAGTCCGTCCTCTATCATCCGCATGGCGCCGCCTTCATTTTCTTCCGCCGGCTGGAAGATGAAACAGACGGTGCCGTCGAAGGCTCTGTTGTCGGCGAGCAGCTTGGCGGCGCCGAGCAGCATCGCGATGTGCCCGTCGTGGCCGCAGGCATGCATCACGCCGTCTTTCTTCGACGCATATGGCAATCCTGTCTTCTCCAGCACGGGCAAGGCATCGAGTTCGGCGCGAAGCCCGATGGCGCGCACGCCTGGTCGTCCTCTGAGGACGCCAACCACGCCGGTGCCGCCTTTGCCTTCATGAACCTCGTCGAGCCCGAAGGTGCGCAGCTTGTCGGCGACGAAGCGCGCGGTCTCATACTCTTGGAAACCGAGTTCGGGGTTGGCGTGGATGTGATGCCGCCATTCCACCACCTGCGGGGTGAGGGCGGCGATGGGGTCGTTGTGCAGCATTGCGCTCTCCTTGCCGGCTATCGTAAATTCGGCCTTGTCGATGCCAGCACGTAAAGGATTTGCGCCGGCAGCGTCTTGAACAGGATTGACCGTGTCTGGAATTCAACAGCCTCAGGAGACGACGCAGTTCTGGCGTCATCCGCGCTTTCGCGATCTTGGCATGCTCAAGGCGCGCTTCACGCGGCATCGCTACCAGCTGCACACGCACCCGACCTATGTCGTCGCCCTGATCACGCAAGGGTGCGAGCGGGTCCGCATCGGCAACGAGACTGTCCTCGCGCGGTCGGGCACGGTTCTGCTCGTCAATCCGGAGATATGGCATGACGGCGAGGCGGGTGCCGACCAGGGTTGGGCTTACCGCACCTTCTATCCGTCGGCCTCGCTCATGGGTGCGATCGCGGACGAACTCGGGCAGGATCGCCCGCCGTTGTTTTCGCAAGCGATCGTCGATGATGCCGATCTCGTCCAGGCAGTAGGCGTCGCGCACTTGGCTTCGACATCGGGTGATGCCACGAGCGCCGAAACATCCATGCTGATCGCCTTGCGCAAGCTCATCCTGCGCCATGGCGATTGGGGCGGCCGGCGGCGCGAGGCGGTCGAAAGCTTCGGATCGAAAAGCCGGCTCCGGGTCTATGAACAGGTCATCGAAGACCATCTGAACTCGGACCTCGATTTGCAGCGGCTCGCTGAAGCCGCAGGCGTGACGCGCTTTCAAGTTATCCGCGATTTCAGGAAAGTGCTGGGTCTCACCCCTGCTGCCTTCATCCGTGACCGCAGGCTGCGCCGTGCCGATCTGCTGATCCGGCAAGGTTCAGATCTCGCCGGTGCCGCCTTTGCGGCCGGCTTCTCCGACCAAAGCCATCTCTCGCGCACCTTCCGCGCCGCGCATGGAATGACGCCGGGGATGTTCAGGCGCGCCGGGACGCTGCCCTCGTCTTGAGAAGTCGAGCCATGTCGGCGGCCTTTGACGGCATGCCGATCAGAAAGCCCTGCACCTCGACGCAGCCAGCCTTGCGCAATACGTCGAGCTGCGCTTCGGTCTCGACGCCTTCGGCGGTGACGGTGATGCCAAGTTCGGCACCAAGCCCGATGATCGTGCGCACGATCGCCGCCGTGTCCTTGTTGTCGATATCGTGGATGAAGGAGCGGTCGATCTTGATCTTGTCGACGGGAAAACGCCTGAGATAGCCGAGCGACGAATAGCCGGTGCCGAAATCGTCGAGCGCGATGCGGATACCGAGTTCGCGCAGCTGCCTCAGCGTCTTCAGCACCGTCTCGCTCTCATCCATCAGCACGGTCTCGGTGATTTCCAGTTCGAGCCGGCTGGCCGGCACGCCGGAAACGGCCAGCGCCGAAATCACGCTGCGGGCAAAGTCGGCGCTTCTGATCTGCACTGCCGAGACATTGACGGCGATGCGCATTCCAGGCGGCCAGCCGGCGGCCACGCTGCAGGCCTGTTTCAGCGCCCATTCGCCCAGCGGAACGATCAGCCCGCTGTCTTCGGCGGCTGCGATGAAATCGTCGGGCGCCACCAGGCCGCGCGTCGGTGAATTCCACCGCATCAACGCTTCGGCGCCGACGATCTTGCCCGACGCGATGTTGGTGATCGGCTGGAACTCCAGCACGAACTCCCGCCGCTTCAGTGCCGTCTCGAGATCGGTTTCGAGCGCCAGGCGCGCCCGCACCAAGGCATCCATGCCGGGCTCGAAAAAGCGGTAGACGTTGCGGCCTTCGCTCTTACCGCTGTAAAGCGCCATGTCGGCGTTCTTCAAAAGCGTGTCGGCGTCCTTGCCGTCACCGGGATACAGCGCGATGCCAAGGCTGATGCCGACATGCATGTCGCGGCCCTTGTCGCGAAACGGCTGGCTGACGACAGCGACGATGCGTTTTGCCAGTTGTTCCGCATCGGTGGCGCCTTTGGGATTGAACTGCAGGATGGCGAACTCGTCGCCACCGAGGCGGGCGACCACATCGGTGTCGCTGCGCAGGCTGTGCCGCAACCGCTCCGCCACGCATTTCAGCAGCCAGTCACCGGCCGGGTGTCCCCAGGTGTCGTTGACGGCCTTGAAGCGATCGAGGTCGAGCGAGAAGATCGCCAACGGTGTATCGCCGGCCATCGCCTGGTCGAGCCGTTCGCGAAACATCGATCGGTTGGGCAGGTCGGTCAGCGTGTCGTAATGGGCAAGGTGGCTCATGCGCTCTTCGGCGCGCCGGCGCTCGGTGATGTCTTCGAAGGTCGCCACCCAGCCGCCACCGGCAAGCGGCCGGCGCGCAACCAGCAGCGTTCGGCCATCGGCAAGGCTGCGGTCTGTCGAACGCTCCTCACCGGCCTGCAGGCTGGCTCTGGTGTTGGCGATCTCGCCGTCGATGTCCATCGACGGATAGATGCGCAGTCGCACCATCTGTTCGAGCAGGGCGCGCTGGCTCATGCCGAGCGGGAAGTCGTCAGGCGTGACCTTGTAGAGGTCGAGGAAGCGCTGGTTGCGCACGATCAGCGTGCCTTCGGCGTCGTACATCAACAGGCCTTGCGACATGTTGGCGAGCGCCGCATCGAAGCGGCGGTGCTGCTCCTTCAGTTCCTGCTCGGCCCGCCTTTGCTCCGTAATGTCCTCATAGATCGACACCCAGCCGCCTGAGGCCAGCGGCCGGTGCGTGATGGAAACGATGCGTCCGTCCGACAGTATTTCCTCGTAGGTCGAGGCTTGCGCGCGCTCGATATAGGGCTTGCGGATGGCATACAGGTCTTCGGCGCTCTGTGAGGCGACACCGATGTCGACGCTGTGCTTTAGAATGTCCAGGAACGCGATGCCGGGCCGCACGATCTTCGCGTCGAGGGAGAAGATGCTGATATAGTTGCCGTTGCAGATGATCATCCGCTCGTCGGCGTCGAACATGCACAGCCCATGCGACATATTCTCGACGGCCGCGGAAAAGCGCTCGTTCTGGTGGCGCAGTTCGTCGGCGATCTGCCGTGGCGCGGCGACGCCTCCGGCTCCCCGTCTGCGGACGGGCGAACCACCCTTGACGTGCGCAACGGACATGAGGCGTGCCTGCTGACCGTGATCGAAACCCGGTACTGTGGTTACCGCTGGTTAATTTAGCGTATGTTCACTGCGCCGAATGCACGGCAACCGTTGCCTGGCGTTGCTTTTCAAGCGTTGCGTAGCGTTTGAGGAAGGCAGCTTGCGCCGAGGTCACCGAGTGCGGCTTAAAGTCGAAGCGGTCGGCATTGAAGCCGCGCGGCCGGCCGAAGAACTCGGTTGCTTCTGCGGTCGAGAAACCGGCAAGCAGCGTCGCCTCGTAATAGGCGGCGATCTGGTCGGCGCGCTTGATCTCCTTGCGCAAGCCGACGCCGAGTTCGGGCGGCAGCGAAAAGCGCTGATGGATGGCGCGCTGGAGACGCAGCTCACACTCCTTGTAGGAGCCGCCCATTACCGATTTGAACGGCGAGATCATGTCGCCGATGACATATTCCGGCGCGTCATGCAGCAGTGCTGCCAACTGAGCGTTGGCCGAGGCGTCCGGCTGCAACTCGCTGAACAGCGCCTCGACCAGCAGGGAATGCTGGGCAACCGAAAAGGCGTGATCGCCGCGGGTCTGGCCGTTCCAGCGGGCGACGCGGGCAAGCCCGTGGGCGATGTCGGAGATTTCGATGTCGAGCGGCGAGGGGTCGAGCAGGTCGAGCCGCCGTCCCGACAGCATGCGCTGCCACGCGCGCGGTGGCGCTCCGACGCGATCGGCAGCCATCAGGCATCCTCCGCGCCGATGGCTTCCCTGGGAAAGCTGAACTGCGCCCAGGCCGGGATGGCGAGCGAGACGGTGACATCACCGGCCAGTACCGGCTGGCCAGCGTCGAGCGCCGCCTTGACCCGGTCGATGCGGGCAATGGCGAGTCCGGCCGTGCCCGCGCTGGAACCGAGCGTGCCGACCGGCCGCCCCGCAACCGTCAGCTCCGTGCCGGGCGCGGGTAAGGCGCGGTCGGCCGAAACGATCAGCACGCGGCGCCTGGCGGTGCCGCGATGCTGCATGCGCGAGACCACTTCCTGGCCGACATAGCAGCCTTTCTTGAAGCCGACGCCGCCGGTCTCGTCGAGCAGCACGTCTTGAGGGAAGGCATCGCCGAGCTGATAATCGGAACCGCTTTCGGCAATGCCGTTGGCGATGCGGAGCGCCTGCCACGCAGCCGGGTCGCCACCTACGGATGCGCCGCCATAGGAGCGGCTCACAGCCACCTCGCGGAAGCGGGCATCGGCAAGTACCGTTGAATCAGACTGTGAAGCGCTTGAATCATCGCCCCACGCAACCGTCACAAGCACTTGATCCTGCTTCGCGATCTCGGCCTTGGCGCGCAGCTTGTAAAGCATCAGCCGGCGCAGGAAATCGTCTGCGACGTCGGCACGGCAATCCAGCCGGAATGCGTTCTCGCCGCTACGCGAGATCAGGAAATCAAACAGGATCTTGCCTTGCGGCGAAAGCAGCGCACCTGGCTTTGCCGCGTCGACGGCCAGCGTGTCGAGGTCGGTGGTGAGGATATTCTGCAAAAAATGCTCGGCATCCGGGCCTGACACGGAAATGAGGGCGCGGTCTTTGAACAGGGCAAAAGGCATGGGCGGCAAAGAACCTGATCTTGCAAAACAGTCGGCCTTTACGTAAGCCGACGATACTCCCCCCGCAAGAGACCGAACGCCCATGGCCACCACCTACGACCTCATCCTGACAGGCGGCACTGTGGTCAACCATGATGGCGAAGCCGCGCGCGATGTCGGCGTTAGGGGTGGTCGCATCGTCGCAGTAGGCGATCTTCGCCAAGCTTCGGCCGGCGAAGCGATCGACTGTCGCGGGCTGCACGTCCTGCCAGGCGTCGTCGACAGTCAGGTGCATTTTCGCGAGCCGGGGCTGGAGCACAAGGAAGATCTGGAGACGGGCTCGCGCGCGGCTGTGCTGGGCGGGGTCACCGCCGTCTTCGAAATGCCCAACACCAATCCGCTGACCACCAGCGAGGCGGCGCTTGCCGACAAGGTGCGCCGCGCCACCAGCCGGATGCATTGCGACTTCGCCTTCTGGGTTGGCGGCACGCGCGAGAATGCCGATGATGTCGGTGAGCTCGAGCGGCTGCCGGGTGCTGCCGGGATAAAGGTGTTCATGGGCTCGTCCACCGGCGACCTGCTAGTCGAGGACGACGAGGGTGTCGCATCGATCCTGCGCAACACCCGCCGCCGTGCCGCCTTTCACTCGGAGGACGAGTTCCGGCTGCGCGAGCGCCTGGGCCTGCGCGTCGAGGGCGACCCGTCATCGCATCCCGTCTGGCGCGATGAGATCGCGGCGCTTCGCTGTACCGAGCGGCTGGTGCGCATCGCGCGAAACACCCGCGCCCGCATCCATGTGCTGCATATCTCCACTGCCGAGGAAATCATCTTCCTCCAACAGCACAAGGATGTCGCCACCTGCGAGGCGACGCCGCACCATTTGACACTCGCCGCCGACGACTATGCGCGGCTGGGCACGCTGATCCAGATGAATCCCCCGGTTCGCGCGGCCCGCCATCGCGACGGCGTCTGGCACGGCATTGCGCAAGGCATCATTGACGTGCTCGGCTCCGATCACGCCCCGCACACGCCGGCCGAGAAGGCAAAGCCCTATCCGGCCTCGCCGTCCGGCATGACCGGGGTGCAGACGCTGGTGCCGATCATGCTCGACCATGTCAATTCAGGCCTGCTGACCCTGCAGCGCTTCGTCGACCTCTCCAGCCACGGCCCGCAGCGCATCTTCGGCATGGCCAGGAAAGGCCGCATCGCCGCCGGCTACGATGCCGATTTCACCATTGTCGACCTCCAGCGGCGCGAGACCATCACCAATGCGCAAGCCGGCTCCAGGGCCGGCTGGACGCCCTATGACGGCAAGGAAGTCACCGGCTGGCCGATCGGCACCATCGTGCGCGGTCGTCGCGTGATGTGGGAAGGCGAGATCGTCACGCCCGGGCAGGGCAGGCCGGTAGAGTTTTCCGAGGCGCTGCCGGCTTAGCGGTTTCTTGCTGCGTTGGATTTTTTAAGCGCTATCCACTACGTTAAGGGCATTATGAACGCAGATATCGCGCCCATGATTGTCCCTGCGGAGTTTCCGGAGCTCCAGGCGCTCGCCTGGAACCGCGATGCGGCACGCCCGATTCCGGCCGAAGAGGCATTTGCGCTGTATGAGCGTAATTGGCGGTTTGTCGATCAAAAGCGTCTTACTGTGCGTGAGAAGATGCTTATCCAAAGTTTGGCAGACAAATTCGGTCACGGCGTGCTCTTGACCGCCGGCTGATTTCCCTCACCTGATCGTTCCTCGCAGCCGGAATATCAACAGGACACACCGCGAGCGTCATGATGGAATTCAAGAGGCCCGAGCACCAGATCATTGCCGAAGCGCTCGGGTTGATGGATCGCCATTTCCTGACCGCAAACCAGTGCTGGTTCGGCGGTGGCACTGCGATCGTTATGAAATTCGGGGAATATCGCCGCTCACTGGATGTGGACTTCCTGTGTGCCGACAGTGATGGCTATCGCGAATTGCGGACCTCCGCAGCCGAACGTGGCGTCAGAGCATTCTTTCCTGAGCCGGTCGAGGCTGTTCGGGACTTCCAGATCGATCAATATGGCTTGCGGACGATCGTGCGGTTGAAAGGCCAAACGATCAAGTTTGAAGTCATCCGCGAAGGCCGCATAAAACTGCGAGGCCATTTCGACGACGATCTGAATGTATCCGCCCTGGTCCCGGCGGATATGTTTGCCGAGAAGTTGCTGGCGAACGCGGATCGATGTCAGGACCGTGCAATTGCATATCGCGATGCCATCGATCTTGGAGTGCTGGTTGGCATCTATAAGGAAATCCCGAGCGACGCTGTTGGCAAGGCGAAGGCGGCCTATGGCGTGGATATCGAGCGCAAGGTGGCTTGGGTGGTAAACAGGCTGCGGGACAAGGAAGAATTGCGGCATGCCGCCGAGGTGCTGCAAATGGATCCCAACGCGGCGGTCGAAGCGATTTCGGCCCTTCGAAATGAAGGTATCCGCATATGGCCTGACACAGGCCTCGAGCTTTCTAGCCCTAGCCAGTAGCCATCCCAGGGGAATCGCCGTTCAATCCCCGGCGACGAAGAATGTCCACTGCCCGGCCGGCGTGATGCCGACGCGGTAGAAGATGTAGGCGCCGAACTGCTTCATGTCGTCATAGTCGCCGGCGGTGACGATCTTGAACAGTTCGACCCGCTGTCTGGCGTTGAGCTTGTCCAGCGGCAGGGCGAAGAAATACGGCCAGACATAGAGTTCCTGCGGTGTGCCGACGTCTACATGGACATAGCCGGCATTGAGCACCTCTTCCAGGATAGCGAGGATTTCCTGACCTTCCTTGTCGCCCGATAGCCCTTTCAGGAACGCGATCGGGTCGCCCTCGATTTCGCCCAGCGACAATTGGGTCATGGTGTCGCCCTTGCCGATCAGCGGCCGCAGCTTCTCGATGTCGCCGCTGACGCAGGCCTCGACCATCAGATCGCGCATGCGCCTGACGGGCTCCGGCAATTTGGAAAGGTCGTAGACGACTTCAGGCACCGGCCCTTCGGGATCGGCACTTGGGTTGGCCACGCCGCCATCGTTGGCGGGGGCTTCCGGTTGGCTTTGTTCGGGCTCCGTGGGCGATTTCGGCTGGCTGGCGGCCGGTGGCGCCGTGCCGGGCAGATCGGGCATTGGCACTGAATTTTCAGACGGCGCCGTCTCACCATTGGCTGGTGGCCCGGCAGGAGCTGGAAGCTCCTCGCGCTTGATCTCGCTCAGCGCATAGGCAGGGTTGCTGGTCAGGACAAGCGCCAGCGGAACCGCGGCGCAGGAAGCGGCAAGCCAGATGCTGAGGACCACGCCGCGAGGCCGGCCTGACATCGAAAAATTCACCGCTTGCCTCTCCTCGGGCCTAGGCTCTTCAGGCATGATGCCCAAACGACTCGCCGTCGTCAAAGAACCGGTAAGCTGGCAGTGCACCCTCTGAGACGCGCGACGCCTAGTGCCGAAACCGCTCCGGCTCGAAGGCGCCGGCGATCACCTTTTCACGCATGCGATCGAGCAGGGCAAGGGCCGAGGTTTCGCCATTGGCTCGCAGCATCTCGCCGAACGCGGTTTCAAGCGCTGCCTCGGCGATGATCTCAGGTTCTATGCCGGCCGACAGACCTTCCGCCCAGGCCTCGCTATGGCTTTCCACCGCGGTCAGGCGCTTTTCTTCCCTGACCAGCGCGTCGATGTCGTTGACGCCATGTTCCATTTGCGATGTCCACCTTTTCAAGCGGCGGTCCGACGGGTCGGATCCGGCTTGGGCTGCCCCTATCTCAGGCAGGCTAAGTAAGTATCTGTAAATACGACATTTTTTTGATCGTCTTTACAACTTCGTCGCCTGCGTTCGGTCCGATTCAAACTTAGCCGATTAGACCGGTGAGCGGGATGAAAACCTTCAGTTTGAGTTAATTCCGCATTCGCGCGCTAACGTTTCGTTAATACTGTTGCGCAAGTGCAACACCAAGATTGCATCAACGTGCCGTGGATACAAGGCGGGTGCTCGAAAAGGCGTTGGCTAAACGCCGTCTGGCGCTCGTCAGTTGCCGTAACGCGAGGCGATGTCGCGCGACAGCGTCTCGCCTTCCTTCATGTAGCGGCTGATGGCTTCGGTCGCTGACGGCGTGCATTGGGTATAGGTGCCGCCGAAGGAACGGTAACCGCGGTTGAAGCTGGCGATGAAGCGGGCACGCCGCTCCGGATCGGGATTTTCCGAATCGATCAGCTTTTCCATCTCGGTGCGCCACTGGTCGCCCTTTTCGCCGCACAGATTGCGCAGGAAATGCAGCGACCCCAGCACCTCGGCCAGTCGCATCAGCCCGGGCTCGAACGGCGACTCGGCGGCCAGCGCCGGCTGCACGCCAACAGCCGTGGCGGTGGCGATGCATGCGGCAAGGAACAGCGAGGTGCGGGTCATAAGTCTATCTGACGAAACATTTTGTCGCCTGCAAGGCGATTCTCGGAGCGGCAGATATGGGCCTGCTTCAGGCCAAAAGCTCTTCAGCCACCTCCATGACGTCACCCGCGAGCGGCAGCGTCGCCATTTCATCAAGACTATAGAAGGCAGCGGTCTCGGCATCGTCGCTGGCCGTCGCTTCGCCGCCGGCATAAACGGCGCCGAACACGGTCAGCAGATAGTCGACCGGGTGATTCTCGCCGCTGCCGTCGATGCGGATGTCGCGAAGCGGACGATAGTCCTGCGCACGCAGCCCGGTTTCCTCCAGCAATTCGCGCGACGCTGCTTCTTGCAGCGTCTCGCCGGGCTCGACCTTGCCGCCGGGAAAGGCATAAAGCCCCTGCGACGGCGGCCGCGCCCGCTTGACCAGCAGCACCGTCCTGCCGCGCACGACGGCGACCGAGACTGCGGGAAGTGTCTTGCGCTGCTCGTTCATCGATATCGATTCGCTTATGTGAGGCCACACCCTGTGGACCGGCTGGCAGCGAGCAGCTTTAGCGGTTGCGCAGCGCCGGTTCCATCGCCACGTTCGCGATCGGATCAATTCATCGAGCTTGCCAATGTGCGGACGCTTTGCCCTGACGGCCACGCCGGACCAGACCGCCGCCTTGCTCGGCGTGGCGGAGCTGGACGATTTTCCGGCCCGCTACAACATCGCGCCGACGCAGCCGGTGCTGATGGCGCTGTCGGGGCCGCCGCGCATGCCGGGCTCGAATTTCCCGGATCGCCAGGCGATGCTGGTGCGCTGGGGGCTGGTCCCCACCTGGGTCAAGGACACCAGGAAATTTCCGCTGCTCATCAACGCGCGTTCGGAAGGCGCTATTGAAAAAGCCTCGTTCAAAGCCGCCATGCGCCATCGCCGTGCCTTGGTGCCGGCCTCCGGCTTCTATGAGTGGCAGCAATCCGGCAGCGGCAAGAAGGGCCAGCCCTACTGGATACGGCCGAGGCGTGGCGGGTTGATCGCCTTTGCCGGGCTGATTGAAACCTATTCCGAGCCGGGCGGTTCGGAAATGGACACCGGCGCCATTCTTACCGTCAACGCCAATGCCAGCATCGCCCATATCCATGACCGGATGCCGGTGGTGATCGCGCCTGAAGATTTTGACCGCTGGCTGGACTGCCGCACGCTCGAACCGCGCGACGTGGCCGACCTGCTCAAACCCGCGCTGCCCGATTTCTTCGAGGCAATTCCGGTCTCCGACCTCGTCAGCAAGGTCGCCAACACCGGGCCGGAGATACAGGACATGGGCATCGTCGAGCCCGACAAGGTCAGGCGCCAGAAGCCCGGCGCGGACGGCAGTCAGATGACGCTGTTTTAGAGCGCGTTCCCAAGAAGCCAGTCCGGCCTTCGGGAAGAACCTGCTCAATAGGAAGAGCTGTTGTTTCAGGCGCGCTATGGGGCCTCAGCCTTCCGTTCCGGCGCACGCCTTGTCGGCGGCGGCACGATGCCTGTTCAGGCAGCGCGGGGCGAAGTGATTTTCGGCGCCGGCTTTTTATTCTTCGCGGTATGGAGAAGGGCGGCGACGATCGCGGCCGGGCCGATCGCACGGTAGTGGTTGGCGAGGGCCGGTTGCTTGGCGCGGCTCGATTCCTGCTTGGTTCGTGACATCGATCTCTTCCCTGTAACATTTCCGTGTCTGCGTTTGCCGGCCGAATCTGACCGAATCGTGACCTATGGTGAACTAGCCGGCGAATGTTTCATGACTGTGCCGACATGTTTAATAAAATGTTTCAGCGGCTCCTGACCTATGAACCAGCGATGCTTTTGCCGGAAGTTGCGACTTGACGGCAACACCGGCCAAGGCGATAAAGCCGCCGATGAAAACGTTTTTCGCCATTTGTGGCATTTGCATTATTGGCTAGCTTCGCGCTGGTCCGGACGTTTTCGCCTCATCTTTCCCCAGAGTGGACAAACGCCCCGGCCAGCAGGCTGGAGCCCGATTTGTGCCTTGGCACAGGTAAGGCTCTCTCCAGAACTTAACGGACCGGAAGGGCACGCATGTCTGACGCATCGAAGGGTCTCAGCCTCTACAACACGCTAACGCGGACGAAGGACGTGTTCGTCCCGATCGACCCGTCGAATGTGCGCATGTATGTCTGCGGCCCAACCGTCTACGACTTTGCCCATATCGGCAATGCGCGTCCGGCGATCGTCTTCGACGTGCTGTTCCGTTTGCTGCGTCACCTCTACGGCGAGGCTGGTGTCACGTATGTGCGCAACATCACAGATGTCGACGACAAGATAAACGCCCGTGCGCTGCGCGATTTCGGCGCCGAGATCGCGTCGGGAAGCCTGACGCTCAACGAGGCGATCCGCCGCGTTACCGAAAAAACCGCCGACCAGTACCACAAGGATGTCGCCGCACTCGGCTGCTTGCCGCCGACGGTCGAGCCGCGCGCCACCGAGTTCGTCGCGCGCCGCGCCGACGGCAAGGTTGACATGATCACCCTCATCGAACGTTTGATCGAACGCGGCCACGCCTATGTCGCCGCCGGCGAAGTGCTGTTCGACACCGCCTCGATGCCGGATTATGGCGAGCTGTCGAAGCGCAATCTCGACGAACAGCAGGCCGGTGCGCGAATTGCCGTCGACGCTCACAAGAAGAACCCGGGCGATTTCGTGCTGTGGAAATTGTCGTCACCGGAAGAGCCGGGCTGGGCCAGCCCATGGGGCAGGGGCCGGCCGGGCTGGCACATCGAATGCTCGGCCATGTCGGCCGCCTATCTCGGCGATGTCTTCGACATCCATGGCGGCGGCCTCGATTTGATCTTCCCGCACCATGAGAACGAGATCGCCCAGTCGCGTTGCGCCCACGGCACCGACGTCATGGCCAATGTCTGGATGCACAACGGCTTCCTGCAGGTCGAGGGCCAGAAAATGTCGAAGAGCGTCGGCAATTTCTACGCGATCGCCGAACTGCTGGAGACCGAGACCTTCGGCGGCCGCAAATGGCCGGGCGAGGTGCTGCGTCTGGCGATGCTGATGACGCATTACCGCGAGCCGATCGATTTCTCCGTGCGCAAGCTGGAGGAAGCCGAGAACACGCTGCGCAAATGGAAACGCGCGGCTGACCTGGCGCCGTCGGCAGGGCAAGTCCCGGCGGAGATTGTGGCTGCACTGTCGGACGACCTCGCCACCTACGCCGCCTTCCAGCAACTCACGCAGCTTGCCGGTGAGGCCGCGGAGGGCAACGAAGCGGCCGCATCGCTGAAGGCATCGCTGTTGTTCCTCGGCTTCGATATCGGCGCGGCCAAGGTCGACGAGGTTGCGGTCGCCAAGGCGATCGCCAAGCGCTTGGAACTGATCGCAGCGAAAAACTGGGCCGAAGCCGATCGCATCCGCGATGAGCTTCTGGCGCAGGGCGTGCAGCTGAAAGACGGCAAGGATCCTATCACTGGCGAACGCGTGACGACGTGGGAGGTAAAGCGGTGAGGGTGGCGCGAGACACCGTTGTAAGATTGGCGAAGGCCGGAGCGACAGCCAATCTCCCCCCTTGCGGGGGAGATGTCCGGCAGGACAGAGGGGGGTGTGAAGGAACGCCAGCGTTCCTTCTTGCCCACTTTCATTTCGGTCACTTTCTGAGAACGCAATGGCTGCCGGTTGAGACGCTGGCGGGACAGCACTCCCCTCTGTCCTGCCGGACATCTCCCCCGCAAGGGGGGAGATCAGCCCTCGCCTCGGTTTTCGCTAATCGCCAGCGCGGAGTGGCCTGAGCATGGGTCACGACCTCGTTCCATCGCGTCAGCGCAAGAATGCAAAGTCCATGCGTCGCGTCATGACCGATGCCGAGCTGAAACTGTGGAATGAGTTGCGGGCTCACCGGCTGATGGGGATGAGCTTTCGCCGACAGGTACCGATTAGGCCCTACATTGTCGACTTCGCCTGTTCGGCCCACCACCTCGTAGTCGAGGTTGATGGCAGTCAGCATGCCGACGTAGAAGATGCAGAACGCGACAAGGCACGCAGCGCTCAATTGAGTGCCAGTGGCTGGACCATCCTGCGCTTCTGGAACGACGACGTCATCCGCGATATCGACAATGTCTGCCAGCACATCGTGATCGAGAGTGGCTTGGCCGGCGCCGACGTGCCGGCGCCAGCAAGGGAGGAACTTGTTTCATGATCGACCATCTCGGCATCAATGTCGCCGATTTCGGCGCGTCGAAAGCCTTTTATGACCAGGCGATGGCGCCGCTTGGCGCCTCGCTGATCTACATGGTGCCACTGGAATATACCGGCGGCGCCAAGGTCGGCGGTTATGGCCGCGACCGGCCGGTGTTCTGGCTGCAGGCCAGCGATGACAAGCCGAGGACCCATCAGCACGTCGCCTTCACCGCGCGCAGCCGCGCCGAGGTCGACGCCTTCCATGCCGCGGCGCTCGCCGCCGGCGGCAAGGACAATGGCGGGCCGGGGCTGCGCCCGCATTATCACCCGGACTATTACGGCGCCTTCGTCTTGGATCCCGACGGCAACAATGTCGAGGCCGTCTGCCATGCGCCCGAATGACTATGAAACGGAGTGAAACGCCATGAGCCTCGACAACCGGCCGATCTACACCGGCGGCTGCCAGTGCGGCGCGGTGCGCTTTCGCGTCGAGGGTGCGCTGGGTGACGCCTCGATCTGCCATTGCCGCATGTGCCAGAAGGCGTTCGGCTCATTTTACGCGCCCCTGGTCTCGGTGCGTGGCGCCAAACTCGACTGGACGCGCGGCGAACCGAAATATTTCGCCTCGTCCAGCCATGTCGATCGTGGCTTTTGCGCCAATTGCGGCACGCCGCTGACCTTTACCGCGCCCGACGGCATCGGCCTCGCCATTGGCGCCTTCGACAATCCGGCTGATATCGTGCCGCTGATCCAGTGGGGCACGGAGGCAAAACTTCCCTATGTCGATACCATCCCGCAATTGCCGGCCGAGGACACTATGGCCGACATGTCGTCGGCGCCTTATCTCGCCGAGCTCGTCTCCTACCAGCATCCCGACCATGACACCGACCAATGGGACACCGAACACCGGCCGCCAGAGGGAAAATCATGACGGATGAAGTTCGAACCGGCGGCTGCCAGTGCGGCGCCGTGCGTTTCCGCATCAAGGGCAAGCTCGGCCGGGCGTCCATCTGCCATTGCCGCATGTGCCAGAAACAGTTCGGGTCGTTTTTCGGCGCCCTGGTGACAGTGCCCAAGGATGGCGTCGAATGGGTGCGCGAGGAGCCGACCTACTTCCAGTCGTCGGTCAACATCGATCGCGGCTTCTGTGCCCGCTGCGGTACACCGCTGACCTATCGCCAACCTGGCGCACTGGAGATCGCCATCGGCGCCTTCGACGACCGCTCCGATCTGGCGCCGCAAATCCAGGTCAACTACGCGGTCCGATTGCCTTGGGTGGAAACGATCTTTGACCAGCCCGTGCATCAGGATCCGGATTTCTACTCCCGCCAGGAGCAGATCATCTCGTTCCAGCATCCCGACCACGAAACCACGGACTGGCCCGCGCACGGCCTGAAGATATGAGCAATGAAATGAACAGTGAACTTCGTACTCTTTATCCCGAGATCGAGGCCTTCGAGTCCGGCATGCTCGATGTCGGCGACGGCCATCATATCTATTGGGAGCGCTCCGGCACCAGGGGCGCCAAGCCGGCCGTGTTCCTGCATGGCGGTCCTGGCGGCGGCTTCTCGCCAAAACATCGGCAATTGTTCGACCCGAAGCTTTACGACGTCATCCTGTTCGACCAGCGCGGCTGCGGGAAATCGACACCCAACGCCTCGCTCGAGGCCAACACCACCTGGCACCTGGTTGCCGACATCGAGCGGCTGCGTGAGATGTGCGGCTTCGAAAAATGGCTGGTGTTCGGCGGCTCGTGGGGCTCGACGCTGGCGCTGGCCTATGCCGAGACGCATCCTAATCGCGTCAGCGAGCTTGTCGTGCGCGGCATCTACACGCTGACCCGCGCCGAGCTCGAATGGTACTATCAGTTCGGCGTCTCCGAGATGTTCCCCGACAAATGGGAGCGTTTCCTGGCGCCAATTCCTGAAGCCGAGCGCGGCGACATGATGGCCGCTTACCGCAGGCGGTTGGTCGGCGCCGATGGCAAGGCGCAGCTGGAAGCCGCCCTTGCCTGGAGCCTGTGGGAAGGTGAGACGATCACGCTGCTACCGGAGCCGGAGACCAGCGACAAGTTCGGCGAGGACCACTTCGCCATCGCCTTTGCCCGCATCGAGAACCACTATTTCGTCCACGCCGGCTGGCTGGAGGAGGGGCAGCTTCTGCGCGATGCCCATAAGCTCGCGGATATTCCCGGCACAATCGTCCACGGCCGCTACGACATGCCGTGCCCGGCGCGCTATGCCTGGGCCCTGCACAAGGCCTGGCCGAAGGCGGATTTCCACCTCATTGAAGGCGCCGGCCATTCCTATTCGGAGCCGGGGATTCTGGATCGGCTGATACGCGCGACGGATGGGTTTGCGAGGAAATGACAGCGCGTGGCACCCCCCTCTGTCCTGCCGGACATCTCCCCCTCAAGGGGGGAGATTGGCTGTCATCGGCGCTTTCGCAAATCTTCATCGCTGCAGGAAACGATCCGACGCTAAAGCTGCCGATCTTCCCCCTTGAGGGGGAGATGGCCGGCAGGCCAGAGGGGGGTGCTCGCGCGCCAACAGAACAATGACCAAACAACGCCTCTATCTCTTCGACACAACCCTCCGCGATGGCCAGCAGACGCCGGGCATCGACTTTTCCGTCGAGGACAAGATCGCGATTGCCAAGCTGCTCGATGAGTTCGGCATGGACTATGTCGAAGGCGGCTATCCCGGCGCCAATCCGACCGACACCGCCTTCTTCCAGCAGAAGCGCACGGCGAAGGCAAAGTTCGTCGCCTTCGGCATGACCAAGCGGGCAGGCGTGTCGGCATCCAACGACCCGGGCCTGGCAGCGCTCGTGCAGTCCAAGTCCGACGCCATCTGCTTCGTCGCCAAGAGCTGGGACTATCATGTCCGCGTCGCGCTCGGCTGCACCAATGAGGAAAACCTCGACTCCATCAAGGCTTCGGTCGAAGCAGCAATCGCCGCGGGCAAGGAAGCGATGGTCGATTGCGAGCATTTCTTCGACGGCTTCAAGGCCAATCCGGACTACGCACTGGCCTGCGCCAGGACTGCCTATGAAGCCGGCGCGCGCTGGGTGGTGTTGTGCGACACCAATGGCGGCACGCAGCCCTCGGAAGTGCGCGCCATCGTCGACAAGGTCATTGTTTCAGGTATTCCGGGCGGCCATCTCGGCATCCATGCCCATGACGACACCGGCCAGGCGGTGGCCAATTCGCTCGCCGCCGTCGAGGCCGGCGTGCGCCAGATCCAAGGCACGCTGAACGGCATCGGCGAGCGCTGCGGCAACGCCAATCTGGTCTCGATCGTACCGACGCTGGCGCTGAAGCCGGCCTTCGCCGATCGGTTTGAAACCGGCATCTCGGCCGAGGCGCTGACCGGGATATCCCGGCTTTCCCGCGCCTTCGACGAATTGCTGAACCGCGCTCCGGAAGCGCAGGCGCCCTATGTCGGCGCCTCGGCCTTCGCCACCAAGGCCGGCATCCATGCCTCCGCACTGGCCAAGGAGCCGGCGACCTATGAACATGTGCCGCCCGAGGCGGTAGGCAACCGCCGCCGCGTTATGGTTTCGGACCAGGGCGGCAAGGCCAATTTCCTCGCCGAGCTGAAGCGGCGCGGCATCGATGTGCCCAGAGACGACCATCGTCTCGATGCGCTGATCTCGGTGGTCAAGGAGCGCGAGGCCGAGGGCTACGCCTATGAGGGCGCCGATGCCTCCTTCGAGCTGTTGGCGCGCAAAATGCTGCACGGCCTGCCGGAGTTCTTCAACGTCACTTCGTTCCGCTGCATGGTCGAGCGCCGCTTCGATGCCAACGGCCAGTTGAAGACGGTCTCCGAAGCCATCGTCAAGGTGATGGTCGAGGGCGAGGAGAAGATGTCGGTGGCCGAAGGCCACGGCCCGGTCAACGCGCTCGACATCGCGTTGCGCAAGGACCTCGGCAAATTCCAGAGCGAGATCGCCGACATGGAGCTCGCCGATTTCAAGGTGCGTATCCTCAATGGCGGCACCGAGGCGATCACCCGCGTCCTGATCGAATCGCATGACGGCACCGGCGCCCGCTGGTGGACGGTCGGCGTCTCGGAAAACATCATCGACGCCTCCTTCCAGGCGCTGATGGATTCGATCGTCTACAAGCTGATGAAGAACCGCGACATGGCGGGATTGGTGGCGGCGGAGTAAGCTTGCAGGACTTGGGTTCCTCGCCCCTCGAAGTGGGGCGAGGAACTGGCGGCGCCCCTTGAACCATCAGCGGAAGTCCATTGATCCATCATAATTTTGCGATGGTTTTGGATGGCCCACTGGGCCATAGCGTTTGCCATGGCCAGCAACACGATCCAGCCCGACGCCGACTCCAAAGCCCGTAGCGGCTTTCTCCTCGCGCTCGGCGCTTATCTGCTATGGGGGCTGTTGCCCTTCTACATGAAGGCGGTTGCGCATCTGCCGCTGATCGAGGTGATCGCCCACCGCATCGTCTGGTCGGTGCCGATTGCTGCTGCAGTGCTGGTCTGGGCCGGCCGCACAGCCGATTTCAAGGCGGCGATCCGCTCGCCGCGCAGCATCGCCATGGCGGCGCTGACGGCGACCCTGATCTCCGTCAACTGGGCCATCTATGTCTGGGCGATCTCGGTCGACCGCACCGTCGAGACCGCGCTCGGATACTACATCAACCCATTAGTTAGCATCGTCGTCGGCGCGTTGTTGCTCGGCGAGAAGCTCGACCGGCTGCAGATCGCGGCCGTGTTGCTGGCGGCGGTCGCAGTTGCCGTTCTGACCGTCGATGCCGGCAAATTGCCTTGGGTGTCGTTGGCGCTGGCGTTTTCCTTCGCTGCCTATGGGTTCTTCCGCAAGACGCTGCCGATCGGCCCGAGCCAGGGCTTTCTGCTCGAAGTGCTTTTGCTGTCGGTGCCGGCGCTTGCCTACATCGTCTTCCTGGTCGTCAACGGCCAGGACCATTTCATCTCCAGCAACGGCACCGATATGGCTTTGCTCATCGGCTGCGGCCCAGTCACCTCGGTGCCGCTGCTTCTGTTCGCCTTCGGCGCCAAGCTTCTGCGCCTCTCCACCATCGGCATCATGCAGTACATCGCACCGACCATGGTGTTCCTGATCGCCGTGCTGATTTTCGACGAGCCGTTCGGCACCACGCAAGCAATTGCCTTCGCGCTGATCTGGGCGGCATTGGCGATGTATTCCTGGTCGATGTTTCGTGGCCGTGAAATCAGCCCGGTGGCGTTGGCCCCGAAGTAGGGAGCCTTTCGATGTACGTGCTGCATATCGCCAACAAGAACTATTCGTCATGGTCGCTGCGGCCATGGGTGCTGATGCGCACCCTCGACATTCCGTTCGAGGAGCAATTGACGCCGTTTCCGACCGGGCCCAGTTTCGATCTTTACCGGGCGTTCTCGCCCAGCGGGCGCGTGCCTTGCCTGGTGGATGACGGCTGGGCTGTCTGGGATTCGCTGGCTATTGCCGAGTATCTCGCCGAGCGCCACCATGGTGTGTGGCCTGCCGAGGCCAAGGCGCGAGCCTGGGCGCGCTCGGCCGCCGCCGAAATGCATTCTGGTTTCACGGCCTTGCGCGGCGCATGCCCGATGAATTGCGGCTTGCGGGTGAAACCGTTGCCGATGTCGGACGCGCTGAAGCAGGATCTGTTCCGTTTGGGCGATCTCTGGAACGATGGCCTTGCCCTGTTCGGCGGGCCGTTCCTTGCCGGCGGCCATTTTACCGCCGTCGACGCCTTCTTTGCTCCGGTGGCGTTCCGTGTGCTATCCTATGGGCTGTCTTTCGAAGGGGCAGCTGCAGCCTATCCCCCGCAATTGCTTGGCCTGCCGGCCATGCAGGAATGGTATGCGGCGGGTCTCGCCGAGACCTGGCGGGAGCCGGACCATGAGGCGGAGGTCGCTGCCGCCGGCACCATCGTCGAGGATCTTCGCGCTACGGCGTGATGGGCATTCCAGGAAAAGCGCGCCGCGTTCCCTTGGGAATTGCGTGAAAACAAAGGGATCGGGGCGTTACGTCCGCCCGAGCCGCCTTACGAACATGTAGGTCGCCGCGGCGATCACGATCGAAACCGCCGAGACCACCCAGAAGCCCATCGGCGTATTGACCATGGGCAGGCCACCGACATTCATGCCGAACAGGCCTGATATGATGGTCATCGGCAACAGCACCGCCGTCATCACCGACAGCACATAGAGCAGCTGGTTGGACTGCATTGTCAGCTTGGCCATCAACTCGTCCTGCAGCAACCTTGCGCGTGCCTGCAACTGCTCGCCGTCGTGATAGAGCGTGTGTGCCCGGTGCGAGAGCCTTGTCGCCATGTCATTGATCCGATCGGGCAGCTCATTGCGATGCGAATGGTCGAGATGGCGAAAAAGGTTTGTGAGCGTCGCCATCTGCCGGTGGATGACCACCAGTTGACGGCGCGCCTCGACCAGCGACTGCCGCTCGCCGTGCCAGGCATCGCGCACGATACGGTCCTCGATGCCGTCCAGCGTATCGCCAAGACCGTGGAGCTCGGCCGCCATGCCGTCGAGCGACTGGCCCATGACCGCTTCGACCAGGTCGGCGGGGGAGCGGAATTTGCGCGAGCCGCTCTCCACCGCCTTGCGGATGAGATCGACCGATTCCAGTGGCTGCTTGCGCGCGCCGATCAGCGTGTTATCGTTGAGCGCAAAACGGAAATGGCCGAGCCCGCGCGCTTCCGCCGAATAGTCGTGGCGCAGATCCGGCAGGTCGCCATAAAGCCAGGCATCCTCGAGATCGATGTGGCAACCCTGGCTGGCGCCGAGGAAAGCTTCGCGAACCGGCCCGGGCAGAGCCTGCTCGGCGGCGATCTCATGACGGGCGCGCAGGTCGGACAGCTGGTAGCTGCGCCATGTCCATGCAACCTCGGCCGCGTCCTTGGTGCGCAGGCCCTCGGCGGTGAAATGGTAGATGAAGAACAGCCCGTGCTCGTCGGGCAGGCAAGGCGACAGGCCTTCCGTGTTGAGAGCAATGTTCACGGCTCGCCTCGCCAAGAAATTTCGACCAGGTTCAGATTTCGACTATGCCGACGCGCGGATGCCGACCCGTCCTTCGTAACACGAGTGAGGCGGGTTCCGTGTGACGGTTTCTTGACAGGCGATCACAGTTTGTCGAGCAGCGTTTAGAGTGTTTGCTGCTATCGCCGACGAATGGAGCTCACCCATCGCAACGGTCCGGTCAATCGCCAGCCGCGTGACGCAAGCGCCGCATCGCGCTCCGCCACCAGGTCGTCTCGGATCCTGGCCAGCGCGCTACGCTCGGCTACGAGGCCGTCTTGGGCCAGGGCGAGCGCGTCACGCTCCGCCATGAAGCTGTCTCGGGCTTGGATGAGGTCCTGCTGGGCGTGAGCAAGCGCATCACGCTCCGCCATGAAGCTGTCTCGGGCTTGGATGAGGTCCTGCTGGGCGTGAGCAAGCGCGTCACGCTCCGCCATGAAGCTGTCTCGGTCTCGGATGAGGGCCTGTTGGGCGTCAGCGAGGGCGTCACGCTCGACGATGCCCTTTTCCAGTTCGCCGTGTAGCCGTTTAGCGGCCAGGTTCCCTGCGGCAACGGCCTTGCCAACCACATCGCAGCTCTCATCGAACGTCGCCCGCACCCTGTCGAGCTGGTCGCGCAAGTCCTGGCTGTCGCCTTCAGACGCCATACTGCGCAAAATGGCATAGGCACTGCGGACTAACGGCGTGGCATCCGGATGGTTTTGCAGATCAGCGACCGAGGCCCGCTGATGATGCAGATCCTTGTCCAGGAACTCGGCGATTGCGGCGTCGGCGTGATCGGACGTGACAGGCCAGACGATTCCGGTCTCCCTGGCCGCGCGGTCCATCTGATGTCGCCAGTCGCTCAACAGGTCTTCGTGGCGCAGGATACAGCGCGGCATGTGTCGCGAATGATGCTCCGCTTCGAGCACGTGCCTGAGCCACAGCATGAACGCTGTCGGCAGTGCCATTTGATCCCGTTCCTGCAGCGAACAGGCGACTTCGAGCGGGTTGCGAACAGGCAGAAATGCGATCGGGTCAATCCTGAGATCGGCCAGGATCGAGGCTATGAAGGGAAGGAACCGGCAGATCCGCGGATCCTTGACGAAAAACAGGGGGGCATCGCCGAACTCGCTGGCAATGATCGCCGTCATCATGGGCCGAAATCGCTCGGCTGCCGGCGACTGCAGCCACTGCCGATCTAGCGGCAGCCAATCTTGCCAGGAGGAGGCGGCCGCCGTGAGCAGGTGGTCGTCGGCGATGGTGAGTGGGGTACTTTCCCAATGTCCCTTGGGATTGTGGAGGCTCCCGGGCAGCAGATGTTTCGGCGGCGTGGCTCCATGCGCGGCGACGAGGGCGCCGAGCGCCGAGGTGCCGCTGCGGTGCATTCCGAGGACCAGGATCGCCGTCCTTGGTTCCGACGCGATCTCGCCCTTCGCGGCCGTCAATCGCTCGCGCGGATTCATCTCCCCTTTGTCTCGCTCTCCAAATTTCCGTTCCCGCCCAATGTTCTCCGATAACCAACTGCGAAGCGGGCTGCAAATGGAAATCGTCGCCAACGTGCTTACATTGCGCACAAGACGGAGCTCAAGAAAAGCTGGACAGATCGAAGTCAGCTGCCCCAACGCTACAGATCCTTGCCAAGCAGATGCAGTCGATCAGTGGCTTCGCATTGGACTTCTGCTTCTGGGCCAGGCTGGCCTTGTTGCTGTCGCCGATCCAGGTGTTGCCCAGTGTTTCGTAGCCGGCAGCCTTGAGCGCCAGCACGACGCGGCGCAGTTGGTGCGCCAGGCCGACGACACCAACCGGGCTCAATTCCTGGCCGCCTGAGCCAAGGCCGGCTTCGTCCTCACATCTTGTCAATTACAGACTGCACGCCTTCCGTCGGCGCATCGACCGACGACCCCGCCACCATGATGGCGGCGACGATGGCCTCGGGGTCTTCGACCACCAGCGGCTTGACCCGTTGCGCGGTGTGGATGAAGCCTTCGCTGGCCATATGGTCGAGCAGCGCCAGCATCGGATCCCAGAATCCTTGAACGTTGGCGAAGACGATCGGCTTGCGGTGATGGCCGAGCTGGCCCCAGGTCATGATCTCGACGATTTCCTCGACCGTGCCGATGCCGCCGGGCAGCGCCACAAAGGCGTCGGATTTCTCGAACATCTTGTGCTTGCGCTCGTGCATGTTGTCGGTGATCAGCAACTCGTCGAGCCGGTCAAGCGCGGTTTCGGTCGCCTCCTTGTTGATGAGGAAGCGCGGAATGATGCCCGTTACCTTGCCGCCGGCCTTGAGCGCGCCTTCGGCGACTGCGCCCATAATGCCTTTGGTGCCGCCGCCATAGACCAGCCGCAGGCCGGCTTTGGCGAGCGAGCGGCCAAGCAGGTGCCCGGCCTTGGCATAGATTTCATCGCGGCCCGGAGACGAGCCGCAATAGACGCAGACGGATCGAATCGTGTTCATTCGTGATTGGTGATTGGGTCTGAATGCGGGGTCAAGCCCCAAGGGCTGACAAGCCCGGGCTTTTTCTTGTCGGTGCCGGCAAAACACGCTAGACCGGCTTCAGGTGGCTAAGGGGTAGGGGAAATATGGCTGTTAATCCATTGAAGGCGTTTCTGTTCGCGGCCGGTGGGACCGTCGCGGTCGTCGGAACCGCCTATGTATCGGGCGCACTCGACCCGTATCTGAATCCCACGCCGCCTGCGGCGATTGCATCGCTGACGCCGCCGGCTGAAAAGCTGGCCGATCCGGGGACCGAGGGAAGGCTGCCGCCGGCGCCCGCCGCGCCCACCGATGCCAAGGCTCCCGCAGCACCCGCGCCTGCCGACGCAACGGCTCCCGCGACCGAAGCTGCGGCTCCGGCGGCACCTGCCGCGCCCGCTGCTGCCCCAACAACCCCAGCGCCGGCCGCGGCCGGCCCGGTTGCGCCGAGCTTCGACGTCGTGCGCGTCGAAAGCAACGGCTCGATCGTCGTTGCCGGCAATGCTGCGCCCAATTCGAAGATCGAGATCCTCAACGGCTCCTCGGTGCTTGGCTCGACTGTCGCCGGTCCGGACGGCGCCTTCGTCATCGTTCTCGACGATCCGCTGAAGCCCGGCGACTATACGATTGCGTTGCGCGCGACGGCCGGCGATGTGGTTACCCCTTCCGTGCAGACCGCCGTCGTTTCGGTTCCCAAGGACGCCGCCGGCCAGGTGCTGGCGATGGTCGAGGAACCCGGCAAGCCGGCCGAGCTGCTTAGCGTCCCGGCGCCTGAGACCAAGCCCGCGGCACCGGCCGCCGGCGATCAGGCCGCTGCCCCAGCCGCTGAGGCGCCTGCTACGGCTGCGCCTGCCGTGGCCGCTGAAACAGCACCTGCTGCTCCGGCTGTGGAAGCCGCAACTGCCCCTGCAGCGCCAGCAGTACCTGCAGCGCCGCCGGCGGCAGGCGTGGCTGCACCCAAGATCGTCGTCGAGGCGGTCGAGATCGACGGCAACAAGATCTTCGTCGCCGGTCTGGCTGACGCCGGCCGCAAGGTGCGCGCCTATGCCAACGATATCCTGCTTGGTGATGCGGTGACCTCGCCCGACGGTCATTTCCTGGTCGAGGCGACGCGCGACATCCCGGTCGGCAGCTACACCATCCATGTCGACGGTCTCGACGCCGACGGCGTGAAGGTCGTGGCCCGCGCCGCCGTGCCGTTCGAGCGCGAACCCGGCGAAGCGATCGCCGCCGTGGCGCCCGCGGAGGCCAAGCCCACCGAGACCAAGCCCGCCGAAGCAAAGCCTGCTGAGCCGGCCGCACCGGCTGCTGCCGAAGCACCGGCCGCTCCGAAGCCTGCGGCGCCAGCCACTATCGCGGCTGCCCCTGCGAAGCCCGCACCAGCTGCTGCCGCGTCCGCACCAGCCGCACCGGCGGCTGAAGCGCCGGCTCCGGCTGCCCCGGCGGTTGCCGGGGCACCTGCGGCACCGGCAGCGCCTGCCGCTGAGGTTCCAGCCGTCGTCGCGGCGGCAACGCCCGATGTGCCAGAGACGGTGGCGCCAAAGCTTGAACATGCCGACGGCGCGGTGATCATCCGCAGGCACGACACGCTGTGGCGGATCTCACGGCGCGTCTACGGTCACGGCGTGCGCTTCTCGACCATCTATCTCGCCAACCAGGACCAGATCAGCGATCCCGACCGCATCTGGCCGGGGCAGGTGTTCAAGGTTCCGGAAAAGTCCAAGGAAGGCGAAGCCGCCGACCTCAAGGCGATGGGCGAGCAGGTGACAACGGCGCCGGTGAAGACGCAGTAGCGGCCGAGCGCTTGATCTCCTCCCTTGAGGGGGAGATGGCCGGCAGGCCAGAGGGGGTCGCCGCGCATAGAACGCCGACCTTCTCTTTGCTGCAAACGACGTTGCGTCAGGACGTACCGACCCCCTCTGTCGCCTTCGGCGACATCTCCCCCTCGAGGGGGGAGATTAGGTCGCTCTACCCATCGGGTTAGCTTGCCACGCACCCGTTCATCGTCTATCGCCGATGAACGATGGCAGACTCGCTCACTGAACCAGACCACGCAAACTGCGCACCGCCCCAAAGCCGCGCCGTTGCCGCGAGCTTCGCCGCACTCTCGCACCCGGCGCGCATCGAGATCCTTAGACATCTGTCGGCCAGCCGCTCCTGCTGCTGCCGTGAGGTTGTCGACCATCTCGACCTCGCGCAGTCGACGGTCTCCCAGCATCTGAAAATCCTGGTCGAAGCAGGCTTGGTCCGCTTCGAGCCCGACCGCCAGCGCTCGCGCTATCAGCTCGACCGCGCCGCGCTCGCCGACGTTTCCGCATCGCTGACCGCACTCGTCAATTCCTGCTGCTCCGGCCGCTGATTTCTCACCCAAAAGGCAAGACAAGTGGCAGAAAAAACCGTTTCCGATAGCTCGACCTTCAGCACCTTGCGCAATCTGTGGCCCTATATGTGGCCGGCCGACCGCGCCGATCTCAGGGCACGCGTCACCTGGGCGACGCTGCTTCTAGTCGTTGCCAAGCTGACACTGGTTGCCGGGCCGTACTTCTTCAAATGGGCGACCGATTCTCTGGCCGGTGACGCCAAATCGCCGCCGCCGCTGCCATCCTTCCTGCTGGCGCCGGTGATGCTGGTCGTCGCCTACAATGTCGTGCGGCTGGTGCAACTCGGCTTCAACCAGCTGCGCGACGCGCTGTTTGCCCGCGTCGGCCAGTATGCGGTGCGTCAGCTTGCGTTCCGCACCTTCGTTCACATGCACCAGCTGTCGCTGCGCTTTCACCTCGAGCGCCGCACCGGCGGCCTGTCGCGCATCATCGAGCGCGGCACCAAGGGCATCGAGACGATCGTGCGCTTCATCATGCTGAACACGGCGCCGACTATCCTCGAATTCGCGCTGACCACCGGCATCTTCGCCTACACTTATGGCTGGAAATATGTGGTCGTGGTGGCGGCCACGGTGTGGCTCTACGTCTGGTTCACGGTGCGCGCCAGCGACTGGCGCATCTCGATCCGCCGCGACATGAATGACAGCGACACCGACGCCAATACCAAGGCGATCGACTCGCTGCTCAACTACGAGACCGTCAAATACTTCAACAACGAGGGTATGGAGGCTGAGCGCTTCGACCGTTCGATGGCGCGCTATGAAATGGCGGCGACCAGGATATGGACCTCGCTCGGTTGGCTGAATTTCGGCCAGGGCATCATCTTCGGTCTCGGCACCGTCATCGTCATGTGCATGTCGGCGCTGGAGGTGCAGGCCGGCACGCAGACGGTCGGCGATTTCGTCTTCATCAACGCCATGCTGATGCAGCTTTCGGTGCCGCTCAATTTCATCGGCTTCATCTACCGCGAAATCCGCCAGGGGCTGACCGACATCGAGCAGATGTTCGACCTGCTCGATGTGCCGCAGGAAATCACCGACAAGCCGGATGCCAAGCCGCTCACTGTTACAGCCGGCAAGGTCGAGTTCCGCGACGTGCACTTCGCCTACGACCCCAGCCGCAAGATTCTGAAGGGCGTCTCCTTCGAGGTTCCGGCCGGCAAGACGGTGGCCATCGTGGGCCCGTCCGGCGCCGGCAAGTCGACGATTTCGCGGCTCTTGTTCCGCTTCTACGACGTCCAGGGCGGTCAGGTGCTGATCGACGGCCAAGATGTCCGTGATGTGACGCAGGCGAGCCTGCGCGGCGCCATCGGCATGGTGCCGCAGGACACCGTGCTGTTCAACGACACCATCGCCTACAACATCCGTTACGGCCGCATCGGCGCCAGCGAGGAAGACATGCAGAAAGCCGCCGAGCTTGCCCAGATCGGCCCGTTCATCGAACGACTACCCGAAGGCTACCGCTCGATGGTTGGTGAGCGCGGGCTAAAACTGTCGGGCGGCGAAAAGCAGCGCGTGGCGATCGCCCGCACCATCCTGAAGGCGCCGCCGATCCTGATGCTCGACGAGGCGACCTCGGCGCTGGACAGCCACACCGAACAGGAGATCCAGGCCGCCCTCGACCTGGTCAGCAAGGGCCGCACCACCATCGTCATTGCCCATCGCCTATCGACGGTGATCACGGCCGACGAGATCATCGTACTCAAGGACGGCGAGATCGCCGAACGCGGCACCCATGCCGAGCTGATGCGCCAACACGGCCTCTACGCCTCGATGTGGGACCGCCAGCGCGAAGCGACGGAAGCCGAGGAGAGGCTGCGCATTGCTAGGGAGAGCGATGAGCTGGGGGTGGTCGTCCGCAGAAGGACGTCGGAGGTGAACTAGGGGCGGAGCGCTATCTCCCCCCTTGAGGGGGAGATGTCGCCGAAGGCGACAGAGGGGGTCGCAGCGCGTGGAGCGCTAACCTTCATCGGTCGCAAGGGGGGCGCATCCAGTCGAACCGACCCCCTCTGGCCTGCCGGCCATCTCCCCCTCAAGGGGGGAGATATCCAGCGTCGTCGCCATCATCACCACCGAAAGTTTCCCCTTGACCTCAACCTAAGTTGAGATCGCAAACCCGTTCCTGAGCCACCGAACCCAAGTCGTTCAAGAACGGAGACAGATTCAAATGGATAAACTTGCCGAGGCAGCCGTGTTCAGGGTCGACAAATTCGTCGTTCCTGCCGAGGCCCGTGAAGAAATCCTTCGCAAGGTCAGGGCGACTCATGAATTGCTGCGTCTGCAGCAAGGCTTCGTCCAGGATTTCGTGCTCGAGCAATTTTCGGGCCCGGGCGAGTTCAACCTGGTCACCATTGTCGAATGGGAAAACCAGGCGGCCGTCGACTATGTCGTGCCGATCGTCAAGGCAGCCCATGAGCGGGCGGGCTTCAACCCGCAGGAGACCATTGCCCGGCTGGGTGTGAAGGCCGAAATCGCCAACTATCAGCGTCTGCCTGAGATGTAGGAGGGCCAGTCCGTGCCAGGTGCGGGCGCTTCGACGCTCATTGCCTGGCCGGTGCGGGCATCGCTGATCATATGTTCGAAGCCGCGCCATTGGGCGGCAACGATGAACAGTGTCGTGCCATCCGGCCCGCCCAGCATGCAGGCAAAGCAGCCGCGATCGGCATCGACTGTCTGCAACACCTCGCCACCTTCGCGCACCCGCACGCAGCGCTTGTTGGGAACATCCGCGTACCAGGCAGCCCCTTCGGCATCGAGGCAGATGCCGTCGGGAAAGCCATCGAGATCGGCCCAGACCCGGCGGTTGGAAAGCCCGCCATCCTCCGCGATATCGAAGGCGGTCAGCCGGTTGGCATGCGACTCCGCCACGATCAGTGTCCTGTTGTCCGGCGTCACCGCCATGCCGTTGGCGAAAGCGATGTTCTCGGCCACTTGTCGAACCGAGCCGTCCGGCGTGATCAGCACGATGGTGCCGGGCCCGAAATGCTCGCTCGGTGCAGGCGCCGACCCGCCGCCATTGACATAGATGTTGCCGCGCCCGTCGACGACGATCTCGTTCCACGGGCTGTTTGACAGCGACCGAAGATCGGCATGGGTGGCCAGCGTTCCATCCGCCTCCTGCCGCAGCAACAAGCCATCCCGACCCGAGACGATCAGCAATCGGCCATCCGGCAACCAGTCGATCGAATAGGGCAGGATGGCCGGCACGGTGAGCATCACCTGGTTCCCGCCGTCCTCATCCACCGCGACGATCTCTCCGGTTCCCCAGTTGCAGAGCCACAGGCGTCCGTCGTGCCAGCGGGGAGACTCTCCGAAAGCGAGGCCTTCTGTAATGACCTTGGCGTTCAGGGCGACTGATTTCGAGGATGGCATCTCTGACCCTGGTTTGTCGACTCGCCGCAATTCGGCATTGTCGCGAAGCGCTTTCCTGCCAAGGACGTATGAATCTGTGGCGCCCCGACACCGTCGACAATTTCGGCAAACCATCGTGCGGATGCCTCTGGATCAGAGTGCCTTTAATCCTTGAGGGCAGCTGATATTGTCGCGTCGGAAATAACCCGTTCGCGCAAGTTTTGCGACCAAGAGAGTATTTTCGATGTTCGGTTTCTTTTCCCGCAAATCCAAGAAAACGTCCGAGAAGTCGGCATCAGATTCTGGAAAGCAGTTGGAATTCGGCCTGCCGTTGCCAGTCGTCGTACTGCGTTCGAACGTTGAGGATCCTGATGAAGAGCCGTTTTTTCTCGTCTTCGCTGTCATGCAATTCGTCACAGCGATGGTTTCCAAAGGACTCTATCGTTATCCCGAAATCGACACCAAGGCGATGCAGGTCCTTCATGCCGACTCGTACTCTTCGGAGGTAAAGAACGGCGGCCATAGTCAATTCATCCACAATGCCGGGCAGGAAATCGGCGCCATGATTGCCAACGCACGAGCTGGACTCACTGCTTGTGGCGCAAAGGGCCAGCTTGCGACTTTGGAAAAGATGTCCAGCTGGATTGCAGACCATCCCAACGAAGCCGCCCAGCAGACGGGCTTCGAGGGCGGGCGGGATGATTTTCTCGATACACTTGATCATGCGTTCTACGTTGCGGATGAGGCCGCGCCCATGGAAAACCTTTTGGCGCGCTGGATCGCGTCATGGCCTGATCTGCAAGTTGTCGATAGTGACGATTACGACGACGTCATACACCGGCTGGTGATGGCCAATCCGAAGCGCGAAGGCAGGCTTCTTCATAAGTCCGTTGGCAACTTGGCAGGCCAGATGATCTTGAGCTGGCGCGATGTCGGGGCCGGCCTTGCCTGCGCCAAGATCGCGCCGCCCGAGATCAAAATCGCGTTCGGCATGGCAAGGATGCTGAACATAGAAGGAGAGAAACAGCTGGTTTTTCAACTTCAGACCAGCGCGAAGAAGACCCGACTATGCAGTGCGACGGAGACACACGTCACGGTCTACGAGTACATCGCTCCAGAAGAGTTGCTTGTCATACCGCCAGGCGAGAGCCCGCTAGCGGCTAACGCCCCGAAAGTTGGCGCCAAGCTTGGCATTGCTGAAGAGCCCGAGATCACAGCGGTCATTGAGCTGGCGGAACAATACCATGCTCCCGCCGCCGTCGACCTCCTGCTCCGCAAGGCAGGCTTCGACCCGACGGATGCCATCGTTCTGCGAATTCGGTGGTGCAGAAGGAGGAAGGAGCAATCGTGAATTGGGTGGTGCTGGCATCAGGCCAAGTCTTCCTTTTCCAATCGTTGCGGAACGGCGGTGTCCTCTTGCGCTGCAAGGATGATGAAAGCCTCGCTGAGGCCGCTATGGCCGAGCTCAATGCCCACTTTTATCGCTCCGCTGCGGCGGGTTAGCGACAGCAAGCCTACTTTTTCTCCGTCAGGAAGAACGTGCCATCGGCATGGCCGTTGGCACCGCATGACAGGGGCTCCGATCTGCCATCCTTGCCGGCGCCGCTCTGCTCGACGACAAGCGCATCGCCGTCGCGTCGGAAGGTAAAGACAAAACCGGTTGGGTTGTCGTTGTCGACGGCACGGTCGACCAGCCGCAGAGTGTTGCGCTCCTCGACCGTGCCGTCGATCTCGCATGACCCACTTCCCGAGACTGGATTGGAAACGACATCTTCCGAGATTTCGACCTTGCCTCCGCCAACAGCCTTGATGTCGACGCTGCCGCGCACGCTGCTCCATGTGCCGATCAAACCTGCATCGGGGGGCTTGCGTATGCCGGACAGGAAGGTTGCGCGGTCGCGCAGGAATTCGCCGAGATCGAAAGTCTGTTGGTTCTTGGGCGAACTTTCGTTGAAGCCGGCGATCTGGTCGCGATACGCGATGAAATCGCTTTGGTCGTCCCGCAGCGCCTTGCCGGCATGAGCATCGAGCCTCTTCAGCAGCGCGGTATAATTCTTCGCGACGTCGGCATCGGCTTGCGCTAGGACCGGATCGGCGCAAATGGCCTTTTCCGCCACGCTGGCGGCCTTGGCGCAGTCGAAGGATGGCTTGCCTTGCGCAACTGCGTGGTCGCTCGCTGCCACAAGTACGGTCAAAACGGCACCCACGGCTGACGATCGTATGGCAACAAGATACGTTTTGCCTGAATTTGGCGCCATGGAAGTCGGCCTTTTCGCCGCGCGTTCAGCCGGCGTTGGCCCGAATTCTGGCGGCAAAGCAGCCGACAGGCAAGCACGTCACCGTTTCTGCCGGCTGCGGACGATGCGGCCTTGCCCAATGTTGCGTTGCGGCAGCGGAGCCTTTCCGGTATTGAGGCCGGACCTGAAACAGGGACCGCCCCCATCCCATGAGCCCCATCCGATGAGCCTTGTCGATTCGATCAAGAATGCCTTCGTTCCGATCCATCGCGAGGGCTATCCGTTCATTGCCGCCTTTGGTGCGGGCACGCTGTTCCTCGGCTATTTCTCCTCGGTGCTGTTCTGGATCGGCCTGATCCTGACCGCCTGGTGCGTCTATTTCTTCCGCGATCCCGAGCGTGTCACCCCGGTCGACGACCGGCTGGTGGTTAGTCCCGCCGACGGTGTCATCTCGGCGGTCGGCCCGGCCGTGCCGCCGCGCGAGCTTGGCCTCGGCAACACCGAGATGACCCGCATCTCGGTGTTCATGAACGTCTTTTCCTGCCATGTGAACCGCGCTCCGGTGCGCGGCCGCATCACCAAAATCGAGCACCGGCCGGGCAAGTTCCTCAATGCCGAACTCGACAAGGCAAGCTCGGAGAACGAGCGCAACGGGCTGGTCATAGACAGTCCCAACGGCATCGTTGTCGCCGTGCAGATTGCCGGCCTGGTGGCGCGCCGCATCGTCTGCTGGGCCGAGACGGGCGGCTCCATTGCCGTCGGCGAACGCTTTGGCCTGATCCGCTTCGGCTCGCGCGTCGACGTCTTCCTGCCGTCGACCGCGGTGCCGCGCGTCGCCGTCGGCCAGACGGCGGTCGGCGGCGAAACCGTGCTCGCCGAATTCGGCGGCGTCGCCGCAACCCCGCTCGTCAGGATTTCGTAAGCGGTGGGCGCGCCGTTCAAAAAGTTCGAGGCCCATGGCAGCGGCGGCCCGCGCATCCGCGAAATTCCGATGCGCATGGTGCTGCCCAATCTGGTCACCGTGCTTGCCATCTGCGCCGGCCTGTCCGGCATCCGCTTCGGCTTCGAGGGCCGTTTCGAGCCGGCCGTGGTGATGGTGCTGCTCGCCGCCTTCCTGGACGGCATAGACGGGCGCCTGGCGCGCATGTTGAAGGCGACATCCAAATTCGGCGCGCAGATGGATTCGCTGGCCGACATCGTCAATTTCGGCGTCGCACCGGCACTGGTGCTCTATGCCTTCCTGCTCGACCGCGCCGGCTCATTCGGCTGGATCGCAGCCCTTCTGTTCACCATCGCCTGTGGCCTGCGGCTGGCGCGCTTCAACGTGCTCGACGAAGACCATGACCGGCCGATCTGGCAGAGCGAATACTTCGTCGGCGTGCCGGCGCCGGCCGGCGCCGTGCTGGTCATGCTGCCGCTCTATCTGTCCTTCCTGCGGCTCGGTCTCGAGCCGGACCGCCTGACGGCATTCGTCGCCACCGGCTTCACTGTGCTGGTCGCTTTCCTGCTGGTCAGCCGGCTGCCGGTCTATTCCGGCAAAAGCCTGAAAGTGCCGGGCGACAAGGTGCTGCCGATCATCCTGGCGGTCGTTCTCTACGTCCTGCTGTTGATGACCTATCCCTGGTACACGCTGACCGCCTCTGTCGCAGGCTATCTCATCTTCCTGCCTTTCAGCGTGCGGGCGTATTCGAAGCGCGCCAAGCGCGAGGGCGAAAAAGTGCCGCCGTCGGATATTGGGTAGTTGTTATCTCCCCCCTTGAGGGGGAGATGTCGCCGAAGGCGACAGAGGGGGTCGGTACGCCCCGGACGCGACCTCGTTTGAGCGAAGAGGACGTCGGCGCTTCACGCGAGGCGACCCCCTCTGGCCTGCCGGCCATCTCCCCCTCAAGGAGGGAGATACGCTAAGCCGCCAGGCCCAGCCCCAGCTTCTCGATCGCCAGGTTCCGCGTCGAGACATAATCCGTCTTGCCGGAACCCAGCACCGGGATCTCCCCGACCTTGACGATGTCGTTGGGCACCATCAGTTCGGCCGCACCTGCCTTCTTGCCGAAGGCGCGCAGTTCTTCCGGATCGGCGTCGTCGGCGGTGGTGACCAGCACGATGCGCTCGCCGCGCCTCTTGTCCGGCACCGCCACCGCGGCGTGGCGCTCTTCCGGCCACAGCGACTGCACCAGCATCTCGACGGCGCCCAACGACACCATCTCGCCAGCGATCTTGGCGAAGCGTTTTGCCCGGCCGCGAATGGTGATGAAGCCTTCGCGGTCGACCGAGACGATGTCGCCGGTGTCGTGCCAGCCGTCCAGCGGCTGCAATTCGCCGGGCCGATCAGCGGTCATGTAGCCCATCATCAAATTCGGCCCGTCCAGCCACAGGCGGCCGGCACCCTCGATACCCTCGACCGGTTCGAGCTTCATGCGCATCGCCGGCAACAGCCGTCCGACCGTGCCGTCGCGACCATGGATGGCGGTGTTGACGGCGACGACGGGAGCGGCCTCCGTCAGCCCGAACCCCTCGATGATCGAGGCATCGAAGCGCTCGCGATAAACGCGCCGCGTCTCCGGCTTCACCGCTTCCGCGCCGGCGACGACGAAGCGCAGGCTGGAGAAATCGCCATCCTTGGCGGTGCGGGCATAGTTGGCAAGGAAAGTGTCGGTGCCGAACATGATGGTCGGCTTCACCTTGCGGGCGATCTCCGGGATGATCTTGTAGTGCAGCGGCGAGGGGTAGAGGAACAGTTTCACCCCGGTCACCAGCGGCAGGATGGTACCGCCGGTCAGGCCGAAAGAGTGAAAAACCGGCAGCACGTTGAGCAGGATGTCGGACGGCGAAATGGTAATGCGCGCCTCGGCCTGCATGGCGTTGGCGTGGAGATTGCGATGCGACAGCACCACGGCCTTGGGCGTGCCTTCCGAGCCTGAGGTGAACAGGATTACCGCCGGCTTGGCCGCATCCTGCCGCTGCAGCGGGAAGCGCCACAGCGCGGCTGCTGCGAGTTTCTCCAGTGTGGTGACGCTTGCGCGCACATCCTCCAGCCACAGCATTTTGGCGCCGCCGGCCTCGACCGCGGCGATGATGTCGGCAAGCGCCGCCTTTTCGACGAACGCGCGCGAGGAAACCACCGTTCGGATGACTGCGGTGCGGACCGCGGCCGTGACGCTGGCCGGCCCTGCCGTGTAGTTGATCATCGCCGCTACCCGGCCGGCCGAGAGCAGGCCGACGAAGGACAGCACCACGCCATTGGCGTTGGGCAGCAAAACCCCGACCGCTTCGCCGGGTGACGTTATAGCCTCGAAACGGCGGCCGAGAACGCGCGCGCCGATGAACATCTTTCGATAACTGAGCGAGCCGCTGATCACATCCTCGATGATCGGATGCGAGGCGCCGGTGCGATCCGCGGCATCGCGCATGGCCAGGAACAGGCCGCGATCGAGGTTGCTGCCATAAAGCCGCGCCTCGGCGATGCGGTCGAACAACGCATTTGTGTTGGAAGCCTGGTCGGGGTTGCGCGCCACCAGTTCGGCAATCGTCATTGGTTCCAGCACGCTGATCGAGAGTTTTGGGAACCAGTGGCGCGGCGCCCGGTTCTTTGGCGTCAAGGAAACCGGCAGGTCGCGCGCGCCGGTGACGAAGATCGGCACGATGCGGGCGTCGGCCTGCATGGCGATGCGGGTGACGGCGCGGAACAGGCGAAACGTCTTCACATCGGGCTCGACGTCACCGGGCAGATAGACGGCAAGCCGGCCTTTACCCTTCAGCACCCTGACCAGCCGCCGGCTGACGAAGAGATGCTCGGCGTTGAAGGCGATGGTGCGGCCAAGCTCGCGCCAAGGCTCCATCCAGGGCGAGCGCGCCGAGGCCTCGTCGAGAATGTGCAGCGTGTCGTCGGGCAGCAGCGACAGCATCAGCGCCGGCTCGAAGCGTGACTGGTGCGAGACCACATAGATCACCGGCGTCGGCGCGTTGCGGGCAATGCGGATGCGCCGGTCATCGATCCGGTAGGCGAGCTTGAACGGCACATAGAGTAGCGCCTGGGTAAAGCGCAGGTCGAGACGAAACGTCTCGATCGCGCCAATCAGCAGCCAGGCCAGCACGAGGCCTGCAAGCAGCGCCAGTGTCAGGATCATGCCGCGTCTCTCCCAACGGTCCGGTATGCGGCTCTTCGTCCGCTTCGAGAGCAGAGGGTAGCGCAATGGGGAGCAAGGTCAATGCGCGGGTGCGAGGGAGCGGTGTTCCACCTGACCTCACCAAGCAATGACCCAAACGCAGGCCTTGAAATGTTGCGACACGTGTCGTAAATAAAGCGACACGTGACGGAGAGGTAATATGGCCAGTTCCCCGCTGGGTTTTGCCGAGGCACCGCATATGGAGCCGGAGTTCGAACGAATGGTCGACCTGTTTGGTGGACGGAAGGTTCTTGGATTCTCGGTAGCCAGTCCTCTTGAGGCACATGAAATGATCCTGCATGGAATTCCGGGCCAGGCGCTCGAAAGCCTCGTCAGGCATCTGATCATCATTGATCCCGCCGATGCGTTTGAGACCGCATTCGGCATGAGCGAGCGGACATTTCAGCGGCACAAATCGGATCACTCCAAGACCCTCAGTCGGGAGCAAGGTTCCAGAACCTGGAACTTCGCCAAGCTCCTGACAAAGGCCACGTCCGTGCTCGGGACTCAGGAAGAAGCGGAAAAATGGATGATCGAGCCTGCCATGGGTTTGGACAATCGCCGGCCGATCGATCTGCTGGCCACGGCGGCGGGCACTGCGCTTGTGCAGGAGTTTCTTGAGCGGCTCGACTATGGTGTCTACGCGTGACGCCTTTGCCGGGCTCCCTCGGAACAGGGCAGGTGTTGGGCTGGAGGCTTGATCACAGACGCTTCAAGGCGAGCTGGGACAGTGGCGAAGGAGCCTTCAAGCTTGGGGGAAGGTGGAACAGCAAAGGGATCAGAGCCGTATATGCGTCCATCGACCCATCGACCGCCATCTTGGAGGTGGCGGTCCACAAGGGGTTTCGCACGCTGGATGCTGTCCCTCACGTGCTGACGGCATTCGACATCGTCAATCCATCAGAGATTTATGTGGTCCAAACCGACGATATTCCGAGCGCGAACTGGCTGCGTCCCGGCATCCCGGGCGCGGGACAGCAGCAGTTCGGCGATGGTCTGCTGGCAAAGCATCCGTTCTTTCTGATCCCCAGCGCGGTGTCCCAGCACAGCTGGAACCTGGTGTTCGATCCCAACCGGGCGGCAGGCCTTTATAGCTTGCATCTCCGGGAGGATTTCGCGCTTGATACAAGGCTTCATCCTCCCGCTGGGTAGCAATCAGGCCGTGGCCTTCAGCCGCCCACTGATGAACCGGAACTCCTGCGACTTGCCGCCATAACCGTAAGCAGCGGCCGGGACTTCATGCACGAAGGCATAGCTTTCCTCGTGCACACCACCCAGCAACTTACCAAAGGCCTCAAAGATCGCCTTCAGATAAGCCTCCAGTTCCAGCTTGGTGTTGGTGCCGTCGACCACCTTGATGTCGAGCCAGAAGGTGTTGGCGCCATGCTCCGCCAGCGATTTGCCGCCGGCGAACCAATGCTGCGGGTCGACATAGGTGACGGCGACGGCGGTAATCGTCGGGTCCTTGCGCAGATGGGTTGCCGTCAGCTCGGTGATTTCCTTGGCGATTGTGGCGGACAGCTTGGCGTCGGGCTTGCCGGTGACGCTGATGTTGATGATGGGCATTTTTCTCTCCTTCGTTTGAGCGGCGTCTGTTTGCCGTTGGAGAGACAATGCCATCATCTTTGAATCAAAAAAATCGAATTGTTTCGAACAAAAGGTTCTGTATTATCGAAGTATGCAAGCTCTCGATCCCGATCTGCTTAAAACCTTCCTTGCCTTTGTCGATGGCGGCTCGCTGGCTCAGGCTGCGTCTGCTGTCGGCCGCTCGCCCTCGGCGGTGACCGCGCAGATGCAGCGTCTGGAGGAAATCGTCGGCGAACCGCTGCTGGTGGCGCAGGGGCGCGGGCGCGGGCTGACGCCGGCCGGCGAGGATCTTGTCGGTCATGCCCGCCGCATTCTTGCCGTGCACAGCGAGGCCTGGCTGGCGCTCAAGGGCGCGCGTGCCGCTGGTCGCGTCGCCATCGGCACGACACAGGATTTCGCCGATAGCGGCCTGCCGGAGCTGCTGCGCGCCTTCGCGACCAGCCATCCGCGCGTCAGGGTCGAACTCCGCGTTGGCCGTTCGGCCGAGCTTGGCGAGGCGCTGCAGGCCGGGCAGCTCGATCTGGCCGTTGTCATGCGCAAGACGCCGGCCAATGACGAAGTCGGGCTGTTCAGTGAGCCGATGCTGTGGCTGTGCTCGCAAAAAGGGCTTGCCGTGCGGGAAGAGGAATTGCCGCTGGCGCTGCTCGACCCCTATTGCGGCTTTCGCGAAGCAGCACTCGCGGCCCTCGATGCTGCCGGCCGCCGCTACCGCATTGCCGCCGGCAGCGCCAGCCTTGCCGGCTTGCGCACGGCGGTCAATGCCGGCATCGCGCTGACCTTGCGCACCGCCCGCTTTGCCCATTCAGGCATTGCCGAAGCACCGCGCGAATTCGCCTTGCCGCCGGTGCCGACAGCGCAATTCGCGATAAAACTCGGCCAGGGCGCCGAGCGGCCGGCGCGCGATCTTGCCATCCTGCTCAGCGACAACCTCGCCTTGCCCGGCTTTGCCGGCTGATGTCCAAAGAAAAAGCCGACCTTTACGGTCGGCTTTGAGGAGGACGGGTCGAGGGGTTTGGGGGGACTTGGGGGGTGACCCGTCGCACATAAAACTGCCTGATCCGCATGATGGTTCCATGACTTGGAAAATAATTATTGGGTTGCCGCACTTTTTCTCGCGGCCAGCCAGTCGCGCCCCGCATGGGCGAAAACCGCGCACAGTACTATGGCGCCGCCGATCAGGCTGGCGGCCGGCGCGATCTCGCCGAGGAACAGGAAGGCGAACAGGATCGCAAACGGCACTTCGGCGGCACCGAGAAGGCCGGACTCAGGCGCAGGGATCAGCCGCGAGCCTTCCGTCCACAGGATCGACGCCGCCGCAAACGATCCTCCGAAGGCGACGAGCAGCACGGCGTCGCGAGCAGAAATCGCCAGGGGGTCGGTGACGAACCAGCCGAGCACGAACAGCAGAAGCGCCGAGACTGCGCCCGCCCACACCACCGGCGTGTCGCGGAAGGCGCGCACCATGATCATGTAGAGCGCGCTGCCGGCGGTCATCAGCAGCGCGAGCCCATCGCCAAACAGATGACCGCTGCCGAAGCCGGAGCCGACCATGATCGCTACGCCGCACAGCGAAACGGCGGCGGCGGCAAGCGTCTGCGCCCGGAACGGCTCGCGCACCAGCACGAAGGCGAGCAGCGCGGTGATGAAAGGCGCGGTGGCGTAGATGACCGCGACATTGGCGACATAGGTGAATTTGAACGCCGAGATGAAGGCGATGCTGGCCGCGGCGCCCTCGAGGGCCAGCAGCCAGCCGCGCCAGCCAAGCCGCAAGCTTTCCGGCCCGCCGGAGCGGCGCCGGCGCCACAGCACATAGAAGGTGATCAGGATCGCGCCGACAAAGCCGCGCCAGCAAGTGATGGTCAGCGGGTCGGCGTGGATCGATTTGGTCAGCACGCCGGTGAGGGCGAAGAAAGCCGCCGAGGCCGCCACCAGCATAATGCCGAGCGTACGCTCGGCAGCGGTATCTGTGGTGCCTGGGCCGTCGAGCGCTTCCGTCATCTCAGCAGCCTATCCGTCTTCTCCTGCCACCATGCTGTCAGCACGGGGGTACTCATAGCCGCTTGCGGAAATGCTCGTTGCCGATGATCAGCAGGCCGGCGCCGACGATCAACGCCGCCCCCAGAAACACCTCGCGACGCGGCACGTCGCCCCAGATCGCAAAGCCGAGCCCGAAGGCCCAGACCAATGAGGTGTATTCGAACGGCGCCACGATCGACACCGGCGCCCGCTTCATGCCTTCGAACAGCATAAATTGCGCCACGCCGCCGAGCGCGCCGACGCTGATCAAAAGCAGCAACTGGCGCCAGTCCGGCATCTGCCAGACCAACAGCGCCGGCACCGCGGAAAACACCAGGAAGTAGAAATTGTTGAGCACAAGCTGGATCAGCGTGCGCTCGGCCAGCGCCGTCTTGCGCAACAGCACCACGGCAATGCCCCACAGCACTGCCGCAGCCAGTACCAAGAGCATCGGCACGGACAAGCCGAGACGAGTGGGATCACAGGCGATGAAGACGCCGACGAAGCCGATGAACACCGCCAGCCAGCGCAACAGCGGCACCTTTTCGCCAAGCATCACCACCGACAGCACGGTGACGATGATCGGGGCGGCGTAATAGATGGTGGTGAGTTCGGCCAGCTGCAGGGAGCGGGCCGCGTTGTAGTAGCAGAGCCAGGCGCCGAGCGTGAAGGCGCTGCGCACCAGCATCGGCCGCACGATGGGCGAGCGCATTGTGTCGGCAAAGATGGGCGGTCCGCCGATTGCAGCACAGCCGATAAGCACAGCGATCGAGCGGAAGAACATGATCTGCCAGACGCTGATGCCGACGACCAGAAGCTTGATCGCGGCGTCCTGCGTCGAAAACAGGAAATAGGCGCAGCCGGTGAACAGGATGCCGGCAAGCACCCTTTCGCGGGTTTCCAGAATGGCAATATCGGCCATGCGGCGTGTCCGGCGCTGTCAAGAGGACGAAGAAGAAGCCTGCCCCAACAGGCTCCCATTGCAGGCTATACGGGCGAAAGCCTGCGGGGCGCTACGCCAGTGGCAAGCTTGCGTTGGCGCAGCCTGGCCGACAGCGTGGGCACGCCGTTCACTGTGTTGCCTGGTAGAGCTCCGAAGCGGCCTCCTTCAGGGCGCGCCGGCCGCCCGGCCTGAGATACATCATGTGGCCGCCCTCGATGACGTCGAGACGGATAGGTTTTGCCCCGCCGAGCGTCGGGATTTGGCTCACCAGATAGCGTGAGGCCAGATAGGGAGTGACCAGATCGGTGTCGCCGTTGACGATCACCACGCCGAGCCCCGGGTTGAGCGAGCGCGCCCGCTGCAGATCGTCCATCACCCCGGCATAGCCTTGCCGCGAGCCGCCATAGTCCCAGGCGTGGGTCACATCGCCATTGAGCAACCTGTAGCTGACATCGGTGCGAAAATTCAGCTCGTCGCGCGCATAACCGACAAAGGCCGAGGTCAGCGCCGGCACGCTGCGGTCGAGCACCGGATCTGGGCCGGCGCTGCGGGCGCTCTCCGGGGCGATGTCGCTGGTGGCGATGGTGCCGTCATACGGGCTGAGCACTTTTCCACTGGGGCGCTGGAATTCGCGCGCGAACAGGGCGGTCGGGATGCGGGCGAAATTGCGTTGCACGAGGTCGAGCGGCAGGCCGGTGATCTCGGCCACGCGCTGGCTGGCCAGCCGCCCACCCTGTTCCAGCCCGCCGGCCAGAGCGGTGAGGTAGTCACCCATAGCATAGTGTTCGACCTCGGCGAGCTTTTCGCGCAGCGCCTCGCCGCTGAGGCCTTCGCTGCGCAGGCGCACCGCCGCCAGCGAGGGCAGTTCCAGCGCCCAATGCAGTGGCTGGAATTCGTCGGGCAGCACCAGCGTGAACTCCAGTGCAGGCGAGATCAGCACGATGCCGTTGGGGCTCAGGCCGACATCTTCCTGCAGGGTCCTGGCGAGAAGTGCCGCGCGGAACCCGCCATAGCTTTCGCCGGCAAGGAAGAGCGGCGATCCGGTGCGGCCGTTCTGGGCGAGATAGAGCCGGATGAAAGCGCCGATCGAACTGGCGTCCTGGCTGACGCCCCAAAAATCTTTTGTGTCCTGGCCGGGGGCCTCGCGGCTGTAGCCGGTGCCGACCGGATCGACGAAGACGAGGTCGGTCATGTCGAGCCAGCTGTCGGGATTGTCGATCAGCTTTTGCGGCGGCGGCAGGAATTGGCCATCGGCGCCGGTCGCGACGACACGCGGGCCGAGTGCGCCGAGATGCAGATAGGCGGATGCCGCGCCCGGGCCGCCATTGAAGACGAAGGTGATGGGGCGAGCCTTCTCCGCGCCCGCCAGTGGCGGCAGCGTATAGGCGACATAGAAGATTTCCGCGGTGACCTCGCCCTTGCCGGATAGCAGTGACAGCGTGCCGGCCTTAGCCTGATAGTCCAGCTTGCGCCCGGCAATGGTGATTGAATGGCTGGTCGTCTGCGGTGCCGGCAGCAGCGACAGCACGCCGCCTGCCGGTGCGGAGCGCTCGGGCGTTTCGGCGAGGACTGGCTGCGCGAAGGCTGCAAGCACCAACAGGGTAAGCGAGATCAGTTTCAGCTTGAACGGCATGATGCCTCCGCGGGAATGACTCTGCTTAGGTATGGCCGGGGCGGTCGAAGTCAAAGTAACTCTTCGTGAGGTAGCATTCCTTCAGCCCCCTCTGTCCTGCCGGACATCTCCCCCCACAGGGGTGGAGATTGGATGTCGCGACCGCCTTCGCTAATCGCCGGCGTAGAAAGCGCCATCGGCGAAGCTGCAGATCTCCCCCCTGTGGGGAGGTGGCCGGGCCAGAGGGGGGCGCTGTCTCGCTGGCATATCAGTGCTATCAAAGCGCGACGGACTCGAAAAGGAATGCAACATGGACGCCACCGCACTCAAGGCCATGCAGGCACCGATCAAGGAGGCTTATCGCGACGATTCCTCGCGAGCGCTGATCACGCTTCGCGCCAAAGGCTCCATCGACGACCAGTCGATTGCCTGCAAGGTCGAGACGGGCAGGGCGCTGGCGGTCGCCGGCCTGCATCCGGCGACCGGCGGTTCCGGGCTCGAATTGTGTTCGGGCGACATGCTGCTCGAGGCGCTGGTGGCGTGCGCCGGGGTGACGCTGAAGGCGGTGGCCACCGCACTAGAGTTCAAACTCGGCGCAGCCACCGTCGAGGCCGAAGGCGATCTCGACTTTCGCGGCACGCTGGGCGTGGCCAAGGACGCCCCCGTGGGCTTTCGCGCCATCCGGTTGAATTTCAACCTCGACACGGATGAGCCGCAGGATCGCATCGACGCGCTGATCAAGCTGACGGAACGCTATTGCGTGGTCTTCCAGACCATCAACAGCAAGCCGGAGCTGACGGTGAAGGCGCGCGCCTGATCTCCCCCCTTGAGGGGGAGATGTCGCCGAAGGCGACAGAGGGGGTCGGCCGACTGGACGCGACGCCCTTTGTGCGGAAGGAGGTTGGCACTCTACGCGAGGCGACCCCCTCTGGCCTGCCGGCCATCTCCCCCTCGAGGGGGGAGATGGCGCTACTGCGCCGCAGGCTCTTCCGCGTCGCCCTCATCGGTAAACGGGGAGGCGCTCGGCACGCAGTTGACCGCCCAGCCGGCCGGCGTCGGCTGCTTCTGATATTCGGTAATCGCGTTTGTGCACTGTTCGCGGGTGTCGAAGGTGCTGGGCAGCACCACCATGCCGCCTTGCGGGCCGGCGATCACCAGGTACCAGACCAATGCTACGCTGGGAGCAGCCATGGGAATTCCTCGCTTTGCTGGGTGTCGGAGTCGGGTTGACCCTAGCAACTCCCGGCTGATGGCGAAAGCAGGGCGAGGGGGGAGGGGGCCTGCCGGACCATCACAGACCCGTGAACGAACCGCTCCCCAGACTTCTCTCAGTTCGTCGCAAAGCAGTAGAACAGGCCGTCGCCGCCGGTGCCTTTCAGCGCCTCCTGGCTGCAGCCGCCGCGCGAGGCATGCGAGGAGTTCCAGGATTTCGCCGCCGCCGACTCGTCGAGGCCGGTGCGGTCGTGATGGCCCATCATCGCCGCGCCCTCCGCGCCGCTCAAGGTCCAGTCGCCGCAGGTCTGGTCGGCGAGCTTGGTGCCGTCAGGCTTCGAGCCGGTCAATATGTCGTGCCGGTTCGGCTTGTCGCCGCGGCCATTGACCACTTGGCCCTTCTCGGTCAGCGCCGTCTGCTTGTTGATGGCGTTGGCGTCGCTGTGCAGCGAGGCGACGTCATCGGCAATCTTCTCGCCCTTGGCGTTGACCCAGGGACCCTTGCCGATACGGTCGCGCGCATCGACATTGGCGCTCGAGAGATAGGCGTGCCATTCCTTGCCGGTAACCCCAGCCGCTTCCGCCAGCGAGGCGCAATGCGCGTCGGCACCCTTGAGACCGCCGAGATCGGCGCCTTTGCCGGAACCGACGCTGGTGACGAAGAAACTCATCTTTGCGTATTGCGCCAGCGCCACGCCGGCTGTGGCGGCAATCGCGGCGGCGGCAACGAGAAGAAGTCTACGCATGTCGGTCCTCCTGTTTCGAATGTCCTACATTCGAAGAAACGTAACTGGAGGCCTGTTTAATCCCGCTACAACCCGGTTTATTCCGGCTGCCGGTAGGCGACGAAGCGGTTGTTCTTGACCTGGAAGATCAGCCCCGTCTCTTTCATCTCGGGGCTCGCCAGCGGCACGATGCGTTTTGCCACCTCTGACGGGTGCGGCAGCGTTTCCGGATCCTCGCCGGGCGCGGCCTGCGCACGCATGGCGGTGCGGGTGGCGCCGGGGTCGACCGCATTGATGCGGAGCGGCAGGCTCTGCGTCTCATGCGCCCAGGAACGCGTCATGGCTTCCACAGCCGCCTTCGACGCCGCATAGGGCGCCCAGAAGGCGCGCGCCGAATGCGCGGCCCCGGACGACATGAGAATGGCGCGGCCGGCGTCGGACAGCCTGAGCAGCGGGTCGACCGAGCGGATCAGCCGCCAGGTCGAGGTGACATTGATGGTCATAACCTTCTCGAAGGTTTTGGCCTCGACATGGCCGATCGGCGAGATGACGCCGAGCACACCGGCATTGGCCACCAGAATGTCGAGCTTGCCCCAGCGCTCGTGAATGGCGCCGCCCAGCCGGTCGATGCCGGCCATGTCTGAGAGGTCGAGAGGCACCAACGTCGCTTCGCCCTTGCCGGTTTTCGCGCGCTCGGCCTTGATCTGGTCGTCGAGTTCTTCCAGCCCGCCGACGGTCCGGGCTACCGCAATGACATGGGCGCCAGCGGCGGCAAGTTCCTTGGCGATGAAGTAGCCGATGCCGCGCGAGGCGCCGGTAACGACCGCGACGCGGCCGGAGAGATCGAGGGTCATGCGAGCGCTTTCAAGGATAGCAGTTGGGCTTTACGCCCCGTTGTTCGCCAGCAGCGACAGCGTGCGCACATTGTCGTGACCTTCGAAGTCGAGCAGGCGGGTCGGGTACTGGCCGGTGAAACAGGCGTCGCAGAATTGCGGCTGCTCATTGTCGCGGCTGGCTTCGCCGACGGCGCGGTAGAGCCCGTCAATGGTGAGGAAGCCGAGCGAATCGACACGGATGAACTCGGCCATTTCCTCGATCGACATGCGCGATGCCAAAAGCTTCGACTTCTCCGGCGTGTCGACGCCGTAGAAGCACGACGCGCTGGTCGGCGGCGAGGCGATGCGCATATGCACTTCCTTGGCGCCGGCGTCGCGCACCATCTGCACGATTTTCTGGCTGGTGGTGCCGCGCACGATCGAATCGTCGACCAACACCACGCGCTTGCCCTCGATCATCCGGCGGTTGGCGTTGTGCTTGAGCTTGACGCCCATATGGCGGATCGAATCGCCGGGCTGGATGAAGGTTCGGCCGACATAGTGGTTGCGGATGATACCGAGTTCGAAGGGGATGCCTGCCGCCTGGGAGAAGCCGATTGCCGCCGGCGTGCCGGAATCCGGCACCGGCACGACGATATCGGCCTCGACCGGGCTTTCCTGCGCCAATTCGGCGCCGATACGCTTGCGCACTTCGTAGACATTGCGGCCTTCGACCGAGGAGTCCGGGCGGGCGAAATAGACATATTCGAAGATGCAGAAGCGGGTCTTCTGCGGCTCGAAGGGGAACAGGCTCTCGATGCCCTTCGAGGTCACCACGACCATTTCGCCGGGCTTCAGGTCGCGCACGAAGCGGGCGCCGATAATGTCGAGCGCGCAGGTTTCGGAGGCCAGGATCCAGGCGCCGTCCAGGTCGCCGAGCACCAGCGGGCGGATGCCGAGCGGATCGCGGCAGCCGATCATCTTCTTGGAGGTCATCGCGACCAGCGAGAAAGCGCCTTCGACCTGACGCACGGCGTCGATGAAGCGCGAATTCAAATCGCGTTCCTTACTGGTGGCAACGAGATGCAGCAGCGTCTCGGTGTCGGAGGTCGACGAGAAGATCGCGCCCTGCTTCTGCAGCGCGCGCTGCACGGTCATGGCGTTGGTGAGATTGCCGTTATGGGCGACGGCAAAGCCGCCATCGGCGAGTTCGGCGAAGAAGGGCTGGATGTTGCGCATGCCGGCGCCGCCGGTCGTGGCATAGCGCGTGTGGCCGATGGCACGGTTGCCTTGCAGGCTGTCGATGACGTGCTGCTTGGTGAAGGTGTCGCCGATCAGGCCGACATGGCGTTCGACATGGAACTGCGTGCCGTCATAGGAGACGATGCCGGCCGCTTCCTGGCCGCGATGCTGCAGCGCATGCAGGCCTAGCGTTACGATGGCCGCAGCGTCCTGCCGGCCGAAAATGCCGAACACCCCGCATTCGTCGTGGAAATGATCGTCTGCTTCGGCGGAAAGCACGTCGTCCGCGTCTGCCTTCGAAACTGCCATGGGGCTCAAGCTCCGCTAAAATGGCCATATAGTGCGATAGCGCCGCGAAAGCAACGTAGTCAGGCCGGAACTGCCGGGATGGCGCCTGTCCGGCACCATCCGTCCGTATCAGTTTGCCGGCGCGGCCGGAGCCGGAGCAGCGGGCGCGGGTGCGTTATCGGCCGGAGCGTCGGTCTCGTCGTCGGGCGCCGGCGTATCGTCACCGGTTGCCGGAGCATCCGCCGCCGGTGCATCGGCCGCCGGAGGCGTCTCGGCTGCCGGCTGATTCGGATTGAGCTTCTTCAGGATGGCGTTTTCCGGATCTTCGGGCAGCAGGCTTTCCAGCTTGGCGCCGATGGTCTCGAGCAGCGGCTTCGACTTGGCGTTGGCGATCCAGGCAGGGGCCTTGGCGCCGGCCAGCCAGTTGAAGAACAGTAGCGCCACGGCGACTACGAGGACGCCGCGCGCGGCGCCATAGAGGAAGCCCAGCGTACGGTCGAGCGCGCCGATCCTGGAATCGATGATCCAGTCGGCAAGCTTCATGGTGATGACGGAAACGACGATCAGCGCGATGAGGAAGACGATGCCGGCGGATGCCGCCATGGCGATCTTGTCGCTTTCGACATAGGGCTGAACGTAAGGCAGCACCGGCTTGTAGAAGAAGAATGCCGCCGCGGCGGCAGCCGCCCAGGACACGACGGACAGGATTTCGCGTGACAGGCCGCGAACCATGGCGAGCATCGCCGAGACCAGGGTGAAGCCGACGAGAATTCCGTCCAGCAGCGTAATCGGCATGTCTTTCGCCCCACTCAGATTGTCTTTTCACGGCTCGGGCGAGCCGCGTCAATCTTCCACGTCGACACGGCTGCGCCGTGAGCCGGCTATGCGTGCGACGAGATCGGCAAGTTCGGTCGGCTGGAAAGCGCCGGCCCCGATCCCCCCGACAACCTCCTCGCTGCCCAAGGGCAGAACCGCACTTCCAAAACCCAGCTTTTCGGCCTCTTTAAGGCGCTGCTGCGCATGCGCAACCGGCCTCACTGCGCCCGACAGGCTGATTTCGCCGAAATAGACGCAATCGGCGGGAAGGGCAAGACCGGTGAGCGACGAAACCAGTGCAGCGGCAACCGCCAGATCGGCCGCCGGCTCGGAAATCCGGTAGCCGCCGGCGACGTTGAGGTAGACATCGTGGGTGCCGAAGCGCACGCCGCAATGGGCTTCGAGCACGGCAAGGATCATCGACAGCCGTGCGCCGTCCCAGCCGACGACGGCACGGCGCGGCGTGCCCAATGTGGACGGCGCCACCAGCGCCTGGATCTCGACCAGCACCGGACGTGTCCCTTCCATGCCGGCAAATACCGCGGCACCCGGCGATTTTGCGTGGCGTTCGCCGAGGAACAGCTCCGACGGATTGGCGACCTCGCGCAAGCCCTTGTCCGACATCTCGAAGACGCCGATCTCGTCGGTCGGCCCAAACCGGTTCTTCACCGTGCGCAGGATGCGGTAGTGATGGCCGCCTTCGCCTTCGAAATAGAGAACGGCGTCGACCATGTGCTCGACGACGCGCGGACCGGCGATCTGGCCTTCCTTGGTGACATGGCCGACCAGCACGATGGCAGCACCGGTGGATTTGGCGTAGCGGATCATCGCTTGCGCCGAGGCGCGCACCTGAGTGACGGTGCCGGGCGCCGAGTCGGCCATGTCGGTCCACAGCGTCTGGATGGAATCGAGGATGACGAGGTCCGGCCTTCTGCCGTCGGCTATTGTTGCCAGGATATCCTCGACATTGGTCTCGGCGGCAAGTTCGACCGGCGTGTCGGCGACGCCAAGCCGCTGCGCCCGCAGCCGGATCTGCGCGACAGCCTCTTCGCCCGAGACATAGACGATGCGGTGGCCTTTTGACGCCAATGCTGCTGCGGCCTGGGTAAGCAGCGTCGACTTGCCGATGCCGGGATCGCCGCCGACCAGCAGCGCCGAGCCGCGCACGAAGCCGCCGCCGGTGGCGCGGTCGAGTTCGCCAATGCCCGAGATGATGCGCGGCGCGTCCTCGATGTCACCGGACAGGCTGGTCAGCACCACGGCGCGGCCCTTGCGCGCATTGCGCGTGTTGGCCGGTCCCGAGCCGATGCCGCCCGAGGTGCCTTCCTCGACGAGTGTGTTCCACTCGCCGCAGGCATCGCATTTACCGGCCCAGCGCTGATGCACCGACCCGCAATTCTGGCAGATGAACTGGATGCGCGATTTAGCCATCAGCAGTCACCTACGCGCAGTGCTGAAGCTAGAAAGGCTGGTGGGGCAGCACCCCCCTCTGGCCTGCCGGCCATCTCCCCCCTTAAGGGGGGAGATCAGCAGCTTTGGTCTCGGTGCCCACCCTGCCACGTTGAAAATTGGCGAAAGCCGACATGACATCCAATCTCCCCCCTTGAGGGGGAGATGTCCGGCAGGACAGAGGGGGATGCGAAGGAATGAGGCCTTTCTCAACAGACTACTCGAACCTCTCCGCAATATGATGCTCTTCGGCGAGGTCGGAAAACCGTGTGAACTCGCCATGGAAGGCGAGGCTCACCGAACCTGTCGGGCCGTGGCGCTGCTTGGCGACGATGACTTCGGCCTTGCCGCGCATCTCGTTCATCTCGTGTTCCCACTTGATGTACTCGTCGGTGCCGGGCTTCGGCTCGCGGTTCTTCAGATAATATTCCTCGCGATAGACGAACATCACCACGTCGGCGTCCTGCTCGATCGAACCGGATTCGCGAAGATCGGACAGCTGCGGGCGCTTGTCTTCGCGGCTTTCGACCTGACGCGACAGCTGCGACAGCGCGATGATCGGAACGGAGAGTTCCTTGGCCAGCGCCTTGAGGCCGGTGGTGATCTCGGTGATTTCCTGCACCCGGTTCTGCGACGATTTCGCGCTCGACCCCTGCATCAGCTGGATATAGTCGATGACGATGAGGTCGAGGCCGCGCTGACGCTTCAGCCGCCGCGCCCGCGCCGACAGCTGCGCGATCGAGATACCGCCGGTCTGGTCGATGAACAGCGGGATCTTCTGCATGGTCTGCGAGCAGGCGACCAGCTTTTCGAAATCCATCTCTGAAATCTCGCCGCGGCGGATTTTTGACGACGAAATTTCCGTCTGTTCGGAAATGATGCGGGTGGCGAGCTGCTCGGACGACATTTCCAGTGAGAAGAAGCCGACGACGCCGCCATTGGCTGCCTTGAACGAGCCGTCGGCCTGTTGCGCCGGCTCATACATCTCGGCGATGTTGAAGGCGATGTTGGTGGCCAGCGATGTCTTGCCCATGCCCGGACGGCCGGCAATGATGATCAGATCCGACGCCTGCAGGCCACCCATGCGGCGGTCGAGATCGCGCATGCCGGTGGCGAGGCCCGACAAATGGCCGTCGCGCATATAGGCGGCGTTGGCCATGTCGACGGCGGTCTTGACCGCGTCGGTGAAGCTCTCGAAGCCGCCATCGTAACGGCCGGTTTCGGCCAGTTCGAACAGCCGCCGCTCGGCATCCTCGATCTGTTCGGACGGCGCCATGTCGACCGGCGCGTCATAGGCGATGTTGACCATGTCCTCGCCGACGGTGATCAGCGCCCGGCGCGTGGCCAGATCGTAGATGGCGCGGCCATAATCGGTGGCATTGACGACGGTGACTGCTTCGACCGCCAGACGAACCACATATTGCGCCACCGTCATGTCGCCGACCTTCTCGTCGGCCGGCAGGAAGGTTTTCAGCGTGATCGGCGTCGCCACCTTGCCCATGCGGATGAGCTCGGCCGCGACCTCGAAGATTTTCCGGTGCAGCGGCTCGTAGAAATGGCCGGCCTTGAGGAAGTCGGAGACGCGGTAGAAGGCATCGTTGTTGACGAGGATGGCGCCGAGCAGCGCCTGTTCGGCCTCGATGTTGTTCGGCGCTTCACGATAAAGCGGTTGCTGCTCCGCCACGCCGAATTTTCGCGCTGCCTCTGCCATGATGTCCCCGATTTTGATCCCGGCTTCTCGATATCAGAACGAGATAAATCGGTGCTGACCTTTCTGCATCACCGCACGACCAATCAACCTCGATGCCCGTTGTTCACAGGGGCGGCAAACCGTCCACAGAAGAGTGTTTCCGCGCCCCGATTCCGGTTGACTCAGAAAGGCGCTGACTTTTATCCGAGTCGTTGGAACAGAGCAAGAACAATCTCGGTGATCATCCGCTTCTTCCGTCCAGTGTATCGCCCCAGTCCAGCCGCCGCGCTGCCTTGAACAGCTCGCCCTCGCGCTTGGTGAAAAGTGTCTCGCCGGCGCCGCCATCCGGCTGGCACAGTTTGAGCAGCACCTTGCCGGAGCCCGATTTCGGCGGTGCAATCACGCGGGGCGGATGTACAGGCGCGGGTTGCCGCGACGCCGCGACGTAGATGAATTTCTCGTCCTCCCACGGCACGTCCGCGTCCTTGGCCAGGCGATGAAGGCGCGAGCGAGCGACGCGGCGCGAAAAATGGCACCAGTCGGGCGGCTCAAGCGGGCAGGGCGCCTCATGCGGACAAGGCGCCAGCACATGCGCCCCGGCCTCCAGCAATTGCCTGCGCACTGCCAGGATGCGCTGCCAGCCTGCCGGTGTGCCGGGCTCGACGATCAGCAGTGTGTCGCCGGTCAAATGCCAGAGCCGGCCGACAAGCTTCGGCAACGATGCTGGCGCGATCTCGTCCAGCACATAGGCGCAGGTGACGAGGTCGGCAGGCTTGAGATCGGCAAGGTCGATGGTCACGTCGCCGGCGCGCCAGTCCATCCTGGTGGCGATGGTATCAAGGGCGAGCGACTGGCCAACCTTGCGCACCGCGGCGCTTGCTTCAACCAGAACCGCCTCTTCGAGGTCGGGCCACAGGTCTGTAGTGGCCCAAAGCACCGTGCCAGGACCGGCGCCGACATCGAGCAAGCTCGTTGGCTGGAAATCGGGCCGCGCATAGGCGAGTTCGTCGAGACCGGCCCGTACCGCCGCGTAGGTCGCCGGCAGCCGCGTCGCCAGATAGGCTTTTACCGCCATCTCTTCGGCCATGTGCAGGCGGCCGTCGCGCAATTCGGCGCGGTAGCGGTCAGACAGCGTCTTCGCCGCCTGGCGCAGCACCGCCAGCGGTATCGTTTCGAGCAGGCGCTCGACGCCTTGTCGCAGCGAGGCGGGGAGTTCCACGCTCAGGCTCCGCGTGGCGCGAGCACCGGGGCGCCGGCGATCTCGACAAGGGTGGTGGCGATGGTGGGCAGGCAGGTCATTAAAAAAGGTCTCGCGAGAACGAGACCTTTTTCAGTGTCAGAGCCGTCAATGGCAAGCGGCAATCGCAATCGAGGCGTTATTCGCGATCCGCCACCTTGCGACGGCGCGCTGGCTTGGCCGCAACGGACCTGACAGCAACGGACCTGGCAGGCACAGACCTGGCGACAGCAGGCTCGCCGCCCGCCGTCTCCTGGCGATGCCCCATTTCGCGCATTTCCAGCGCCTTTTCACATTTGGCCATGTAGTCGCGCGTCATCGGCAGCGTGTCGTTCTTCTTGGCGATCTGGATCTGGAAGATCACCAGATCCTGCCAGCGGAAGGCGGCTTCCGAAGCCGCCAGATAGAACTCCCACATCCTGCAGAAGCGCTCGTCATAGATGGCCTTGGCCTTGTCGCGGTTGGCGGCAAAGCGCTGGCCCCAATGCTTCAGCGTATCGGCATAGTGCAGCCGCAGAATCTCGATGTCGGTGACTACAAGGCCCGACTTCTCGATCGCCGGCATCACCTCCGACAGCGAAGGAATGTAGCCGCCCGGAAAAATGTACTTGCGGATGAAGGCGCTGGTCGCCCACGGCACGCCGGAGCGGCCGATCGTGTGCAAGAGCATGACGCCGTCGGGCTTCAACAACGTCGCCGACTTGTCGAAGAAAGTGCGGAAGTGGTTGACGCCGACATGCTCGAACATGCCGACCGAGACGATGCGGTCGAAGCGTTCATTGAGTTCGCGGTAGTCCTTGAGGTCGAAATGCACGCGGTCCTGCAAGCCTTGCGCATGCGCCCGGTCGGTGGCGACGCCGTGCTGCTCGGTCGACAGCGTCACGCCTTGCACGTCGACATCGAAAGCCTTGGCGAGATAGAGGCCGAGCCCACCCCAGCCGGAGCCGATATCGAGCACGGTCTGGCCGGCCTTCAGCCTGAGCTTGGCGGCGATATGGCGTTTCTTGGCCATCTGCGCCTCGTCGAGCGTCATGTCCGGCTGTTCGAAATAGGCGCAGGAATACTGCATGTCCTCGTCGAGGAAGAGCCGGTAGAGGTCACCCGACAAATCATAGTGGCGCTGCACGTTGCGGCGCGCCCGCGATGCGGTGTTGATCTGCTGCAGGCGGCGAAAGGCGTGGCGCAGACCCTCGATGGCCTTCGACCAGGTGGCGTCGATACCGCCGCTGCCCATGTTCTGGAAGGCGATGCGCATCATACCCAGGACGCCGCCCTCGATGATGTCGAGTTCGCCGTCCATATAGGCTTCCGGCACGGCCAGCATCGGATCGAAGGTAATGGCGCGCTCGGCATGCGCGGTCTTGATGTGCATATGAACCGGCTCGCCGCTGCCGTCGCCGAAAACCACTGTCGAGCCCTTCGGCCCGGTGACTTTCAGATTGCCCGTACGCACCAGGCGGTCGAGAACGCGTTTCAACAGAATATTCATCACCAAATGTCCCCTCACGGTCAGACTGGCGGACCAATTCTGCAACAATATATAGGGGTTCGAAAAGTTCCATTTGGCACAAAAATGCCCGGGCGAGAGGCCCGGGCATTGGTCCAGAAAGGCTGGATGACGAGGAAGTGATTGGAGCGCTGCTCCCCTCGCTTCCCGATCACGCCCCGTGCGGGATCAGGCGTTGTCTTCTTCGCCGCCTTCGAACTCGGTGTTCGGGTCAAAGAAGTTCTCCGGCCGTGCGTTGTCGTTGATGTCATCGCCATAGATGGCTTCGGCGGTGGTCAGCGTCTCGCCCTTGGCCTGGCGCTCGGCTTCTTCGGCCGTGCGGGCGATGTTGAGGCTGATGGTGACCTCGACTTCCGGATGCAGCGCAATCGCCACATTGGTGACGCCGATAGTCTTGATCGGCTGGTTGAGCTGGATCTGGTTGCGGTTGACCGAGAACCCTTCGGCGGTCAGCAGGTCGGCGATGTCGCGGGTCGACACCGAACCGTAGAGCTGGCCTGTCTCGCCGGCCGAACGTACGGCGATGAAGCTCTTCCCGTCGAGCTTTTCGGCAACCTGGCTGGCTTCCGATTTGCGCTCGAGGTTGCGGGCTTCGAGCTGCGCGCGCTGTCCTTCGAACTTCTTCTTGTTGGCTTCGTTGGCGCGCAGCGCCTTGCCCTGCGGCAAGAGGAAGTTGCGGGCAAAGCCGTCCTTGACCTTGACGGTATCGCCCATCTGGCCGAGGCGGGAAACGCGTTCGAGAAGAATCACTTGCATGGTCTTGTTCCTTCGTCTGGCACCGACCGCGGGATCGGCGCCGAATTGAATGGAACAGGTCAGGAAGCTCTGAGCGCCTTGGCGCCGGTGTCGCTGTCCTGCCTGTCGCGGCAGTTAGAGGCTTTTCACCTCAACTCGGGATTTCAATGCATGTCGCCAAAAGTGGTCCCGGTTTTGGGACAACGACATGCATCATCAAATTACCCCTGCGGCGCCCGTCGCCGTGGGAGAAGGAAGCAGGCGGCGAACCGCCTGCTCGAAAGTCTTAGCGAACCACGTAGGGCAGCAGGCCGAGGAAGCGGGCGCGCTTGATCGCCTTGGCGAGTTCGCGCTGCTTCTTCTGGCTGACGGCGGTGATGCGCGACGGCACGATCTTGCCGCGCTCGGAAATGTAGCGCTGCAGAAGACGCACGTCCTTGTAGTCGATCTTGGGCGCATTGGCGCCGGAGAACGGGCAGGTCTTGCGGCGGCGATGGAACGGGCGCCGGGTCGGGATCTGATTGATGTCGACCATTATTCTGCACCTCCTTCAACGCCTTCGCGCGGACGGCGCGGACCACGATCGCCACCGGCATCGCCAAATGAGCGCGGCGGACGATCGCCACGGTCGCCGCGATCACGGTCGCCGAACGAGCGCGGACCACGATCACCACGGTCGCGGTCGCCGAAGCCGCCGCGTTCCGAGCGCTCTTCGCGCTTCTGCATCATGGCCGACGGGCCTTCCTCATGCGCCTCGACCTTGACGGTCAGGAAACGCAGCACGTCCTCGGACAGGCCCATCTGGCGCTCCATCTCGTTGAGCGCTGCCGGCGGGCAGTTGAGGTCCATAAGCGTGTAGTAAGCCTTCCGGTTCTTGTTGACCCGGTAGGTGAGGGACTTCAGTCCCCAGTTCTCGACCCGGCCGACGGACCCGCCATTTGCGGAGATGACGCCCTTGTACTGTTCGACAAGCGCATCGACCTGCTGCTGCGAGAGGTCCTGCCGGGCAAGGAACACATGTTCGTATAGAGCCATAGTGGTTCAGTGCCTTTCTTCGTTTCTCTCCCGGATCCTCGCGGCAAAAGCCTCTGCAACTTCTCTGACCCGCTGATCCCGAGGGGGCGGGGAAGAAAGGAGCATTTCGAGACGGTCGAGAGCGGAGACACGGGAGGCGGAAGCGCTTCTGGCTTCACACGAAGGTTTTGGGTAAAACCTCCGGCCCTCCGTTCAGCCCCCAGCAAGGACCGGCAGATTGCCGGCGTCTATATAGCAAATTGGCTGGAAGGCAAGGGTAACGCATGCTCCGGACATCGTCCTGGCGTCGCAGGGTTGGAAAAATACCAGGCATCAACTCGTATGCGGGGTACGACCGTTGATCGTTTCGGGGAAGAAGTGCGGGGCCGCCTTACGCTTGCCGAACATCATGTCGTATTGCAGCAGGCGGAAATCGTTGATCGCCGGATCGATGTCCTTCTGCCGCGCCCAGTCCGCCGTGGCCTCACCTGACGGCGTCAGAAGCAGATTGCGGTCGACGACGCGATAGCGTTCGCGCAGCGCGCCTAAGAAGCCGGTATAGTAGGGGTGCGTGATCCCGGCCGTGGTAAGGATATGGTAGGGCAGGAAGGCCGGGCTCACGGCGCCCATATCCTGCGCCGGACCGGTGCGGTTAGACCAGATGACCAGCGGCGTCTGATGATGCTCCAGTGCCGCCTCCGGCGTCGGTTCCTTGCGCGGCGCGACATTGTCCTTCAGGTAACCGGTTTCGACATAGACGGGGCCGAGCGGCGGCAGATGGTCGCCGAAGAAGGCGATGACCGTCGGCCGCTCGCGCTTCTTCGCCCATTCAATCAATCGTTCGAGTCCACGGTCGGCATCGGCGGAGCCTTCGGCGTAGCTGAGCAGCGATTCCCGCGCCCATGTGCTGATCGGTGCCGCGACCTTGTGGGTCGGATTGTAATAGCGGTACGGCTCGTAGGGACCGTGGTTCTGCAGGCTGACGGCGAAGAAGAACACCGGCCGCTCGCTGGCGTCGGCCTCTGCGATGATCTCGTCGGTCATCGAGGCATCGGAAGCCAGCGGCCCGCGCTTTTCCAGTGGCGGCAGCGTCTCTTCCGAGCGGAAATCGTTGAAGCCGAAATCGGCATAGACGGCGCCCCTGTTCCAGAACCAGTTGGTGCCCGGGTGGATGGCGCGCGCCCGGTATCCCTCGCTTTTCAGGAAGGTCGCCAGCGACGGCGTCGGCGTGCGCACATATTGCTGATAGGGGATCGAGCCCGCCGGCAGGAAGGCATTGGAAAAGCCGGTCAGCGCCTCGAATTCGATGTTGGCGGTCATGCCGCCGAATTCCGGCGAGAACATATAGCCGGAACGCAGCGCCCGCACATTGGGGATCGGGTCCGGCGTGATTGTAACGCCGGGCAGCTTGGTCGGATCCCAGAAAGATTCGCTCATCACCACGATGATGTCGGGTTTCTCATCCGGTACCGAGGCCGTCACATCAGGCCTGTCGATCGCGTCGATCGCCTTGTCGGAATAGCCCGCCGGCGCCGAGACATGCGCCATCGGCACGTTGAGCGCGAAGGCCAGCGCAAACCCGTTGGAGGCGTAGTTCTCCTTCTGGTCCCACATGATCGGGATGATCTGCAGCCGGTCGCGGGTCCACGAGAAGGTGGCGTAGTCCATGATCGAGACGAAGAAGGCGAGCAGCGGCACTGCCAGCGTCAGCCGCGCCAGCCGCCCTTTGCGGCTGAGGATCGGAACCTTGCGGCGCCACAACCGCCAGCCATAGATCAGCAGCGACAGGCCGGCGACGATGCCGACCGCCATGGCGAGCGCCGTCCAGGGCCGCTCGCGCACCAGGAGCGGCATCAGTGCCATGATCTGGCGCGAATAAAGAAAATCGGTTGGGTAGAGCGGATCGCCGAGATAATGCGACTTCTGATGCCCGACAAAGGCCAGCGCCAGCGTCAGCGGCGCCACGATCATCAGGCTCTGGTGACTGCGGCCAAGCACGGCGTCCAGTCCCATCAGCACCAATGCAAAGACAATGATGGTGGTCCAGCCCGGCTTGAATGGCTGCAGGAAGAAGTCGACCGTGCCGAAGAAGTCGCCGCGCACGATCCATTCGATGGCGAACACCAGAATGGCGGAGGCAAGCAGCGTGACCAGACCGTAGCGGATGACCGGCCATCTGCGCCCCGGCAGGTAGCCGGTGGACGGATCGTCTTCCAAGAACTGTGGCGCGGGTACGGCCGCGCCCTTCCTGATCCTAGCCACGTCTTTTCCCCCGGCCCAAGCAACGCGTATTTCCACTCGCGCCACCGTTCTGTCATAGAACTGTCATGCAAAAGCTAGCGCCTGTGGCGAAAATAAGAAGAGCCAGCAAACGATTCGTGAGCGGTTTTCATCAGGTGTGATCGGCAAAAAGCCTTTGGGAACAGGGACTCGAGGTCAGCTCCGGTTCAAGCGAGAGCCGAAATGCCGCCTCCGGGCTTGACTTGACGGTCCGCCTTGCGTCACAGGCAGGAAAAATCAGCCGCTGGAGAGCGCCCAAATGGCCGTCGCATTCACCTTTCCGGGACAGGGCAGCCAGGCTGTCGGCATGGGCAAGGACCTCGCCGACGCCTTCCCCGAGGCACGCAGGGTGTTCGAGGAAGTCGATGATGCGCTGGGCGAAAAGCTGTCGAAACTGATCTGGGAAGGCCCGGAAGAGGCGCTGACCCTGACTGCCAATGCCCAGCCGGCGCTGATGGCGGTCTCGCTGGCGGCGATCCGCTCGCTGGAAGTGCGCGGCTTTTCGCTGAAGGACAAGGTTGCCTACGTTGCCGGTCATTCGCTCGGCGAATATTCCGCCCTTGCCGCGGCCGGTTTCGTTTCGGTCGCCGATGCCGCCCGGCTGCTGCGCATCCGCGGCAACGCCATGCAGGCGGCGGTGCCGGCCGGCGAGGGCGCCATGGCGGCGATCATCGGACTGGAACAGCCCGACGTCGAAGCCGCTTGCACCGAGGCCGCAACGGGATCCGGCCAGGTCTGCCAGATCGCCAACGACAATGGCGGCGGCCAGCTGGTGATCTCCGGCGCCAAGGCGGCGGTGGAACTCGCCGCGAAACTGTGCACCGAAAAGGGCGCCAAGCGGGCGCTGATGCTGCAGGTCTCCGCACCCTTCCATTCGGCGCTGATGGCGCCGGCGGCCGATGTCATGCGCGAGGCGCTGGCGGGCGTGACCAAGAATGCACCGGTCGTGCCCGTCGTCTCCAACGTCACTGTAGCCCCGACCCGCGACCCCGACGAGATCGCGCGCCGCCTGGTCGAGCAGATCACCGGCCGCGTGCGCTGGCGCGAAACGGTGGAGTGGTTCGGCGCCAATGGCGTCGCCACGCTCTTTGAGATCGGCGCCGGCAAGGTGCTTTCCGGCCTGGCGCGGCGGATCAGCCGCGACATCACCACATCGGCCGTCGGCACGCCGGCCGATGTCGAGGCGGCGCTGGCCGCGCTTGCATAATCCACTGGCGATTCAACCTCTCCCGTGGGAAGGGTGTTCTCTTAAGATCAGGAGACGAAAATGTTCGAACTGACCGGCCGCAAGGCGCTCGTCACCGGCGCATCGGGCGGCATTGGCGAGGCGATTGTCCGGGTGCTGCATGCGCAAGGCGCCATTGTCGGCCTGCACGGCACCCGCATCGAGAAACTGGAGACCCTGGCCGGCGAACTCGGCGACCGGGTAAAGCTGTTCCCGGCCAATCTTGCCGACCGTGACGAGGTCAAGGCGCTTGGCCAGAAGGCCGAAGCCGAACTCGAAGGCGTCGACATACTGGTCAACAATGCCGGCATCACCAAGGACGGCCTGTTCGTGCGCATGGCGGACGCGGATTGGGACAGCGTGCTGGAGGTGAACCTCACCGCCGTGTTCCGGCTGACCCGCGAGCTGACCCATCCGATGATGCGCCGCCGCCATGGCCGCATCATCAACATCACCTCGGTGGTGGGCGTCACCGGCAATCCTGGCCAGACCAATTATTGCGCCTCCAAGGCCGGCATGATCGGCTTTTCCAAGTCGCTGGCGCAGGAGATCGCCACCCGCAACATCACCGTCAACTGCGTCGCCCCGGGCTTTATCGAATCGGCCATGACCGACAAGCTCAACGACAAGCAGAAAGACGCGATAATGGCCGCGATCCCGACGCGCCGCATGGGCACGAGTGTTGAAGTGGCATCGGCCGTCGCCTATCTCGCCTCCAACGAGGCAGCCTACGTCACCGGCCAGACCATCCATGTCAACGGCGGCATGGCCATGATCTGACGGGATATTGTCGGGTGATAAGAAGACATGGCCGGCTTGTGAAAAGAGACCATTTCGCCTTGGACCTCGGCCATTTTTCGTGTAATGCGGCCCGCAACCCGGCGGTTCGGGCAAAAACCGGTCCGGCATCGTTGCGTTTCCGGCAGGACCATCTTTCAGCTTGATTAGCGGCATTCTGCCCGCTAACGAAGACAGACAAACAAAAGACGAGGATGCCCCAAATGAGTGACACCGCAGAGCGCGTCAAGAAGATCGTCATCGAACATCTTGGCGTCGATGCCGACAAGGTGACGGAGCAGGCGAGCTTCATCGATGATCTGGGCGCGGACAGCCTCGACACGGTCGAACTCGTCATGGCGTTCGAAGAAGAGTTCGGCGTCGAGATTCCGGACGATGCGGCCGAGACCATCCTGACCGTCGGCGATGCCGTGAAGTACATCGACAAGGCTTCGGCCTGACACTATCCGCAGTCATCACCGGGGAGGACCTGCGATGAGGCGTGTCGTCGTCACGGGCCTTGGCCTGGTTTCGCCGTTCGGCATGGGCTTCGAGCACAGCTGGAAGGAACTTCTGACCGGCCGCAGCGCCGCCAAGCGCGTCACCGAGTTCGAAGTGGAAGATCTTGCCTGCAAGATCGCCCACGTCATTCCTCGCGGCGACGGCACCAACGGCACGCTCAATCCCGAAGCCGTGCTCGAGCCCAAGGAACTGCGCAAGATCGGCGACTTCATCCTTTACGGGATTGCGGCCGCCGACGAAGCGCTGAAGGATTCCGGCTGGGAGCCCAGCACCGAAGCCGAGCGCTGCGCCACCGGCGTCATGATCGGCTCCGGCATTGGCGGCCTCGAGGGCATCGCCGAGAACGCTATCATCCTGAAAGAGCGCGGACCGCGCCGTATCAGTCCATTCTTCATTCCCGGCAACATTATCAACCTGGTATCTGGCCAGGTATCGATCCGGCATGGGCTGAAAGGCCCCAACCACGCCGTCGTCACCGCCTGCTCGACCGGCGCGCACGCCATTGGCGATGCCGCCCGGCTGATCATCTTTGGCGATGCCGACGTGATGCTGGCCGGCGGCGCGGAATCGCCGGTGACCAGACTATCGCTTGCCGGCTTCGCTGCTTGCCGGGCACTGTCCACCGACCGCAACGACACGCCTGAGAAGGCCTCGCGTCCCTATGACCGCGACCGTGACGGCTTCGTCATGGGCGAGGGCGCCGGCGTCGTGGTGCTGGAAGAACTCGAACACGCCAAGGCGCGCGGCGCCAAGATCTATGCCGAGGTCACCGGCTACGGCCTGACCGGCGATGCCTATCACATCACCGCACCGGCCGAAGACGGCGACGGCGCCTTCCGCTGCATGACGGCGGCGCTGAACCGGGCCAAGCTGACGCCCGCCGACGTCGACTACATCAACGCGCACGGCACCTCGACCATGGCCGACACGATCGAACTCGGCGCCGTCGAGCGGCTGGTCGGCAACGCCGCCTCGAAAATCTCGATGTCGTCGACCAAGTCGTCGATCGGCCATCTCCTGGGTGCCGCGGGTGCCGCCGAGGCGATCTTTTCGATCCTCGCTATCAGAGACAACATCGCGCCAGCTACCATCAATCTTGACAACCCGGAACGCGAAACCGCGATCGATCTTGTTCCGAACACGCCACGGCATCGCCAGGTCGACGTGGCGCTGTCCAACTCCTTCGGCTTCGGCGGCACCAACGCTTCGCTGGTATTCCAGCGTTATACAGGCTGATTGCGGTATCGACCGGCGCGCCAGCGGTCTGTCGCCAATTTTGCCATATTCAAGCCTACTCTGCCGCTGGGGATTCGTCGCATCGGCCTGAAACCGAAGGCGCTTTTTTAAAAGCACGATGCGTAGGCTTGAAATGTTAGGGCACGCTGTGCGTCCAATCGGGCGCATGGTCGCTCTAAGAGATCAGATGGTAGGGCGCTAATGAACACCAATCCGGGCGGCAGCGGACAATTCGGACAAAACCAGCAGACCGGCCCGATCGTGCCGAAGACCGCGGCCGAAGCTTTGCGCCCGGAAGCCGGCACACCACCACCAAAGCGCTCGCGCGCCTCGCGCAGCCAAGTCGTCGTGTTCATGAACTTCGTCATCTCCGCGGTGATGTTGATGATCCTCGCCGCCGGCGTTTCGCTCTATTTCGGCAAGCAGGCATTCAACGAACCGGGCCCGTCGGTGGCCGGCGACACCTTCCTGGTCAAGCCGAGCACCGGCGTCCAGGATATTGCCGACCAGCTCGAACGGCGTGGGCTGATCAGCGATGCCCGCATCTTCCGCATCGCCGTGCGGGTCTATGGCAATGATTCAGCGCTGAAGGCAGGCGAATACGAGATAAAGCCGCGCGCCTCCATGCGCGACATCATGGAGCTTCTGAAGAGCGGCAAGTCGGTGATGTATTCGCTGACCATTCCCGAGGGCCTGACGGTCGAGCAGGCGCTGCAGCGCATCGCCGAGCAGGATGCGCTGACCGGCGACATGCCGGCCGCCAAGCCGGCTGAGGGCAGCCTCGCCACCGACACGCTGCGCTTTACCCGCGGCGCCACGCGCCAACAGATGGTCGACAAGCTGCTCGCCGACCAGAAGAAGCTGGTCGACGAGGTCTGGCAGCGGCGCGCGCCCGACCTGCCTCTGGCCAATGTCGACGACTTCGTCACCTTGGCCTCGATCGTCGAAAAGGAAACCGGCCGGGGCGACGAGCGCTCGCGCGTTGCCGCCGTCTTCCTCAACCGTCTGGCCAAGGGCATGCGGCTGCAATCCGATCCGACCATCATTTACGGCCTGTTCGGCGGCAAGGGCAAACCCGCCGACCGGCCGATTTATCAATCTGACATCCAGAAACAGACGCCTTACAACACCTATCTGATCAATGGCCTGCCGCCGACGCCGATCGCCAATCCCGGCCGCGCCGCGCTCGAAGCCGTCGCCAACCCGTCGAAGACCGATGATCTCTATTTCGTCGCCGACGGCACCGGCGGCCACGTCTTTGCCACCACGCTTGCCGAGCACAATGAGAACGTTGCCCGCTACCGGGCACTGCAGAAGAAGCAGGCTGAAGACGCCGCCAAGGGCGCCAAGACTCCGGGCCAGACCGATGCGCCGGCGGATGGCGACGACAACGGTGACGCAAGTGGCGATGCCGCCGGTGACAGCGGTGATGCCGGCGATACGGGTGCCGCCCAGTAGCAGGCCGGCGCTTTCAGAGGGATCGACCTTAAGCGACGCGGACAGAGGCGGACGCGCTGCTGCTTTGAACGAACAGCGGGGTTCGAAGCGTTTTCGGTCTTGCTCGGGTGCCTCTGAATCTCGATTTCAGCCCTGCGAGATCGAAACGACAGCGGCAATCAACATCTTGCCGGTATTGCGATTCTGACATTCGCGCTGCCCGTGATATCGAACGCATGCGCAATTGTTAGAATCGGACCATCAGGGAGACACGAGCCGCATCATGAATTTGCAGAGCATGACCGGATTTGCACGCACTGTTGCCGAACATGACGGCGCCTCGATCGCCTGGGAGGTCAAGTCGGTCAACGGCAAGAGCGTCGAGGTCAGGTTGCGGTTGCCGCAAGGTTTCGAGCGGCTCGAACCGACTGTGCGGCAGACGCTGCAGAAGCGCTTTTCGCGTGGCAATTTCCAAGCGACGCTGACCGTCGGCCGCGCCGCCGGCCAGCAGGCGCAGCCGGTGGTCAACGAAGCCTTCCTCAGGGATCTGGCGGGCATGGCCAAGCGGCTGCAGGACCAGTTCGGTGTTGGTCCGGCAACTGCCGACGGTCTGCTTTCCCTGCGCGGCGTGCTCGATATCCCTGAAACCAGCGAAACCGAGGAGGTGCGGGCAGCACTCGACGCGTCAATCCTGTCCGCGCTGGAAACGGCGCTTACAGGTCTCGAGCAGGCACGCCAGAACGAGGGCGAAGCGCTGCGTTCGCTGCTTTCCGGCCATATCGACGCCATTGAGGCGCTGACGCTTCAAGCCGAGGCCGACCCGTCGCGCGAACCGGCGGCGATCCGCGAGCGGATCGCCGAACAGGTGCGGCTGCTGATGGATGCGTCGGCCAATCTCGATGCCGGCCGGCTGCACATGGAAGCGGCGTTCCTGGCCACCAAGGCCGATATCCGTGAAGAGATCGATCGGCTGAAGACGCATGTGGCGTCGGGCAGAGCGCTGCTGGCAAATGGCGGCGCCATCGGCCGCAAGCTCGATTTTCTGGCGCAGGAATTCAACCGCGAATCGAATACGCTGTGTTCCAAGTCGAACGCCGCCACTGTCACCGCCATCGGGCTGGAACTGAAGGCGGTGGTCGACCAGTTTCGCGAACAGGTCCAGAATCTGGAGTAAACCCGAATGGGTGGCAAGGAGCCGATGGTTGCCAGGGATCTCGGATCCCGCATTCGCCGCCGCGGGCTGATGCTGGTCCTGTCGTCGCCGTCGGGCGCCGGCAAGTCGACGATCGCGCGCAACCTGCTGGAAAGCGACGGCAGCCTGGAATTATCGGTCTCGGTCACCACCAGGCCACGCCGCGGCTCGGAGATCGAGGGCGTCCACTATCACTTCCGCACCACGCGCGAGTTCGAGCGGCTGCGCGATTCCGACGCGTTGCTCGAATGGGCCGAGGTGCACGGCAATTGCTACGCGACGCCGCGCGAGCCGGCCGAACTGGCGCTGGCGCAGGGCCGTGACATGCTCTTCGACATCGACTGGCAAGGCGCCCAGCAGCTCAAGGAGAAGATGCGCGCCGACATCGTCTCGATCTTCATCCTGCCGCCGTCGATGAAGGAATTGAAGTCGCGCCTCAAGCGCCGCGCCGAGGACCAGGAGCACGTGATCGAGACCAGGCTGAAGAACGCCCGCAACGAGATCGAGCACTGGAAGGAATATGACTTTGTCATCGTCAACGACGATCTCGACCGCGCCTTCGCCGAAGTGCGTGGCATCGTGACGGCGGAAAGGCTGCGGCGCGACCGCCGGCCCGGGCTGTTCGATTTCGTCTCGGGGTTGCTGGACGAGAAGACGGAATAGCTCGTCCACCGCTGGCAATCTAAATTAGCGGCATCAGCTGCCTGGCAGATCGTCCGGCCAACGCTGCGCTCCGTGAAGCACGCGCAGGATTCGAATCGTGCTGTTGGTCAGCTGATAGGCCGCGACATATGGCGTGCCGACGATGACGATCTCTCGTGTCCCTGCAAGCCTGCCGATCCGGCCGCTTTGGGGAAGGTCCCGAAGACGGTTGATTGCGGCGACGATCCGCTCATCGGTGGCGATCGCGGCCGCAGGATTGTCGGCCTCGATATGCGCGAAGATGCCGTCGCGATCTGAAAGCGCGAATGGCGACCAGACGATCTTCAAGATTTAGGTTCACCCGAACGCCGCGCCGCGGCGCGTCTCTCGGCAAAATGCGCCTCGACTTGATCATCAGGAATGTCTTGTCGGGTGTCGTCGAGCGCTTCGCGAACCTTGGCGCGAAACCATAAATCATACGCCTCGTTGTTTGTGACGAGATCGATGGGCAGCGCACCCTCGTTGGCGGTTCGGGTGAGCAATATCCGCACCGCATCCGAGACCGTCAGCCCCATGCTTTCGAGCACCGCCGAAGCTCGATCCCGGATGTCGGCGTCGATGCGCGTCTGGACCAGTGCATTTGCTGGCATGGCAATCTCCTTCGACGTCAATGTAATGCGTTTGAATGACGATTGCTAGGCGGCGCTAGCGCCGCCGGTCAAACCGCGTTTGTCAGCCGCACGAATTCCTCGACGCTGAGCGTCTCCGCACGCCGGGTCGGATCGATGCCGGCGCGCGTCAGCAGTGCCTCGCCACCCAGGCTCTTCACGCTCTGCCGCAGCATTTTCCGGCGCTGGCCGAAAGCGGCTTCGGTGACGCGACCGAGTTTTTTCACGTCGGTTGACAAAGGGCTGGCGCGCGGCACCAGATGCACCACCGAGGACGTTACCTTGGGTGGCGGCGTGAACGCTTGCGGCGGCACGTCGAAGGCGATCCTCGCCTCGGTCCGCCAGCCCGCCAGCACGCCGAGCCGGCCATAAGCATCGCTGCCGAAACCGGCGACAATGCGCTCGGCCACCTCGCGCTGGAACATCAGCGTCATCGATTGATAGAAGGGTGGCCAGTCCGCCACAGTCAGCCAACGGATCAACAGCTCGGTGCCGATATTGTAGGGCAGGTTGGCGGCAATCCTCACCGGGCTGCCTTGTGACGCGGTCTTGGCAAGAGCGGCAAAATCCGTCTTCAGCGCATCGCCGCTGATCACCTCGAGCCGGCCCGGATAGTGGTTGGAGACCTCGGCCAAGGCCGCAAGGCAGCGTTCGTCGCGCTCGATGGCGACGACGCGGCGGGCACCGGCAGCGAGCAGCGCCCTGGTCAGCCCGCCGGGGCCGGGGCCGACCTCGATTACCGTACTGTCGCTAAGGTCCCCGGCGACGCGCGCGATCTTGCCGGTCAAATTGAGGTCGAGCAGGAAATTCTGGCCAAGCGCCTTCTTTGCCTGCAGTCCATGGCGCTCGATCACCTCGCGCAGCGGCGGCAGCCCGTCAATGCTCATGAATTTTGGGCTCATGATTTGGGCTCATGATTTTTGGCTCATGCAACTGCGGGCTTTGCGCCGGTATCGGCCAGCCGGCGGGCCAGCTTTAGCGCCGCGATCAGGCTGTCGGGACGTGCGATGCCCTTGCCGGCGATGTCGAAGGCTGTGCCGTGATCGGGCGAGGTGCGGATGAACGGCAGGCCAAGCGTGACGTTGACGCCCTGGTCGAAGGCCAGCGCCTTGGCCGGGATCAACGCCTGGTCATGATACATGCAGACCGCCACGTCGTAGCCGGCGCGGGCGCGCGCATGAAACATCGTATCGGCCGGCAGCGGTCCGAAGGCATCGATGCCTTGCGCCCGCAACATGTCGACCGCAGGACGAATGATGTGCTCGTCCTCTGTCCCCATGGCGCCGCTTTCGCCGGCATGCGGATTGAGGCCGGCAAGCGCGAGCCTCGGCCTGGCGATGCCGAAACGGCGTGCAAGATCGCCGGCGGTGATGCGCGCGATGGCAACGATCAGCTCCGTCGTCAGCGTCTTCGGCACCTCGGCCAGCGCGATGTGGATGGTGACAGGAACGGTGCGCAATTCGGGGCCGGCGATCAGCATCACCGGCGTCACCGTGCCGCCGGTGTGGAGCGAGGCCAGATACGCCAGATACTCGGTGTGGCCGGGAAAGCCGAAGCCGGCATCGTAGAGCGGCTTCTTCGCGATCGGACAGGTGACGACCGCGGCCGCGTGACCGGCAAGGCAGTCGGCGACGGCGCGATCGATGGCCTCGATGATGCCGGCGGCATTGGCCGGGTCGGGCCGGCCGGGATCGTCGGTGAAGTGGGCCGCCAGCGGCACCACGGGCAAGGCGTGTTGAAAGACACCAGCTGCTTGGGCCGGCACCGTCTCGGCGATTGCCACCGCCGCGCCGAGCCGGCGCGCCCGCGCGGCAATCAGCGCCGGATCGGCGAGAAGGTAGAAGGGCGCGGCACCGGAACCGCGGGCGCTCTGCCACGCGGCAATGGCGATTTCCGGACCGACGCCGGATGGATCGCCGACGCTCAGCGCCAGCGGAAGCTCTGTCTCACGCACGGCTGGGCCGGTTCAGCGCGTAACGATCTTGGCTTTCGCCTTCAGCTCTTCGACATATTTGGCCGAGAGCTCGTCGGCGTTCTTGTCGCCGCTGCCTTCGCTCTGGAACACCATCTGGGCCGCCTTGTCGTCGGAAACCTCTCGCGACGAGCAGATGCCGATGAATTCAATGCCGCGATCGGTCTCGCGCACGGCCGTGGCGCCGCCCAGCTTGGTGGCCTTGATCTGCTCGGCCCAGTCCGGCGGCAGTTGCGGCGCCAGCAATCGGGGGAGGTCGCGAACGGTGACGTCGATCAGGCCCTTGGCGAATTCACGCGTGGTGTTGCAGCCATTGAAGCGGGCGCGCATGGCTTCAGCCTCGCGCTTGCGTTTGGCGAGTGTGGCACTGCGCTCGGCCTTCGGCACCACGAAGATCACCTGCTGCAGCATGTACTCGGTGGCGCTTGGCTTGGCGCCGCCTTTTTCGAGCATGCGCTTGACCAGATCCTGTTCGCTCACCTCCCCGCCGCCGCCGCTGTAGCGTGCGCTCAGCGCCTGGTTCCACGCCATCTGGGAGCGGATGAATTCCTTGAAATGCTCCTTGGTCACGCCGGACTGCGCCATGACACCGTCGAGCTGCTTGAGCTGCATCTTGTTGCTCGAGGCAAAGCGCTGATAGGCAGCCTCTACCTGGGCGTCGGAGATGCGGATGCCGAGACGCCTGGCCTCCGCCATGCGCAGCGTCTGGTCGATCATTTCCTGACCCGCGTCACCCTTCTTGCGCTGCAGTTTCAGGAAGGCAGCCCGGTGCGCGATGTCGCCGGTGGTGATCGGCATGTTGTTGACGACATACTTGATTTCACTGGCGAACGCCGGCGGTACCATCATGGTGACAGAGACCGAGGTCGCCGCCAACAGGAGCGCGAATCCTGCCGAAAACAGGTATTTCCTCATCGAAAGCATCCCAATTCTACCCGGTTTTGGCCGATTCCAGCCCGATATTGGCGAAATCCGTGCCCGCTTTATGCGGCAAAACGATGTCGTCAGCCGGCTCTACTGGATGGAGTCGATCGAGCTTTGGGACGAGCCGAAATCGCCGAGCGTGCGGAACGACAGGTTGAAGCCGACATTCTGCGACACTTCCTTGGTGTTGATGTCGCGTGATTCCGAGTACGTCATCAGGTAGGTGAAGCAGGAATCATTGTAGGCAAAGCCGACGCCGTCCTTGACCAGCACGCTTTGTTGCAGGTCGTAGGTGCCGGTGCCGAAGACGCGCCAGTTTTCGGCCAGGTGTGTCGAGGCGCCGAGCGTGACTTCGTGGCGGTCGGTGGTGAAACCATAGAGCGGCTGCGCCTGGATGAAGGCGTATTTGGCGCTCAGCGAAACCGGCAGCCCGGAATAGGCGGCCTTCACCTCGGCACGGCGAACTTCGAAGGTCTGCTCGTCGAAGCGGCCGCTGAGCGAACCGGAGAAGCCGCTCGGGCTGCTGAAGCCGACAAGGCCGACATAGTCGGAGGTCGAAGTCTCCAAGCCGGAATCGGCGCCCGCATTGACCAGATCCGGTGAATCGAACGAGTTGCGCCCGCCCAACTGGTAGGATTGGCCGAAGATCGCGTTGGTGCCCCAGCCATTGTCGTAGGCGCCGGAATAGCGGAACCCGACATTGGCGCGGCTGCCGCCTTCGACGCGGTCGTAGCCGGAGAACTTGTCGCGCTCGAACAGCGTCGTGGCGTCGAAGACGAAGCTCTGTGCATCCTCGTTGGGAACGGCGAGCCCGCCGACATACTGCTCATTCGGGCGCATGAAGACCTGCGCCATCGGCTCGACGATATGGCTGGAGCCGGTCATCGAGAACAGCACCGGCCAGCGCATTTCAAGTCCGGCGGTCGCCATGTACCGGGCGAAGGAAGACCGCATGTCGTCGGCGGCACCGACATTCGTTGCCATCTGGTTTACCGCAGTCAGCGAAGCCGAAGAAGCGTTGAGATAGTCGACGTCGCCCTGCAGAGCCAGAAGGGGCGTCAACTGCAATCCGCCGTCCGTGGTGAAGGTACGCTTCCATTCGGCTTCGGCGGTGAGGCGACCGGATTCGCCCTCGATGCCGCGCACGCGCTGGACGCCTGAGCCCGGCACATAGGGGGTAAAATAGGCCTGATCGAGATCGTCGCGGCGAATGACTCGTGCATTGACGTTGAACGACAGCTGGCCGCCGGCCACCGACATGTCGGGGATGTAGGCATAGTCGAGCGACGGCAACACCCAGGGCTGCTTGTCGCTGCGCGATGCGACGTTGCCGTCCGGTGTGTTCTCCTGAACCTGGAAGCGCATGGCGCGCACATCGAAATAATTGCGGTCGTTTAGGCCGGTCAGGTAGACCGACGATTGATGCACGGCGTCGTTGTAGCCTTCGATCGTATAGGTACGCGAAAAATTCTTGTCGGTCTGAAGCAGGATATCCCAGCCGAAGTCCCAGCGCGGATTGATGGCGAACTGGCCCTTGGTGCCCATCATGCCGCGGAACTTGTTCGGATCGCCTGCTGGCCCCGAATTGACATTGTAGCCGCCGGGGAAAGCCGCGAAATCACGGAAAGCGCCAGGGTCCTGCTGGTTGATTCCGGCAAGCTTCAGCGTGTACTGGCCATTGTTGAAGCGCTGGCGCCACTCGGCCTCGCCGAGGAAACCCTGCTTGGTGTAGCCGCTGCCGGTAACGGTGAGGTCGTAGGTCGGCGACAGGGCAAAATAGTAGGGGACTTTGACGCCGACGCCGAGACGGTTGTTGTAGCCGATGCTGGGGATCAGGAAGCCGCTTTTGCGCTTGACCGTAGGGTCGGCGATCTCGAACGCCGGCAGGTAAGCCAGCGGGAAACCGAAGAATTCGAAATTCGCATTCTCGAAGCGAACCGTTTTCTTTTCGCCGTTCCAGATGATCTTCCTGGCTTTGATCCGCCAGGTCGGCGCCTTGTCCGGCTTGTCTTCGCAAGGCTCGCAGGCCGTATAGACGCCGTTGTGGAACGTTGTCAGCACGCCGCCCATGCGCTCGGCGCTTTCGGCGGCGAAATAGGCTTTTTCGGGCGTTTCGACGCGCAGCGCATTAACGAAACCGTCAGCGAAATCGTCGGTAATATCGATATGCTGCGAGTTGATCTTGGTGCCGTCGCTGTTGACGATCTCCACATTGCCGCTGGCAACCAGCCGCTTGGTGTTTCGATCATAGACGACGCGCTGGGCGACGAGCTTGTTGCCGCCATAGTCGATCTGGACGCCGCCGATGGCGGTGACCGTCTGGTTGTCATTGTTATAGACGAGCGTGTCGGCCGCCAGCAGCATCTGGGAGCCGGAGGGAACCTTCGTTGCCACGTCGGTAACGTCCTGCGCCAGCGCAGGGGCCGTCAGCACGCCGCAGGCGAGCAGGCATGCCAAGGCGCTCGCCGAATAGAGGCGCGCCAAACCGGCCTGCCTATGGCTGCGCAAAGCCGCCTCCCTCACTAGCCGTCTTCCTTGTATAGCAGGAATGTCACCCCAAAGAACATAGCCACGACAACCGGAACCCATGCAGCCACGGCTGTGGGCACGAATCCCGCAACGCCGAATGCCTTGACCAATACCGAAACGACATAAAGCAGAAAGCCGGCGAGGACGCCACCCAGAATCATCGTTGCCGACTGCCCCATCCTCGCAAATCGCATTGAAACTGTTGCCGCAATCAGCGTCATGGCCACAAGCAGGAACGGTAACGCCACCAGCGAATCGAACTGCATGGCGAAGGCATTTGCCTTGAGGCCGAAGGAGCGGGCAACCTCAATCTTGCCGGGAAGGTCGTAAAACGGGATGGTTTCGGGGCGCGCCAGCCGTTCCTGCACGAATTCCGGCTTGAGGTTGGTCGGCAACTGGTCGGTCGTTTCGGAACGGATGTTGCCGTCCTTGAACACCTTGACGTCCTGCAATTCCCAGTAGCCGTCGCGCAGAAAGGCCCGCGCCGCGTCCTTGCGCTCGACGATATTGCCCTGCGGATCGAGGACGAAGAACACGGTGTCGGCCATTTCCAGGCCCTGGTTCAGGATGGCGCGGGCGCCGATGATGGTGTCGCCGGAGTTGGTTTTCTGGCGGATCCACGGCGTGGCATCGGCCGCCACCACGTTCGAATTGCCGGATCGCAGCTGGTTTTCCATCTGCTCCGACCATGAGAAGCCATGCGCGGCGATCGGATTGAGCACGCCGACCGACAATATGCCGAATAACAGCGCACCGATGCAGCAGGGCAACAGAAACTGCCAGGCCGACACTCCGGCCGAGCGCGCAATCACCAGCTCGTATTTTCGGTTGAGCGAGACCAGCGTCGCCATCGCCGAGAACAGGCCGACGAACGGCACCGTCTGCAGCATGATCATCGGCATCCTCAGCGCCGAGATCGCGACCGCCGTGCCGTAGGTGAAGCCCGGCAGGCCGGTGATGCGGCCGGACAGCTCGGTGAAGTCGATCAGGAACACCAGCGCCAGAAGGCCGATGAAGAACCAGATCGTGATCGACACGTAGCGAAAGAAGAAGTAGCGGCCCAGGGTCCAGCCCATCGTCAGGCTCCCTGGCCGGATGTGTAGCGCCGATTGAGGCGCAGCTTGAGCGCCGTCCAGCCATCGCTGACGCGGCCGGCGAAATTCGTCATCCAGTCGGCCCAGCTGCCGGGCAGTTCCATGCTTCGCGAGGTGACGATGAACCAGATGGCGACCGCCGAGGCGATGACCGGCACGCCATAGACCATATAGGCGTATTGCGGGATCTTGTCCGCCTTGCCGGCGGCAAAGAAGCCCAGCCAGCGCACGAACAGCGCAATGGCGATGGCTGTGATCAGCGGGTGGATGCGCGCCTCGCGGTGTGAGCGCGCATCGCCTGCCACGGCCAGCGCGATCAGCGCGAACACCAGCGAATAGGACCATTCGGAAAAGCGCTGGTCGAGCTCGGCCTTGTAGGCGCCGGGCCTGCGCTGGAAGATCTTGTCGTTCGGATCCGGGTTGAGCAGGTATTGCGTCGTTCGGTCCTTGGGCAGGAGCATGATATCGTTCGCCGCCGACATGAAGGCGGAAAGGTCGAAGGCGTAGGACGTGAAGCGGATGACCGACAGGTCGCCGGTCAGCGTCTTGCGATGAATGACGCCGTCATTCATCATCAGCACCTTCTCGTCACCCTTTTCGACGACGCTGCCGCTCTTGGCATAATAGATCAGATTGGCGCCTTCTTCGCGCGAATCGGCCACGAAGATGCCGCCGAGCCGGTTGTCCGGCAGCCGCTCGCCTATCTGCAGGAACAGCCCGTCGTCGATCTTGCGGAACGTGCCTTCCTGGATGATCAGCGACAAGAGATCGGCGCGCGAGGATGCTATCAGCTGGCGGTTCTTCTGCCTGGCATAGGGTTCGACGCCATTGTCGACCGCGAAGGAAAAGACGCTGGCCGCCAGCGCGATCAGCAGGACCGGCCGCACAATCGTCCAGCGCGAGGCGCCGGCGGCGTTGATGACGGCCAATTCCGAATCGGAGTTCATGACGCTGAGCGTCTGGGCCACCGCCACCACCAGGGCGAATGGCACCACGATCGGGATGATGGTGGGGATGATGAGGCCCGCGACCTCGAAAAAAGTCAGCGCCGATTGGCCACTGTCGGTGACCAGGTCGATGCGGGCAAGCACCTGCGTCGTCCAGACAATGGCCAGCGTCCAGATCAGCGCAGCGAGAAACACCGCCAACGCGCGACGCATGATGTAGCGTTCAACGACCTTCATGTAAGGCTTTTCTCGATTTGCCGAACGGCATCATGCCCGCGGACAAGGTAGTCGTCCGGCTGCGGCTGTACAACTGGGTGCGTTTGGCCATTTCTTTCAGGCGGTTCGATCCGATTCTCCGTCCCACATCGCTCGTCCCGCAGGCCGGAGTGTCGGCGGCAATGGATAAGAAAGGGAGAACATCGATGGTTAACAACAGGTTGCGGCAGGAAAGCGGGGCCGTGCCGCGACGAATCGTTATCGATTCCGCTGTGCATATGAGCCCTGATTCCGGCAAAGTCTTGCCAAATCAAGGAAAACGACCAAATGTCGCGCATCTTCCCTGAGAATGCATTTTTCCTGAAAATCTGAGCCGTTTCCCGAAAGCAGGACCTGATGACTTTGAGACCATTGATCGCCTTCGCCAAATTTGCCGCACCCAAAAAGGGCAGCATCTTCGTGCTGGCGGCCGACGATGGTGGCCTTGGCGAACCGGCAAAGGCCTGCGACCCCTCAGGAACGCTGGCGCGGGCGTTTCCGGTGGCGGAGTTTTCCGGAAAATTCGCCGGTGTCGTCGAAGTGCTGGCGCCGCAGGGAACATCGCTCGACCGACTGGTGGCGGTCGGCGCCGGCAAGGTCGCCGGCCTCGATGACTTTGCCTGGCTGAAGCTTGGCGGCACCATCGCCGCGTCCCTGCGCAAGGCAGCGGAGGTGGCCGTCATCCTCGATGTGCCGGGCGCAAAGATTGGCGGCAGGCAAGCGGCGAGCCTTGCCGCCGGCATCATTCTGCGCAGCTACTCCTTCGACAAATACAAGACCAGGAAAGACAAGGACGATGCCGAGCCGAAGAAACCGGTCAAGGTGACCATCCACACCGCCGATCCTGCCGCGGCGAAAAAGGCCTTCGCCGACGAGGTTGCGGTCATCGACGGCGTGCTTCTGGCGCGCGACCTTGTCAACGAACCGGCCAATACGCTCGGCCCGATCGAATTTGCCGCCCGCGCCAAGGAACTGGAAGCGCTCGGCGTCGAGGTCGAGATCCTCACCGAGAAGGAAATGAAGAAGCTCGGCATGGGCTCGCTCCTCGGTGTCGCGCAAGGCTCGCCACGCGGCGCCCGGATGGCTGTCATGCAATGGAAGGGCGGCAAGGCCAAGGACGCACCGGTCGCCTTCGTCGGCAAGGGCGTCACCTTCGACACCGGCGGCAATTCGATGAAACCGGCCTCCGGCATGGAAGACATGAAGGGCGACATGGGCGGCGCCGCGGCCGTCATCGGGCTCATCCAGGCGCTGGCCGCGCGAAAGGCCAAGGCCAATGTCGTTGGCATCGTCGGGCTGGTGGAAAATGCCGTCGACGGCCATGCCCAGCGCCCCGGCGACATCGTCACCTCGATGTCGGGGCAGACCATCGAGGTGCTCAACACCGACGCCGAAGGACGCCTCGTGCTGGCCGATGCGCTGTGGTACTGCAACGACCGCTTCCAGCCGAAATTCATGGTCAATCTGGCGACGCTGACCGGCGCCATCATGGTCGCGCTCGGCCAGCATTATGCCGGCCTGTTCTCCAACAATGACGAACTTTCGGACAGGTTGACGGCGGCCGGCCAGGCGAGTCAGGAGCGGCTGTGGCGCATGCCGCTTGGGCCCGAATACGACAAGCTGATCGATTCCAAGAACGCCGACATGAAGAACATCGGCGGCCGCTATGGCGGCGCCATCATCGCCGCGCAGTTCCTGCAGCGCTTCGTCAAGGAAACGCCGTGGGCGCATCTCGACATCGCCGGCACCGCGATGGGCTCGCCGCCGAGCGAGATCAACCAGTCCTGGGGCTCGGGTTTCGGCGTCAGGCTGCTCGACCGGCTGGTGCGCGACAATTACGAGGGATAAGGCAGGGAATGGCCGATGTCCTGTTCTACCACCTGACCGAATCGACGCTGGAGGATGCGCTTCCCGGCCTGCTCGAGCGCAGCGTCGATCGCGGCTGGCGCGCCGTGGTGCAGACCGGGACCGAGGAGCGGCGCGATGCGCTCGACCTGCATCTGTGGACATTCAGGGACGATTCGTTCCTCGCGCACGCGACCGACCGTGAAGCCCATCCGGCCGAACAGCCAATCCTGCTCACCACAAGCGACGCCAACCCCAACCAGGCGCAGATACGCTTCCTCGTCGATGGCGCCGCACCCGCCGATCTCGCCGGCTACGAACGCGCCGTGTTCCTGTTCGACGGCCATGACGCGGCCCAGGTAGAAGGTGCGCGGATGCATTGGAAGGTGCTGAAGGAGGCTGGCCACGCGGTCACCTACTGGCAGCAGACGCCGGACCGGCGCTGGGAGCGCAAGGCGTAAGCGCTTTGCCGGCGCGTCTTGAAAACGACGCTGTTATCGCCGAACCATCCGATCTAAGGATTGCGAAAAGCGCAACTCAAGCGGCGGGCTGAGAATGCGGATCAGGATCATCGGAACGGGGCGGGCCGTGCCGGCTCGATGCGTGACGTCGCGCGCCCTCGATGCGCGGCTGGGGTTTGGCGATGGACATTTCGAGGCCGCGACCGGCATCATCGAACGCTATGTCTGCGAGGCCGAATCGCAGGTCGACCTTGCTTGTGCCGCAGCCCGTCTGGCGCTTGCCGATGCCGAACTTGAGGCAGGCAGTGTCGATCTGGTCATCGGCGGTTGCGGCGTGCCTTACCAGCCGTTGCCGTCGACGGCGCCGCTGGTCATGCAGCGCCTCGGCCTTGCCGATGGGTCGGCGGCCGCTTTCGACGTCAACAGCACCTGCCTCGGCTTCCTCACAGCCTTCGAGACCGCGTCGCGCCTGATCGAGGCCGGGCAATGCCGGACGGCGCTGGTGTTCTCGTCTGAAATCGCCTCGCGCGCGCTGCCGTGGCAGGGCCAGCCGGAAATTGCGGCCCTCTTCGGCGATGGCGCGGCGGCCGCCGTGCTGCAACAGGCAGCCCCTGCCGAGGGTCGAGTCGCGGCCAACCTGATGCGCACCTACCCTTCCGCCTATGAGGCCTGCAGCATCGGCTCCGGTGGCACCCGGTTCGACTTTCATCGTGAGCCTGAGGAATTCGCCCGCCACAGCCTGTTCCACATGGAGGGTAAGGAACTGTTTCGCGTCACGTCACGCCATTTCAACGGCTTTGTAGCGGAGTTGCTCGATCGCGCCGGCTGGCGGCACGACGATGTCGACCTCGTCGTGCCGCATCAGGCGAGCCCTTTGGCGCTCGCCCACATGGCGCGCCAGACCGGCTTCGCCAGGGAAAAGCTGGTCGACATCGCGGCGCGCTACGGCAATCAGATCGCCGCTTCCATCCCCTTTGCGCTCGACGTCGCGCGCCGCGAACAACGCATTGTGCCCGGCGCCAAAGTGCTGTTCCTCGGCACCTCGGCCGGCGTGTCGTTCGGCGGCATGGCGCTGGAAGCATGACCGTGGGACGCGTCCTCGTCACCGGCGCCAGCGGCTTCCTCGGCGCGCATGTCATGGCGCGGCTGGCTGCACTGGGCACACCGGCGCTGGGTCTTGGCAGGGACGCCAAACGCTGCGCGGCGCTCGAAGCCGCTGGTCATCGGGTCGTTCGGCTCGATTTGTCTCAACCATTCGATGCAGCTGCCGCGCGCGCTCTCGACGGCGTCGATGCGATCATCCACTGCGCGGCACTTTCCGCGCCCTTCGGCAGGTTGGCGGATTTCCAGACGGCAAATGTCACAGCTACCCGCAACCTCAGCGATTTCGCGCGCGGGCAAGGCGTGCGCCGCTTCGTCCATATCTCCAGCCCGACGGTCTGTTTCGCCTATCGCGACCAGCTCGGAGTTTCCGAGAATGCGGCCTTGCCCCCTCCGGTCAATCACTATGCCCGCACCAAGCGGCAGGCCGAGGAGATCGTGCTGGCGGCGCCTGAGATCAGCCCGGTGGTGCTGCGGCCGCGCGGCCTCTACGGTCCCGGCGATCGCACGCTGCTGCCGCGTCTGCTGCAGGTGGCACGGCAGCGCCCGCTGCCGCTGTTTCGCGACGGCAAGGCGCGCATCGATCTCACTTATATAGAGGATGTCGTCGATGCGGTGCTTGCCGCGCTGTCCGCCGGGAGCGCTGCCGAGGGACAGATATTCAACATCTCCGGCGGCGAAGTGGTGCCGGTCCGCCGCATTGCCGAGGCGGCCTGCGCCCGCGCCGGCGTGCAGCCGCGCTGGCGCAGAATGCCGCTCTGGCCCGCCATGCTGGCGGCCGGGATAGCGGAGACGGTAGCGAATATATTGCCCGGCCGCCCGGAACCGCCGGTGACGCGCTACGGTCTTGGCCTGTTCGCCTATGCGCAGAGCCTCGATCTTTCCAAGGCAGGCCGCATCCTCGGCTGGGCGCCGAAAGTGTCGTTCGAGGAAGGGCTCGATCGCACATTCGGCAAGGCGACGGAAAGCAGGGAGGCTGCGTGAAGATCGTCTTCGCCAACAGCGCCTCTGTCAGCGCAGCCGAGCGCCTGATCCTGCGCGGCGGCAGCTGGGCGAAGGTCAGGCTACGTGTCCGCTACGGCCTGATCATGCATCCGCAGGCCGGCCCCGTACTGATCGATACCGGCTACACGCCGCATGTGACACAAGGCAGCGAGCGCAGCACGGCGCTGCGTCTTTACAGTGCGATCCTCCGGCCCCAGCTCAACGAAGCCGAGCAGCCGCTCGCGGTACTGGCGCGCTTCGGCCTGTCTTTGCAGGATGTGCGCACCGTCATTGTCACGCATTTCCATGCCGACCACATGTCGGGCCTGTCGCTGTTTCCCAACGCTCGGCTTATCGCCAATGACACCGCCTGGGCGCGGGCGAAGGCCAAGACTTCCCGGCAGAATCTGCGCCATGGCGTCTTCAAGGAACTGTTCCCGGCCGATTTCGAGAGCCGGCTCGACGGGCTGTCGTCGAAGCGGCGGATCGAACCTCGCGGCGGCGTGCCAGGCGGCGCCGATCTGTTCGGCGACGGCAGCGTCATCGCAGTCGGTCTGCCCGGCCATGCCGATGGCCAGTTCGGCCTTTCGTTCCCAAATCTCGAGCGGCCGCTGCTCTACGCCGTCGACGCGCAATGGTTGTTCGCGGCCCTTGTCGAAAACCGAACTCCCGGTCTGCCGGCAACCCTGCTGGCCGAGGATGCCGCCGCGATCGAGCCGACCAGCGTAATGTTGCGCCGGTTTCTGGCGACCGGCGGCGAGGTTGTTCTTTGTCATGATCCGGCGGTGACGGCCTACGATCTGGCCGGAGAGAGCGCATGAACGGGCCGACGGAAGCGGCCCGTTCGTTTGTGTTGACGCAATGGCTCTCGCGCAAGAGCCGTGAGAATTTCGAACGCTGGCAAGGTCATGCCTTGCGCCGCTTTCTCGACCGCGACCTGCCGCGCGCGCCGTTCTACGGCAAGACGCCGCGTCATCTCGGCGATCTGCCGGTGACCGACAAGGCGACGCTGATGGGCAATTTCGAGCGCTTCAACATCCGCGGCGTCTCGGCCGCCGAGGCCTGGAAGGCGCAGGCAGGCGATGGCCGCATTGGTGAACTGACAGTCGGCGCCAGCACCGGCACGTCGGGCAATCGTGGCCTGTTCATCATTTCCGAAGCGGAAAAATACCGCTGGCTGGGCACCATCCTGGCCAAAGCAGTGCCCGATCTGCTCTGGCGCCGGCAGCGGGTTGCGGTGATCCTGCCGCAAAACACCGGGCTCTACGATAGCGCGCGCAAATCGCGGCGTATCGACCTGCGCTTCTTCGATCTGACGCGCGGTCCGGAGAGCTGGCGCGGCGCTCTCGAAGGTTTCGCGCCGACGGTGATCATCGCGCCGCCGAAGATGCTGCGGCACTTCGCGGTCGAGGGCTTTAGGCTCAAGCCGCAGCGTGTCTTCAGCGCCGCCGAAACGCTCGACCCGGTTGACCGGCCGGTCATCCAGGCATTCTTTGGTCGTCAGCTCGACCAGATCTACATGGCGACCGAAGGGCTGTTCGCCGTCACCTGCCGCCAGGGCGGGCTGCATCTGGCCGAGGATTCGGTGTTCTTCGAGTTCGAACCGGCCGGCGACGGCCTGGCCATGCCGCTGATCACCGCCTTTCGCCGCCGGACCCAGATCATGGCGCGCTACCGGATGAACGATCTGCTGCGGCTGTCCGAAAAGCCATGCCGCTGCGGCTCGCCGCTGCGCACGCTGGACGAGATCGTCGGCCGCATGGACGACGCTTTCCGGCTCGCCTCGCCGCACGGGCAGCTCCTCGTCACGCCCGACATACTACGCAATGCGGTGCTCAAGGCCGACCGGCGCATCGACGATTTCCGCCTGGTCCAGACCGCTGCCGACGTCATCGAACTTAGCCTTGCGCCCGAGCTCGCCGACGAAGCCGCCACTGCCGCGCATGCAGCCGTGCGAACGCTACTGGCCGCGCGCCAGGCGACGGTGAGAGTCAGCCTCCTGCGCAAGAGCCTGCCGTTGGAGACCGGCCGCAAACTGCGTCGGGTCGAATGCCACCTGGGAGCGGCATCATGAACCGGCTCGCTATGTTGCCACTCGATCAGACGAACCGGGTAGAAAACAGCCCGCGTGAGGTCGAAGCCTTCGTTCAGCTTTTCAACGAGGTGCCGGTGCGCGACCTCGTGCGCAATCTGACAGTGGCTGTCGAAACCTTCGAGATCGCCGGCCGCTCCTTTCCGCTGACGCTGAACGACAGAAGCGAAGCGCCGAACTGCTATATCTGCTGCCCGTCCAGCGCCTATATCGACTATGCCATCGACGAGACCCGCAATTTCGTCTCCTCGCCCTTGCTGCAAAAAATGATGCGGATGCTGATCGGCCTGTGCGCGCCGCTGGTCAGGATGAGCGGCCTTGACCATCAGGTTCAGGTCAACAACTGGCTCTATTCGACCAATCCGGTGCCGCTGCTCGATCGCAACGCGGTCGCGGCGATGCGCGACGATCTCACCGCGCGTTTTCCAGATCGCGCTGTTTTCATCCGCTCCCTGAACGAGATCGCCGATCCCTCGACAATCGCAGCGCTGAAGGCGGAGGGTTTTCGAATGCTGGCGGCGCGGCAGATCTACATCTTCGCAGGCGACGGTTCGGCGATGACCAACGACATGAAGCGCGACCGCAAGCGGCTGCCCACGACGCCTTTCGAGCAGGTCGGCAATGGCGACTTCACCGAGGCCGACTATGCGCGCGCCGAAGCGCTCTACCGGATGCTCTATCTCGACAAATACACGCCGCTCAACCCGCACTACACGGCCCGCTATATCGGCGAGACGCACCGTCGCGGCATCCTGCAACTGGCAGGCCTGCGTCGTCCCGGCGGTGAACTGGTCGCCGTCGCCGCTTTGTCTCAGAACGGCAGGACACTGACGCAGCCCATCGTCGGCTACGACACCGGCCTCCCGGTGAGCGAAGGCCTTTACCGCATGATGATGGCGCTGGCGCAGGATCATGCGATGGCGCACAGCCTGTTCTTCAACATGAGCGCCGGTGCCGCCGCCTTCAAACGCTTGCGCGGCGCCGTGGCGACGGTGGAATACAACGCCGTCTATGCTGCCCATCTGCCGCGCCGCCAACGCATGGCGGTGCGGATCATGGAATTTGTGCTCGCGAAGATCGGCATTCCCCTGCTCAGGAGATTTGAACTTTGAGCGACACCCGGCAGCAGAAAGACAAAGACTATTGGCAGGCGGTGATGCGGTCTGCCGACATCAAAGCCAAGCCGAAGCGCATCCTGTTCGACGGCGCGCCACTGGTGCTGTTCCGCTCGGCGAAAGGCATTGCCGCCCTCTTCGACCGCTGCGCTCACCGCCTGGTCGAACTCTCGACCGGCAAGGTCGTCGGTGGCGAGATCGAATGTCCCTATCATGGCTGGCGCTACAATGGGGAAGGGCGCTGCACCGCCATTCCCGGCCATGTCGGCGACGTCCCGCATTACCGTATCCGCCGCTACAGCGCGATCGAGCGCGACGGCGTCGTCTTCGTCTCGGCAGGCACGCCTGAGGGCGAGCCCTATCTCCATTGCATGCAAGGCAAGGATGTCGTCGTGAAGCGGGTGCGAAGCTCGGCGCGATCGACGGTGCTCGACGCCGCCGAGAACATTCTCGACGCCACTCACACCCACTTCACCCACAAGGGTGTCCTGCGCGGCCTGACCGCAAAGCGCCATCTCGTGCGCGTCGAGGTGACCGGCGGCAAGGGCTGGGTCGAAAGCTGCTACACCGGCGAGGACCGCCAACAGGGGCTGGTCAGCCGGCTGCTGGAAGGCGAGCGCGCCAAGACCATCGGCCGCTACCGCCATCCCGGCATCGTCGAACTCGAATATTGGGGCAAGGGCGGCTTGGCGCTGGCGACCACTTTCCATTTGCGTCAGGCGGACGAACGGACCGTCGAAGGCGTCGGCTGGCTGATCGGCCCGCGACAGGGCCTGTTCGGCGAACTCAAGGCGCTTGCTTTCCGGCCGCTCTTTGCCTTTGCCCTGCAGCAGGATCGCCGTGTGCTGAAATCGGCCAGCGACAACGCCCGTATATCGCCGCAGGTTCAGCCGGCGATCGGCCCGCTGGATTTCCTGCGCCGCGACATAGCGGCGATCATCGACGGCAAGATGCCACCGGCGGCGGCAGAGCCGCGGGTGCACCAAATCGAGCTGTAATCTAAAGTTCACGGCACTTGATTCCAGTTCTGCTGTAAATTATAGTTCACGGATGATCGAAGTTCGATCCACTGACGAATTCCGAAAATGGCTCAGAGGGCTCACGGACATTCGCGCCGTAAAGAAGATCACCCAACGGATTGTTCGCGTTCAGGCTGGGCTGGCGGGAGACGCCAAGTTCTTCGATGGCATAGGATAATTGCGCGTAGATTACGGTCCGAGATACCGCGTGTACTTCGTCCGGCGCGGCAACACGGTCATTATCCTGCTCTGCGGCGGTGACAAAGGCTCGCAGGACAGGGACATCGGAAAAGCCAGGAAAATGGCAAAGGAAGTTTGATATGACCCTCAGAACCACACCATTCGACGCCGCCGAATATCTTGATGATGCTGAGTCTCAAGCCGAACTGCTCGCTGATGCGTTCGAGACCGGGGACGCGACTTATATTGCGCACGCCCTCGGCATTGTCGCGCGCGCCCGCGGCATGACAAGCATAGCGAAGGACGCCGGCGTGACCCGAGAGGCACTCTACAAGGCGCTGAGCGAAAAGGGCGATCCGCGCCTCAGTACATTGCTGGGCGTAACCAAGGCGCTTGGCCTGCAATTGTCCGCAAAGCCAGTTAATCCCGTTTAGGCAACCTTAGCAGGACTTACGCACTCAGCTGAAAACGGGAAGTTCCGCTTCAACTCGACTAGTCCTGCTCCGGCCCATTCCACTCGATATCGCGCGTCGACGCAGCCTGAAGGCTGATGCGCTGGCGCAGTGCTGTGCCGGCGATCTCGGCCAGCGTGCGCCACTGCGCCCGCTTCGGCGCGGGGTCGCCCGGCCAGTCGAGCAGCTCATCGGCATCGTGCATCGCCTGGCGAAAGCTGCCGAGACCACCGGAGCGCAGTGCCGCCGGCATCCCGTAGATCCACATCGCAAGCCTCACCGTCTGCGGCGCCGTCACGTCGGGCTTCACCTCGGCGCCATCCTCCAGGACCGCGTCGGCGAAGCGCCGCGGATCGCGAAAGAAGTGCAGGCCGCTCACGGCGCGCGGATTGCACTCCAGTGGCAGCACCGTGCCGTTATTCTCGCGCATCAGGTCGAAGGAGATCTGGCCGGTCCAGCCGGCGCCGGCGACGAAGGTTTCGACGAAGCGCCGGGCAGCCGCATCCCCGACTGGCTCGAAACAGATGCCGGCGCCCATGCCGGCGCGATAGAGCGAACTGTAGAGCGCCAGCGCTTTGAGTTCACCCTCGACCGCCACCGCATAGGCGCTGATCTCTTCACCGGCGATGTAGCGCTGCGCCACCCAAGGAGCGGCGGGCGAGGGGCGGACGGCGTCGAGTTCGTCCGGCGATGGCCGCAGCAGTACGTCACGGGCAAAACGTGACCACACAGGTTTGAACACCAATTCGCGCGATTGGCCACGAACGCCGTCGAGATCGGCCTCGCTTTGCAGCAGTATCGTTTCCGGCACGTCGAGCCCAAGGCTCTGCGCCAGCCGGATGAAGGCATGCTTGTCGTGAACGCGGGCGAGCATCGCCATCTCGGGTGCGAAGAGGCGGGCCGGCATGGCGCGGTGCTGCCAGAGACGACCGAGATAAAAGACTTCCTCGCAGGTCGGGATAACGAGTTCGATGCCTTCCGCGCGGACAAGCGCTTCCACCGCCTTGGCATAGGCGTCGGCGGCAAAGCGCGGCGGCGGCAGGCGATGGTAGGCGGCGCAGGCCGTGCTCGCTGCGGCGATCGGCCGGGCCGGGCTGTCGGCCAGGATCACCCGGCGACCGGCGCCATGCAGCAGCCGCGCCAGGTGCAGCGCCACCGGCGCGCGGGCGCCGGTGATCAGCACGGTGCTATTGGGCATGAGCCACCGGCATCGGTTGGAAAAGACGAGTCAATGCTTCTGCGGAAGGCTTCATTCGCCATAAGTGCCACATGGCTTGCGTGCCGCCAACGGACTCCACAAAGGTGGCTCCGCTGCGTCAGCCATCGCTTTTTGGCCTTCAGGGCGTTATTGGCAATCTGTCGAACACCCGGATCTCCTCAATGCGCTTTCTGTTTGTCCTGATACTGCTTGCCGGCGCCGCCATTGGCTTCGTCTATCCCTGGGCCATGAGCAATTTCTCCGGCCACGAGATCGGCGCCTGGCGCGTCTACGACCAGGGACGGTTTAGGCCTGTGACGGTGACGCTGAAAGCTGGCGACGCGCCGGTCAGAGTGCTGGTCGACCTGACGGCGAAGGCCGAGCGCATTGTCTCGCAGCAGCGCACCGTGCTGACGCTGACTGCCGCCACAGCCGGGCGCACGGTGCTTGCCTCGACGCTGCAATTCAACCACGCCGACAATCCGCGCCAGGTCAGCCCGCAACTGCCCGACAAGATCTTTCGCGACGAGGCCGGCGTGATCGAAACCGTCAGTCCCGGCGCCTATCTCTTCACCGTCGGCCCGGGCGACGCCGACGATATCCCGATACGCGCAGTGGATCTGATACTGCGCTCCGGCGCCGGTGAGATCGATCAACGCGCACGGCCGGTTGGCTATGGGCTGATGGCCGTCGGCCTGATCGGCTTCCTGCTTACTCTGGCTTTCGGCGGTCGCCGGCCGGAGAACCCGAACTCGAAGCCGCCACCGCCGCGTTGGGGCAGAGGCTCCTCGACATGAGCGCGGCATGAACTACCGTCACGCCTATCACGCCGGCAATTTCGCCGACGTCGTCAAGCATGTCGTGCTCAGCCTTCTGCTCGACTATCTGAAGCAGAAGGACAAGGCGTTCCGTGTCGTCGACACTCATGCCGGCATTGGCCGCTACGATCTTTCGTCGGCGGAAGCGCAAAAGACCGGCGAATGGCAAGGCGGCATCGGCCGCCTCATCCACGCCCCGATCGAAAAATCGGCGGCTGCGCTGCTTGCCCCCTATCTTGAAGCGGTGCGTTCGCTCAATCCCGATGGCGGGGTGAAGAAATATCCGGGCTCGCCATTGATCGCCAGGCACCTCATGCGAAAGCAGGACCGGTTGTCGGCGATCGAACTGCACGGCGCAGATGCCGCCAGGCTGAAGACGCTGTTTGCCGGCGATTTCCAGACAAGGGTGATCGAACTCGACGGCTGGCTGGCGCTTGGCGCGCATCTGCCGCCGAAGGAAAAGCGCGGCCTGGTTTTGATCGATCCGCCGTTCGAGGAAGTCGGCGAATTCGACCGCCTGGTCGATGGCATGCAGAAAGCGCACAGGCGCTGGCCGGGTGGCATCTACGCGCTGTGGTATCCAATCAAGGACCGCAAAGCGATCATCGCCTTCCGCAAGGCGCTCAAGCAATCCGGCGTTCCAAAACTGCTCGACATCGAGTTCGAGATCCGGCCGGCATCGCGTGAACCAAGCCTCGACGGCAGCGGCATGGTGGTGGTCAACCCGCCCTTCACGCTGGAGCGCGAACTGCGCATCGTGCTGCCGGTCCTGCACAGATTGCTGGCGGTCGAAAAGCCGGCGCACTGGTCGCTGGAATGGCTGGCCGGGGAGTAGCGACGCTTCGCAGCGGGCGACGCCCGCGGCAAAGACACAAAGTCGCTAGAAGTTTTGACGGTGGCGCCATCCGCGAATGCTCAGTTGTGTTGAACGAACCGAAACCATGGAGATGCACATCTAATCGGCTTGGCGTTGACGCTAATCCCAGAATCAGATAGATAGATATCTAATTATTAGATTTCGAATCGAAGCCAAGATCGACAAAAAAGGAACTGGTCAACGCGATAGGCTTCGCGATGTCGCGCTGGCAGGATGCCGTTGAAACGTTCGATGGGACCGTTGCCGAAATCTATGTGCTGAGCGCTGCCGAGCGCCGCTGGCGCGATCAGTCACGGCCCGCGGCCGGCAAACGTCGTAGCGAGGGAGACAAATCTCACGCCGGCGGCGGCTACGACGTTGATTGACCGGCTGGAAAAGCGCGGCTTCGTCAGCCGCCAGCCGGATCCCGGTGACAGGCGCAAGGTTATGGCAGCGGCGGGCAAGAAGACCGAGGAACTCGTCCGGCGCTGCTACCATCCGATCTTCGAGGCAGGTGCCGCATTGCTGGAGAAATACACGGTGGCCGAGATGCAGTTTTGCTCGGCTTCATCGAAGAGGTCGAAGCGATGCAGAAGGTGTAGACCGAGAGGCTGCGCGGCAAAGCAAAACCGGTGCCTTGAGAGAAGGCATCGAAGGATGGTCCGGCGCAACGCCGGTCCGGTTTCAACTGTGTACTGTCAAGGAGACCCTATGCCCCGTATGATCTTCGTCAACCTGCCCGTCGCCGACCTCGCTGCGTCGATGGCCTTCTACAAAGCTCTCGGTTTCGACAACAACCCGCACTTCACCGACGACACCGCAGCCTGCATGGTGCTGAGCGAAACCATCAACGTCATGCTGCTCACCCACGCCAAATGGCGTCAATTCACCAACCGCCCCATCCCGCCCGCCAGCTCGAGCGAGGTCATGCTTGCCGTGTCCTGCGACAGCCGCGCGGCGGTCGATGCGATGAACGAGGCGGCGGCGAAAAATGGCGGCGCCGCCGACATCAACGCCCAGCAGGATTATGGCTTCATGTACAATCGCAGCCTGGCCGACCCTGACGGCCACGTCTGGGAAGCGATGTGGATGGACCCGGCCGCCATACCGCAGGGCGACGCCAAGCAAGGCTGAACCGGGTTTCGGCGGCCCGCCGGCCATGGGCAGGCCGCTTTTCCTAATGGGCAAGGCGAGCTTTTTCGAAGGTCAGGACGTGGTTTCGCAGCTTCGCACCGGCAAAACCGGTTGCGGAGCGGGAAACCATCGTCAGGGCGACCGCTTGACCGCGCGCCGCCGAATCCGCAAAGTGGGCGCAGTCGACCTTTGAGAGGCTGCCATGACTCGCTTTGCCAAATCCGCTCTTGCTGCCCTGATTTCGCTTTGCACGCCGCTGGCCGCACCCCTCGGCCAGCCAGCACAGGCCGCCGATCTTTCCGTCTATTCCGACGAGGACAGCGGCGTTTGCGGCGAGGCCTGGGTGCTAAGCAAGATCTCCAGCCGCTTCTCCTACCAGGTGCATCACGTGCCGCATCTGCCGGATGTTTCGATCACAGATTTCCAGCGCATCCACCAGCATCGCTATCTCCCGGCCAGCGAAGAATGGCCGATCGGCCGCCGCTATTGCGGCGCCACCGTCAGCCTTTCCGATGGCCGCGCCCGCACCATCTGGTACTTGATCGAGGAAGGCCAGGGTTTTGCCTCGATCGGCGACAATGTCGAATTCTGCGTCTCGGGCTTCGACCGCTGGATGGTCTACAACGGCCGCTGCCGCGTCCTGCGCTAAGGTCGGATAAGAACCGCCGTTGAACCTGCCATCTCCCGCAAGGGGGAGATCTGATGTCGCTCCGGTTTCGCCAATCTCCGAACTGCTGCCGCTGCCTCACACCGCCTTCCCACCAGACACGTAAGCGCAGATCAGCTCGACCAACTGCTTCTGCAGCTCCGGCGCGTCGAGCATGTCTCGCCGCGCGGCATTGTGGATGACGCCCTCGACCGCTGAGGACAGCACCCGGGCCACGGTCTCATTGTCCTTTCTGCGCCTGCGATATTGCGCCACCGCCGCCGTGTAGTGATCAAGATAGCGCGACTGGAACGAGGCATGGGCGGCGCGTGAGCCGCGATCGCCCGGCGCCTCGTCGAGCAGCACCTGATGCAGCGTCGGATGGATGCTGTGCGCATCGATCATGCCGCGCACCAGCTCCTGCGCGAATCGCTTGAGCGGCTTGTCGCCTTCTGCTGATTCGGCGATCACCGACAGCACCTGATCGAAATGTCGCCGGCGAATTGCTTCGACCAGCGACAGCTTGTCGGGAAAATATTGATAGAGCGAGCCGATGCTGACGCCGGCCGCATCGGCCACCTTGTTGGTGGTGAAGCCGGCCCAGCCGAGCGCGCTCAGAACATGAGCACCGGCTTCGATGAGCGCCTCGACCGTCGCTCTCGAACGCGCCTGGCGCGGCTGCTTGCGCATGCGTGAGCGCGGCTTTGCAATGCGAGTAGACATGTCTGCTCCAGCAGCCAAGAATATAGATAACATACTCACATTTTTTGCAAAGGATACAGACCATGGACGCGCTGGATTTGCTCCGCAGCCTCTACGTTTATCAAACCTGGGCGAATGGTGAATTGCTGGAGAAGCTTGCGGGCCTCGACCAGCAGGAGCATATCGATCAGCGCCACACGGCGACCCGTCTCATCAACCACAACCTTGTCGTATCGAAGATATTCGCCGCGCATCTTTCCGGTACGCGTCATGGCTATGCGTCCGACAACACCGAGGACACACCGGCACTCGATGAATTGAGCGCTGATGTCGCTGCGATGGATCGTTGGTATCTCGACTATATCGAAGCCGTCTCGCCAAAGCTCATGTCAGAGCCTGTGCCTTTCACCTTCACCGACGGCGACAGGGCGATGATGTCACGCCAGGAAATGCTGACACATGTCGTCACGCATGGCGGCTATCACCGCGGCGAGATCGGGCGGATCCTGATGCAGATCGGCATTGCGCCGCCGTGGGATACGTTTGCCGTCCACCTCCACCACGCCGAGCCTTCGCGCCGGCTGCAGGTGCGCGAACGGGTTGGCGCTTAGGGGCCCGCACCCCTTGGCTTCCAAGGGACCGCGGCTTCCCGGGAGGAGGATTCCCCGATCTTTCGTTTCCCATTTCCGTTGGGCATCTCTTGCGCCGAAGCTGGCGATCTCCCTTCTCGTCTGGGAAACGTCCAACACAACAGGCTGTCCCTTCAAGTACTGTCTTTCCTGGCTTCCATCCAACCACTTTCGATATACGAGTAAAAAGCTCGCGTTTAGTTTAGTGCTGTTCCTGCAACCGTGGGGATGAAGCAAGATCAGCCTCTGCGGTGCGATGATTGTTGCCATCCGATAGGCCGCCGATGACCGCGTGAGATCGACGGCGTTGCAAGACAATGTGAGCTTGACGAGAAGATCGTGTGAGTCGCGATATCAGAGATTTCTCTCGCAATAGTTCGCTGCGAAGCGGGAAGATTCTTTGCCGATTTCTGTGCCGATCATTGCGATCTTGCTCTCAGCGTAACCGAAACTTAATCTGCAAAATTCTATGTAATGCTTCGCTGGCTAGATACGCACGAGTCAGATATGCATTAGCTCGCCGGGTCACTCACGGCCATCGGCACAAACGCAAGGGGCATCGCATGGCAAAGACCACGACGAAGGCGCCGGCGGCGAAAGCGCCGGCAAAGAAAGCGGCACCGAAAGCTGCCGCGAAACCTGCAGCAGTAAAGAAGGCAGCACCGAAGGCAGCGGCAAAGCCGGCTGCCAAGGCAGCGGCAAAGCCGGCAGCTAAGGCAGTAGCAAAACCCGCCGCCAAGGCAGCAGCGAAACCCGCCGCCAAGAAGCCGGCCGCCAAGGCTGTGGCGAAGCCTGCTGCGAAGGCAGCAGCCAAGCCCGCCGCCAAGAAGCCGGCAGCCAAGGCAGCGGCAAAACCCGCCGCCAAGGCTCCGATGAAGGCCGCCGCCGCCAAGTCGACGGCCGCTGTGAAGAAGGCTGCACCGGCCAAAAAGCCAGCCGCCAAGAAGAAGTAACAGCGGTCCATCTCAAAGCTCCCGGGAACTTTGCCGACTGGCAGATTCCCGGGAGCTTTTTTGTTGTGATTTAGGTCTTGTTTTGATGCATGTCGTTCTCTCGAAATTGACGCCACTTCTGTGAGACATGCATGGCGATTTCATTGTCGGCGGATTGGCCGCCTGGTTTTGCCCTTCTGGCAGTTGCTCCCTCAGGGAAGATCGGCCAACACTAAGGCGGTCGCATTCGATGGGGTTCAGGCGACACGCTCTAGACCTTTGTTTTACGCGCGTCGTTCTCAAGACCGGAATCGCATTTTTGAGCGACATGCACTGGCCGTCCGAAAACAGGGAACCGATCATGCCGAAGCTGCTCTACGCGTCCTCATCCCCCTACAGTTCCAAGGTGCGCATGGCAGCACTCCATGCCGGCATTGCCGTCGAGCTCGTGCCGGTCAAGACCGAGGACAAGCCTGCTGAACTGATGTCAGCCAATCCTCTCGGCAAGATTCCGGTGCTGGTGCTCGACGACGGCCGCTCGATCCACGACAGCCGCGCGATCACTCAGCATCTCAACCGCGCTTCGAAGAGCCTGTTGTTGCCGCGCAATGCCGACAAGCGCCTCGAGGCCGAAGTGCTGGAGGCGCTGGCCGACGGCATATGCGACTGCGCGCTGTCGATGGTCTATGAGCGGCGCACGCGTCCGGAGGAGATGGTCTATCAACCCTGGCTCGATCGCCAGTGGACCAAGATCACCGCCGCACTCGATTTCCTCAACGCCAATCCGCCGAAGCTGCCGAAGAAGATCACGCTTGGCCAGCTGGCGTTGCGTGCCTGCCTCGGCTACCTCTCTCTGCGCTTCGCCGGCAAATGGGAAAAGGGCCGCGGCCGCCTGACCCGCTGGGCAGCGCGTTTCGATGAGAAGTTTCCGGGGCTGAAGGTGGCTGTGCCGGCCTGACGGGCGAAACAAAAAAAGCCGGGCGCGAGGCCCGGCTTTCTTGTGTCGTGGCTTGAACGACAGTTAGAACTTCATACCGACGCCGAAGGTGACGCGGTTGTCGCTCTCTTTGACCTTGGTGCCGACACTGTCGAAGCTCTTGGAACCGAAGTCGGTGTAGCGGTACTCGACACGGCCGAACACATTGTCGGTGATCTTGATGTCGGTGCCGACGCCGGCCGTCCAGCCGAGCATGGTGTTGCTGTCGCTGTCGCCGGGGACCGAGACCTTCTGGTTCTTCAGGGCGCCGCCGCCGGTGCCGTAGAGCAGGATTTCCGGGGTCACGGCGTAACCCAGACGGGCGCGCAGCGAGCCTTCGAAGCCGCCCTTGGAATTGACGCCGCCGCTGTCACCCTTGACGCCATTGTAGCCGAGATCGGCTTCAGCACCGTACACGAAGTTTTCCTGCTGCCACTGGTAGCCGCCGAAAACGCCGCCGACAAAGCCCTTGGTCTTGATGTCGGGGCCGCCGTCCTGGACTTTGGCATGACCGCTGAAGCCGTAGCCGGCGCTGAGACCGGCATACGGGCCGGCCCAGGAAGCGACGGGGAGCTCGGCGATCGGGGCCGGCGCCGGGGGCTCTTCCGAGACGACATCGGCAGCAAAAGCGGTACCGCTGAGGGCGAAGAGCCCGAGCGCAACCGCGAGCGGCGCGAATTTGAGATTGGTTTGCATTGTTGTTTACTCCTTAAGCCACAAGACACGTAGGCCTGTTTGTCCTGAGCGCCATCAACCCGTCCGGGGGGTGAAACGGATCTGGCACTCAACGGTTCCGAATGTCGTGTCAAAATGCGGCGGCAGCGAACCTGAAAATGGGTCATTCCCCGGCACGAATGAGGCCGAAGCTTGACGTTGCATCTTCGCAACAGCGAAATGTCAGTACGCGGGCGATGCTGCACTGCACTCGGCTTGGTGCAACGGGTTCAGCGTCCTATATTGCGGTCCTGCCGACCCGAATCCGGGGCGGTGCCGGCGGCGAAAAAGCCGTTTCGCCACATTCCTGCCCCAGGTGGAAACGGCATTTAACCCCTGGACGCGTCACAATGTGCCGCTAGCCGAATTGAGGCGCAGATTGAGGATTGACAGATGATCGAAGCCGCCGGAACGGCGCTGGTGACGGGCGGGGGGAAGCGGATCGGCAAGGCGATCGTCGAGGATCTGGCCGCGCACGGTTTTGCCGTCGCCATCCACGCCAACCGCTCGACCGCCGAGGCCGACGCGCTGGCTGCGAGCATCAGGGACGGAGGCGGCCGCGCCGGCGTGGTAGCCGCCGATCTGACCGACATGGATGCGGTTGGCGATCTCGTCGGCCGCGCCGCGGCAGCGCTCGGGCCGGTCACGCTTCTTGTCAACAATGCGTCGCTGTTCGTCGACGATAGCGTCGAGGACTTCGACTGGGCGGCATGGGACCTTCACTTCGCTATCCATGTGAAGACGCCGGCGCTGTTGGCGCAAAACTTCGCCCGCGCCTTGCCGCAAGGGCAGGAGGGGCTGATCGTCAACATCATCGACCAGCGCGTCTGGCGGCCGACGCCGCGCTATTTCTCCTATGCGCTGTCGAAGTCGGCCCTGTGGACGCAGACCGAAATGCTGGCACAGGCGCTCGGTCCGCGCATCCGCGTCAACGCCATCGGTCCCGGTCCGGCGCTGAAGAATGCCCGCCAGGACGATGATGATTTCCAAAAGCAGGTCGATGGCCTGATTCTGAAGCGCGGCCCGCAATTGGCCGAATTCGGCGCCACCATCCGCTATCTCTGGGAGGCGCGCTCGGTGACCGGCCAGATGATCGCGCTCGACGGCGGCCAGCATCTTGCATGGCAGACGCCGGATGTGACAGGCATGGTGGAATGAGTCCCGCAGACCAGAAACACAAGACGCGCGCCGGCGCCGCCGACGCTATGCCGCCCGAGATCAACCTTGAGGATGAAGCGGTCGAGGAGATCGTCGAGCCCGAGGCCACCGGGCCCGATGTCGCCTTCACAGCGATAGACTGGGCGCCGCATGCCGGCGACGCCGACGGCATGGTCGGCGCCGAGGTCATCCAGACATTGGTCAAGCGGCTGCCCAATGCGCCCGGCGTCTACCGCATGATGAACGCCGCCGGCGACGTGCTTTATGTCGGCAAGGCGCGCAGCCTGAAGAAGCGGGTGACCAACTACGCGCAAGGCCGGTTCCACACCGCCCGCATCGGCCGCATGGTGCGCGAGACATCGACGATGGAGTTCGTCGTCACCCGCACCGAAATCGAAGCGCTGCTGCTCGAGGCCAATCTCATCAAGCGCTTGCGGCCGCGTTTCAATGTGCTGATGCGGGACGACAAGTCGTTCCCTTACATCCTGTTGACTGGCGATCACATCTCGCCCGGCATCTACAAGCATCGCGGTGCGCGCTCGCGCAAGGGCGACTATTTCGGACCTTTTGCGTCGGCCGGCGCGGTCGGGCGCACCATCAATTCGCTGCAGCGCGCCTTCCTGCTCAGGAGCTGCACCAACTCCTTTTACGAAAACCGCACCCGGCCGTGCCTGCTCTACCAGATCAAGCGCTGTGCCGGTCCCTGCACCGGCGAAATTTCGCATAGCGACTATGCCGAGCTGGTCAGCGAGGCGAAGGATTTTCTGTCGGGCCGCAGCCAGAAGGTGAAGACCGAAATCTCTGCCGCCATGCAGCAGGCCTCGCAGGAGCTCGATTTCGAGCGCGCCGCCATTTATCGCGACCGGCTGGCAGCGCTATCGCATGTGCAGAGCCATCAGGGCATCAACCCGGCCACGGTCGATGAGGCCGATGTCTTTGCCATCCATCAGGAGGGCGGCCAGGTCTGTATCCAGGTGTTTTTCTTCCGCACCGGCCAGAACTGGGGCAACCGCGCCTATTTCCCCAAGGCCGACCCGGCACTGGAGGGGGCGGAAGTGCTGGGCTCGTTCCTGGCGCAGTTCTATGACGACAAGCCGACGCCACGGAACATCCTTCTGTCGCGAGGCGTCCAGGATCAGGAACTGTTGGCCGAAGCGCTGTCCACCCGCGCCGGCCGTAAAGTGTCGATCTCGGTGCCGCAGCGCGGCGAGAAGAAGGATTTGACCGACAACGCGCTGCAGAATGCCCGCGAGGCGCTCGGCCGCCGGCTGGCCGAAACCTCCACGCAAGGCCGGCTACTCGCCGGCTTTGCCGAGACCTTCGGCCTGCCGAAGCCGCCGGTGCGCATCGAGGTCTATGACAATTCGCATATTATGGGCACCAACGCCGTTGGCGCCATGGTCGTCGCCGGGCCGGAAGGGTTTGTGAAGAACCAGTACCGCAAATTCAACATCCGCTCGACCGAGATCACGCCCGGTGACGATTTCGGCATGATGCGCGAGGTGATGGAACGGCGCTTTTCGCGGCTGCTGAAGGAACATGGCGATGTCGTTCCCGACGACGCGGCAGCCGGTGGAGCAGGCGACGACATCGAAGAAGACATCTCCGGCAGCTTCCCGGCCTGGCCCGACGTCATCCTGATCGATGGCGGCCAGGGCCAGATGAGCGCGGTGCGCAAGATCCTCGCCGACCTCGGCATCGAGGATCGCGTGGCGGCCATCGGCATCGCCAAGGGCCAGGACCGCGATGCCGGCCGCGAGCGTTTCTTCGTCAGAGGCAGGGACTCGTTTTCGCTGCCCGTCCGCGATCCCGTGCTCTATTTCGTCCAGCGGCTGCGCGACGAGGTCCATCGCTTCGCCATCGGTTCGCACCGCGCGCGGCGCAAGAAGGAATTGGTCAAGAGCCCGCTCGACGAGATCGCCGGCATCGGTCCCGGCCGCAAGCGCGCGCTGCTGCTGGCCTTCGGCACTGCGAAGGCGGTCAGCCGCGCGGCAGTCGAGGATCTGGTCAAGGTCGACGGTATTTCAGAGCAGGTCGCCAAGCTCGTCTACAATCATTTCCATGAGAGCTGAGCGCCGGTGACGCCGCTGTCCCGATCAAATGGCAGCAGCCGTTCTTTTCTCGCAGGCCACTCGAATCCCGGCAATCGCGCGCTATTTTCGTCTGGCCAATCGAATCTCGCCTGTTGACCCCCTACATCCGGTTCTGATTTGAGTACGCAGGCAGAAAGAGTCCCTGAGATATGGCCAAGCGCGCGTTCAACCTGCCTAATATGCTTACCTATGCCCGCATCGTCGCGGTGCCGCTGGTGGTGCTGTGCTTTTTTCTCGAGGGGCATCTGAAATCGAGCGACTTCGCCCGCTGGTCGGCGTTGATCATCTTCCTGCTGGCTTCGATCACCGACTATCTCGACGGCTATCTGGCGCGCGCCTGGCAGCAGACGTCCAACATCGGCAAGATGCTGGATCCGATCGCCGATAAACTGCTGGTCGCCACCTGCCTGCTGCTGCTCGCCGCCGACACCGACCGCCATGCCGGCATCGCAGGCTGGTCGTTGTGGGCGGCAATCATCATCCTGTGCCGCGAAATCCTGGTTTCGGGGCTGCGCGAATATTTGGCGGCATTGAAAGTCTCGGTGCCGGTGACGCAGCTCGCCAAATGGAAGACCGCCATCCAGATGGTCGCCATCGCCTTCCTGCTGGCTGGGCCTGCCGGCGACAAGATCTTCCCGCTGACCACGCAGACCGGACTGGTGCTGCTGTGGATCGCAGCCCTCGTCACGCTCTACACCGGCTACGACTATTTCCGCGCCGGCCTCAAGCACATCATGGACGAGTGAGATGATCACCCGGCTCATTTATTTCGCCTGGGTGCGCGAACGGATCGGCAAGCCGGAAGAGGATGTCGAACTGCCCGCCGGTATCGAGACGGTGGCCGACCTCCTGCGCTGGCTGAAATCGCGTGGCGAGGAATATGAGCACGCGCTGCAATATCCTGATGTGATCCGCGTCGCCATCAACCAGGAACATGTCGAGCATCGCGAGAAGATAGCCGGCGCGCGCGAGATCGCGCTGTTTCCGCCGATGACCGGGGGCTGACACCATGTCCGGCGCGCCGACGGTGCGCATCCAGCGCGACGATTTCGACGTTGCCGCCGAGATCGCGAAACTGACCGGGGGTCGCGCCGACATCGGCGCCGTGGTGTCCTTCTCAGGACTTTGCCGCGACGAGCAGGGCCAGCTGTCGGCGCTGGAACTCGAGCACTATCCAGGCATGGCCGAGGCAGAAATCAGCCGGATCGCCGGCGAGGCGCTTCAGCGCTGGCCGTTGCAAGGCCTGACCGTCATCCATCGCCACGGCAAGATCGCATCGGGCGAAAACATCGTGCTGGTGGTGGCGGCGTCCTCGCACCGGCAGGCGGCGTTCGAAGCGGCCAATTTCCTGATGGATTTCCTGAAATCGCGTGCACCCTTCTGGAAGAAGGAGCACCGCGTGGACGGCACCGATGGCGGCTGGGTCGAGGCCAAGGACGCCGACGACCAGGCTGCGGCGCGCTGGAAGGCGCGGCCCGAATAAATCTCGGCGCAGCCATGTATTGACCGCATTCCCTTGGCCAAATCGCATCGGCAAAAAGGGAGCAAGGGCATGCTGGACAGGATCGCCGAATTCTTCGTCTTCGGTTTTGTGCCGCTGGTTATCGGCGTTCTGGCCGTTCCCGAGCCTTCCGTCGCCGCCGAGAAAACCCTGAAGGGCGAGGTGATGTATCGCGAGCGCATCGCGCTGCCGCCCAACGCCGTGCTGTCGGTTCAACTTGCCGATGTATCGCTGGCCGATGCGCCGGCCGCCATTGTCGGCGAGCGCAAGGTAGCGCCGGCCGGCCAGGTGCCGATCAAGTTCGAGATCAGCTTCGATCCAACGGTGATCCGGCCCAACATGACCTATGCGCTGCAGGCGCGCATCACCGCCGACGACAAGCTGCTGTTCGTCACGGACTCGCGCTATCAGGTCGATCCGCTCAGCGAGGCGCCGCACGCCATTGTGCTGAAAATGGTGGCGCCGAGCGACAAGCCGACCTCGGCCTCGCTGTTCGGCCAGAGCTGGCTAGTCGAATATATCGACGGTATCGGCGTGATTTCGGAGCCGCAGGCGACGTTCCGGGTCAGCGAAGCCGGCAAGGCGGGCGGCAGCGGCCCGTGCAACGCCTATTTCGCCACCGCCAAGGTCGATGGCGAGACCATCGTCATCAGCGACATCGGCTCGACCTACAAGGCCTGCGCGCCGGAGATCATGGCCGAGGAAAAGGCGCTGTTCGAGGCGCTCGCCAAGGCGGCGTCATACCGTGTCGATGGCGGCAAGCTGATCATCGCCGACAAGGACGGCCACGATATCTTGCGCTTCAACGCAGCGAGCTAAGAATCAAGACTGCGGCGGCGGGGGCGCCGGCGTCAGGCCGAACCGGCGCATCAGGTCCATCAGCCTGGTGCGGTCTGGCGGGCCGCCAGTGCTGAAGATGGCGAAGGCCTCGCGAAAATAGTCCGGGCCGATCGCCGCCGGCGTCACCACGCACAGCACCTTGGCGGTCGCGGCGGTGTCGTTGTCGAAGCGGTGAACCGCGCCGCGCGGAATGCACAGCGCCTGGCCCGGCCCGATATCGTGCCGGTGTCCGTCGACGGTCAGCATCAGCACGCCTTCGATCCCGTACATCGTCTCTTCATAGTGATCGTGGCTGTGCGCCGGGGCGGGCAGGCGCTGCGAGCCGGCGACCGTCAGTTCGAAGGCGGCGATGCTGCCGTTCGACTGGTCGCCGGTAAGCAGGAAGCGCACGGCAAGGCCGCCATGGCTGATTGTCTCGTCGGCCGGATTGACGCTGATCTGGCTAGCTCTGTCTAGCATTTCACCCTCCCATGTGGTAAATCCGATTTACCGAAATGAGTAAACTCGATTTACCCGAGTGTCAATGCCATTATCCAGGGAAGAACCGCCAACGAAGCCACCGCTGATCGGTGCACTGCTGCGCGTTCCGGCCATGGCCATTCACCGCAAGCTGATCAGGGGTCTCAGGGCGTCGGGTTTCGAGGACCTCAGCCCGCCGCATATGGCGGTGATCCAATATCCCGGCCCGGATGGCCTTCGGCCGAGCGCGCTCGCCGAGCGCGCCGCGATGAGCAAGCAGGCCATGAATCAACTGCTGAAGACGCTGGAAGCGATGGGTTATATCACTCGCTCGGCGGCACCCGATGAGAGCGGCGGGACCGTCGTCCACTTCACCGACCGCGGGCGCGCCGCATACCAGAAGATGGCCGACATCCTGCTCGACGTCGAGCGGGAATGGGCGCAGGAGCTTGGGCAGAAGCGCTTCACCGAGCTGAAAACGCTGCTCGGCGACCTCTGGGACACGCCGCTGATCCGCTAAGGGAGCGGGCCAAAAACAAAAAGCCGGGGTTTTGCCCCGGCTTTCATAGTCAAACCTGTCTATCGGCTCAGCCGACGATCTCGGTGTCCGAGAACCAGTACTTGATCTCTTCAGCAGCGGTTTCCGGCGCGTCGGAGCCGTGCACGGAATTCTCGCCGATCGACAGCGCGTGGACCTTGCGGATGGTTCCTTCGGCGGCGTTGGCCGGGTTGGTCGCGCCCATCACTTCGCGGTTCCTGGCAATGGCGTTTTCGCCTTCCAGAACTTGCACGATGGTCGGCGCCGACGACATGAATTCCACCAGTTCGCCGAAGAACGGACGATCCTTGTGGACGGCGTAAAAGCCTTCGGCCTCGCGGCGGCTCATCCACACGCGACGTGAGGCGACGACGCGCAGGCCGGCCTCTTCCAGCATCCTGGTGATGGCGCCGGTAAGATTGCGCCGGGTCGCGTCCGGCTTGATCATGGAAAAGGTGCGTTCGAGCGCCATGGGGTCGTCCTTGTCTTGAGATGGAAAGTCTTGAGATCGGAATGTGGAGTGGCGGGCTCTATACAAGCCGCCCGGCCCATTGCCAAGGGGAGGCGCCCCGGCAGCGTTATTCGACCGCGACCGCCCGCATGGCTGTTCGCAACGCTGTGGTCAAAGGCAAGGCTTTGCGGGAAAATGGCGATTGCGCAGGCACGCACGGTTTCGAAGGGAAATCAGCGGAACGGAAAGACATCGGACCATGTTTGACGGGACGCGCTGGCCTACCACCAGCCTATTGATTATCGGCATTTTTGCTGCCGTGGGCCTTGTTCTGCTGCTCTTTCTGGGTCGCCGCACAGATACGAACTTCGGCTTCGGCCCCGAATGGCAATGCACGCCGATGCCGAAGGGCGACCCGATCTGCGTGAAGCTGGTCGGCAAAGACGGCGCGAAGTGACTGTCAGTATCACTACCGCCTGATAACAACGGGCGGCCGCCGGCGCTCCCAGCCCTCGCGCTCCAGCGTCGGCATCTCATGCTCCTCGCTGGGATAGCCGAGGCAGAAATAGCCGATCAGCGTCCACTCAGGCGGGGTGTCCAGGATTGCGGCCATCTCGGCGGCGTCGAGGATCGACACCCAGCCCATGCCGATGCCTTCCGCCCGCGCCGCCAGCCACAGTGTGTGCACCGCCATGACGGCCGAATAGTCGATGGTCGCCGGCATGGTCATGCGGCCGAGCCCATGGCCCTGTTGCGTCGTGCGGTCGGCGAAAACCGCGAACTGGCAGGGCGCTTCATTGAGACCGGCGAGCTTCAGCTGGGCATAGAGCGCGGCGCGCTCGCCCGAAAAGCATGCCAGCGCCTCGGCATTGCAGCGCTCGAAACAGTCTCTCACCGCGCCCCGCCGCTCGGCGCTGTCGACCACCACGAAGCGCCACGGCTGGCTGAGACCGACGGACGGCGCGATGCTGGCAAGCTCCAGCAGCCGCTCCAGCGTACCCTCGGGCAAAGCCGTCCGCTCGAAGCGCCGCACATCCCGGCGCCAGCGCAGCAGCGTGACCAGCCCGGCGCGAAAATCATCGGTGAAATCGGGGGGTGGTGGCATGGCGATCAGGAGACTTGTGTGGGGAATAGGCAGTAGGCAGTAGGCAGTAGGCAGTAGGCAGTAGGCAGTAGGCAGTAGGCAGTACAGCGCTCGGACCCTATTGCCTGCTGCCTACTCCCTAAGCTGCTGCCGCCGCCTCCTTCCAGCAATGCGGGCTGAACGGACGGGTCGCGTCGTGTCCGACGAGTTCATTGAACAGAATGGTCATTGGCGGCTGCGCCCTCGCGGTCTAATTAGTCGCCTGCGGCTGAAGCGGAACTCGTCGGCGGGAAAAAGATGAAACAGCATTTCATGATGTTCGCGGCCTACAATCAATGGGCCAATGGCCGCATCTACGATGCCGTCGCCGCACTTGAGGAAGAAGAGTTCAACCGCGATGTCGGCGCATTTTTCGGCTCGATGATGGGCACGCTCAACCATCTGCTGGCCACCGACCGCATCTGGATGAAACGCTTCACCGGCGAGGGCGACGCGCCGACGAAGCTCGACGCCATCCTGCACCGCGCATTGCCTGGCTTGAAGCTGGCGCGTGAGGCCGAGGACAGGCGGATCGTCGACTGGGTCGGCGGTTTGACCGAAAAGGCTTTGTCCGGCCGCTTCTCCTACATGACCGTTTCCGACATGCGCACCGTCTCGCAGCGGCTGGCGCCGGCGCTGGGACACGTCTTCAACCACCAGACCCATCACCGCGGCCAGGCGCACGCCATCCTGACCATTCTCGGCCGGCCTTCGGTGCAGCTCGACCTGGCCTTTTTCCAACGCACCGACGAAGGCCGCGCCTACGCCTGATCTCCTGACCGCGCTTCCGTTTGAACGCACGGGAGCGTTACCGGTACATTTGCGCCGACCATCCATCCCCGACGCCAGCTCTGAATTCCAGCCGGGTTGTGAGGACCCTGTCGGCACAACGCTGCCCGGTGACGGGGCCAGGTGGCTGGGCTGTCGGTGGCCCGCCTTTTGTGGGCCTTCGGCTCCAGGCCGCCGCAGCCACAACCCGCTCCAACTCCGGTGGAATTTCTGTTTAGAGAATTAAACAAAGTTTAAATGTTGAAGCAAAAACATATTTTTTTTTAGCAGACCAGTGCACGCCTTGAGAACTACAATCCTTATTCTTGGAAAAAATAAAGAAACTATAAGGAAGACTCGTGCGTAGCTGTGAGTGCATAAGCATATGTCTGCTTTGGTTTGCTGGCATGTTGCAATGCACAAAGCAGAACGGCAACAAGGAGAGTGTCATGGTTAATATCACTCAAAAAATCGCTAGAACACTGGCGGCGGGTGCAATTATCGTCATTTTTGCCGCTCCCGCGAATGCAGGCGGCGGAATTGGCGTCGGTGTCGGCGCATCTATCGGCGGTGCTGGCGGCATCAATGCCGGTGTTGGCGCTTCGATCGGCGGCAGCGGCGGGGTCAAGGCCGGTGCCGGCGCCTCGGTTGGCGGCAGCGGCGGTATCAAGGCGGGTGCTGGCGCAACGGTCGGCGGCAATAGCGGCGTTACTGCGGGCCTCGGCGCCTCAGTCGGCGGTAGCAGCGGCATCAAGGCCGGCGCTGGCGCGACGGTCGGCGGAGCCGGTGGCATCAAGGCCGGTGTTGGGGCCACGGTCGGCGGCAGCGGAGGTATCAAGGCCGGTGTCGGCGTCAACGTCGGCAGCGGCATCAACGTCGGCGTCGGCGTCGGCATTGGCGGAACGCCGGGCACGCCCGGTACGCCCGGTACCCCCGGCACTCCAGGAACTCCTGGAACACCAGGCACCCCTGGGACACCCGGTGTCGTCGCCAGCATGTCGAACAGCCAGCTGACACGTATGAAGAAGCGCTGCGTCGATGTGCTCGCCAGCGAGGGCACCTACGACAGCGATCTGCGGCAGCTATGCCTTATGATCTCGCGTCGCTGAGACAGGTTTCGCCGGGAGTGTCGAACCAGCCGTGAGGCTTTACGGCACTCTCCTACCGCATGGCCCAGACTTCCCGAGGGACATGCGCTGACGAGAAGCCTCCGGCCAGTCGGAAAGCCCGCCGCGCAAGTGGCGGGCTTTTTGTCGCCACTCACAAGGCAATCGATCGCGCCTTTCGATTGGCGGAGCGTTTTATCGTTTAACGGAAACGATGAAACGCGCTATCCCTTTGTCTTGGTAATTCTCAGGGAAAGCGCCCACGCGCTTCTCCCGGGAAAGCTGCTCACACTTTCCTGGAATTGTTCTGGTTAACCACATTCGAATTGCAGGTAAGATTTTAGGGTTTCATTTGTGTTCCCGCTGCAAAATGGCGAACACAGTGGGAGAAATGGCATGCGGGTCGATCTTTCGCCCACGAGCTTGGGCAGGGTCATAGCAGTCACGGTTGTCGGCACGGCGATCTGTATCGCGGCGGCCTTCCTTGTCGATTCCTACAATTTTCCGTCGCTGTCGCCCGAAGCGTTGCGCTGGGCGCAGCTCACCGACCTGTTGCTGCCGCTCGTGCTGGGTGGATCGTTCTTCTCTTTCCTGATGTACAAGATGCGCCAGCTGGCGATCGCCCAGAAGAATCTGAGCATCGTCGCGGCGACCGACAGCCTGACCGCGGTGTTCAACCGCGGCGCGTTTTCGATGCTGGTCGAGGCCTATCTCGAACAGGCGCGCAGCCAGGCCGTCGTCGATGCCGGCGCCCTGCTGATCGTCGACGCCGATCATTTCAAGACCATCAACGATCGATTGGGCCACGATTGCGGCGATCAGGCGCTCAAGCTGATTGCGCAGACGATCAAGGCCCAGCTGCGCGGCGCCGACATCGTCGGGCGCATCGGCGGCGAGGAGTTCGCCATCTTCCTGCCTGGCGCCGACCCGTCGCAGTCCTGGCTGGTTGCCGAGGGGATCCGGCGGCGCATCCGCGAGGTCGAGTTTGCCCCGGATGGACGGCCCTGTCCGCTCTCGGTGAGCATCGGTGGCGTCGCCTTCAGCGGACCCACCACCTATGCCGACATGTTCCTGACGGCCGACCGGCACCTCTACAAGGCCAAATCCAACGGCCGCGACCAGGTCAGTTTCGAAACGACCGGGCCGCGCGGCCTGCTCGCCGGTGATCCGACGTTGCATTGAGGGCTGGGACCGGTGCGCCGACAGCTCGGCGTAGCGCCTTAGAGCAATTCCAAGAAAAGTGTGTGTTCCCAGGAAAGCGCTTAGCGCTTTCCTTCGGAATTGCGTCAGAACAAGAAATAGAGTGTTTCGCCGTTTCCCTAAACGATGAAACGCTCTAGCGGCTTGGGCGCGTTATCAACAACCTGTGCATAGAGATAAGCATTTACAGATCAGGCGAGGCGTCTACTATCTGAGCAGGGATGATTCAGAGAGAATTGCCGAATGCTCATACATTTTGTCGATATTTTCGCCGTTGGGACATGTTTTTGTATTTTGGCCGATCCTTGCGCGCTATATTCGATATAGATGGTGAGGTCTTGGGTGGCAAACTTGGCTCTTAGAGCTGAGGTGGTCACCGAGCGTGGGCGTGGTTGGAGGCAGGATGGTATTTTCGGCAAGTAATTTTCTTTTCTTCTTCCTGCCTATCGCACTTGCCATAGCTCTTTTTGCCAAGCCCTCTGCCTTTCGGCCAAGCCTGCTCGTTCTGAGCTTGGCATTCTACTATTGGTCGTCAGGGTCGTATGTAATCATACTCATCGCGGATGTAGTCATCGCCTATTTCGGCGCGCTGGCTGTCGACCTTTGCAAAAGCGCGAGATTGAGAAATGCAGTTGTCGGGGCGGCAATCGTGCTGCTGGTCGGCATTCTCGTGTTCTTCAAATATCTCGATTTCATAGCGGTGAACCTTGACCTCACTTCAGGCAGCAATCTGTCGGCGACATTCGCCGGCATAATCCTCCCGATCGGCATATCCTTTTTTACCTTTCAGGCATTGTCTTACCTGATCGACGTCTACCGTCGTGAAATTCCTGCAGAGCGCAATGTCGTGCTCTTCAGTACGTACTTCACATTTTTTCCGCACCTGATTGCCGGCCCGATTGTGCGGTTCCGGGACGTCGTGGATGATTTTCGAGCGCCGAGAATATCTCTCGAGAACTTCTCCACTGGGGCCACCCGCTTCGCTCACGGCCTCATGAAAAAGGTGATCATAGCCGATGGTATTGCGCCGATCCCCGATGCCATTTTCGCCGCACCCCACGACACCATAGGTTTTGCCACGGCATGGCTGGCGGCCGCGACCTACGGCATCCAGTTGTATTTCGACTTCTCCGGCTATTCCGACATGGCCATCGGGCTTGCCCGCATGTTCGGCATCCGCTTTGCGGAAAATTTTGAGAGACCCTACGCCAGCCGTTCGATCACCGAATTTTGGCGACGCTGGCACATCTCGCTTTCAAGCTGGTTTCGCGACTATCTTTACATCCCGCTGGGGGGAAGCCGGCATGGCAGGATCGCGACCTATCGAAACCTGTTGATCGTCTTCGCGGTAACCGGCCTCTGGCATGGCGCTTCCTGGACGTTTTTCTGCTGGGGTATGTTCCACGGGCTTTTCATCCTGGTCGAGCGCGTGGCCACCGGCACCTGGCCGAAAGTGCTGGAGAAGGGGTGGCTGCGATATGCCTATTTCCTGCCGGTCGTGACGCTGAGCTGGCCGCTGTTCCGCGCGACGTCGCTTGAACAGGCAATGTCTTTGTGGAAGGCGATGGCTTCGCCCGACGCCGCTGGTGCATTCAGCCTCGATGCGGCTGCGCCGATAGCCACGACCAGCCTGATCGCCCTTGTGGCCGGTGCGGCAATTTACGTTTTGCCCGGCCGGCTTTCGTTCGGCCAGTTGCTGACAAGCGAGACCAGAGGCGATAAGCTGTATGTCGCCGGCGCCTGCTACACGGTTGTTGCCCTGATGGTATGTCAGGTGTTGGCGCTGAGCGGTGGCTACACTCCGTTCCTGTATTTCCAATTCTGATGAAAACAGCCAGAAAAATATGCAGCGCAATAGTCACCGCAGCCTTCGTGGTCATCATCGCGTCGCCGCTGTTGGTGCTGGCTGTTCGCGGCGCCGTTGAACCTTATGGCCGAATACCGTTCACCGCATTTCCGCCGGTAGAAGCTCTGTCCACCAGTTCGAGCGGTGCGTTCGATCAACTGGCTTCAGCTCTTCTTGAACGCTCGCAACTGAAGAAAACGGCCATTACCGTTCGAAACACCGCCTTGCTGAGAATTGTGCGCCAGTATGACCATAACAATGTAGCCAGCGGAAAGGACGGCTGGCTGTTCTGGAAGGACGACTGGTTCGGGGGGGAATGTCAAAAGCAATATGATGTGGAAATGGCCGTGTCCCGCATTGGCGCCATGCTTGATGTCGCCAAGGCCTCGGGAATTGATATGTATTTTGCAATAGCGCCCGATAAATCCACACTTTATCCGGAATTTCTGGACCCTCATTTCAAAAAGATCTGGGGCTGCAAACAGCAAAGTGCCGAACTTTTGCGATCGGCGATTAGGGTCGAGGCGCCCCAGATCGTCGATCACCTTACCGCGCTGCGGAGCGAAAAGGGCAATCCCGCCGGCAACATTCTGTATGGCAAGGCGGACACCCACTGGACCAACTTTGGTGCGGCCATAGCCTTCCGCCAATTGCTCGCGGCGATGTTTCGGGACACCAGGGCGATGTCGCCACCTGCACTAACCGGAAAATTGGCCCAGCCTCCAGCCGATATGGAAACGACAATGCTGCTGGTTGGCAATGGCTACCCGGAAAGCGAGATCGACATTCCTGCGGAAAAAAAGGCACTGGCTTCAGTCGCAGAATTCGACCAGGCGAAGTCCACCCTCGTTTTGCACGATTCGTTCTACAATAAAGTAATCGGGTTGACGGACCCGTTCCGGCACGGCGCCGAATTGAATTTCGATGCCGATCCCCAAGAGATCACCAAAGCGGTGCAGGCCAGCGACCGCTTGGTGGTAAGCCGCGTCGAGCGAGCGGTCGTCAATTCTGTGTTGAACTTTCCTCTTTCTTGGCCGAACACGCTGGGCAAGGCCCTCGTCGCACGTGATGAACTGGCGGCCAGGGAATGCAGGGATTTTGCACCCGCATCCGGTTCGCCGAGGCTCCAAGCTATGGCTGCGGACGCAAACGGTTATCTCACCACCGCCCCCGATCCCCAAATGGTCGCCACCGTGCCCGTCTCTGGCGGCGTTGGAAAGATCCCCTGCATACGACTGCGGTTGACATTGAAAGTCCCCGATACATTCGAAATCTTTTTTTCACCCCACTCCGGCCAGGACGGAGCTTTTGTGGCTGGTCGCTCGATTCAAGTGCCGCTCGACGTTGGCGACCACACGATTGCGCTGGTTCTTCCCGACTATCTGGCTGGGCGTTCCATTCGTATCGACCCAGGCGATTCCGGCCAGCAAACGACCCTCAGGGATGTAGAGTTTGGCTGGCGCGCCGCTCATGATGAGGCGGCCAAATGAAGCCAGCAAACACTCGTGAAACAGAATAGCGGAAAGGGTGACATGGCAACCTTAGCTGTTGGAGAATTCGAAGCGACGGCGAAGCGATTTGCGGAGGCCTATGGGGTAAGCCCAGCGCTTCACTCCGAAGATCTGATGTTGGCGCATTTCCTGAAATTGAACGCCGAAACCGGTCTGCAATTCTACTTCAAGGGCGGCCTGGCTGACGCGGAACAACTGATGCGGACAATCGGGAGCCTCGGCGCCGATTCGAGCAATCCGAGGGTTCTCGAATTCGCCGCCGGCTATGGGCGGGTCACCCGCCATCTACGGAAATTATGCGACCTGACGGTCAGTGATATCCATCCTGAAGCGGTGGAGTTCGTGAGAAAACATTTCGGATGCCCGGCCTTCCTGTCGTCGAAAGATCCTGAGCACCTCGATATCCCCGGACAGTTCGATGTCATCGCCGTAATTTCGCTTTTTTCCCATCTTCCGGATCGCACTTTTGGCAGATGGCTTTCGGCGCTCTACTCGCTGCTGGCGCCAGGCGGTTATCTGATCTTCACGACCATCGGCGAATCCGCCCGCGCCATCAATCCGCATATCCCGACACCTGGCCCTGATGGCATCGCATTCGAGGCTGAATCGGAACAAATTGACCTCGACAAGCAGGATTACGGCAGTTCGACCGTTCATCCGCAATATGTCGGCTTTCAGATCGGCCGGCTGCCGGGATCGCGGTTAATATCCTACGAAGCCGGCGCATGGTGGAAATACCAGGACCAATACATCGTGCAAAAATCCGCCTAGAGGCAACGACGACTGGAAGTTGCTTTTGTCGCTCAATCCAAAAACAAAGACGAAGAGCCATGGCTGAATATCATTTTGTTGAGAACTATGAGCGCCACGTTGCCGATCTTCTGGCGAAATACCCGCTTGACGAGGCGATGAGCCTCGCTGTTGGAGGCAACTACGAAGGCATCGGCAAGATTGCCGCGGATGTTCTGGCCTATGCCGGCATTCGAGATGGAGATGCCGTGTTCGACTTTGGCTGTGGCAGCGGAAGAGTGGCTCACGCCCTGGCCAAGAGGGTTAATATCAGCCGCTATCTGGGAACCGATATCGTCCAATCCATGCTCGACTACGCGAAAACCAAAACACCCAAGCACTTCGAATATAGACTGCACCGGCAATTGAGCTTTCCGTGCGGCGATGGTGAATTTGACGTGGTGTACGCCTTCAGCGTTTTCACGCATCTATTGCAGACAGAATGCTATACGTATCTTTTGGAAGTATCCCGCGCGCTGAAGCCGGGTGGCACGGCGGTCATATCGTTTCTTGAACTGGCTGAGCCCACTCAATGGCCGGTCTTTGAAGGATCGCTGGGGGTGTACTACCTCAACACATTCATCGAGCGTAACCAGTGGGAAGTGTGGGCCGGACACGCCAACCTGTCGATCAAGGAGTTCGTCGATGGCCCGAAAGCGCCATGGGGTGGAGCTTCTCTTGGGCAATCGGTCATGATCATGAAAAAACCTTGACGGGCCGGTCGCGCCCTAACAAGATTTTGTTCTTCAAACCCTTACTACCCGCGGGCCGAGCCCGCGGCTAGGCGACGCGCTTTAAACGCCGGCGCCCGAATGCTGTGCGTCCCTTTTCGAGGCGAATGGATCGCGACGGGAAGGATCGGCGCATCAGACAGAAAGTCGACGATCTTTTTCATCGTCGCCTGGGAGAAGGCGTCGTTCCAGTCGGTCGGCCAATCGAAGCGCGAGCCTTGCAGCCGCTTATCGTATTGATCGACGCGCGAGATGGCGTCCTTGAGCCCGGCGACAACGCCCTCCAGCGTCGGCTCCACAGCGATCAGGTTGGTCGAGATATCCCGCAGGCTCTTAGCCGTCTTGTTCTCGAACGTGTTGGTCACGGTCCACATACCGGCCGAAGCCATTTCCAGCGGCACCAGGCTGGGATGCGGCGTCAGCATCAGCGAGAGGCCGACATCATGGTGCGGTAGCCGTTCGGTATAGGTCTGCAAATCGGTCTTCGGCAGCATCTCCATGACCACATTTTTCGCCAGCCTGATCTTGCTGGCGCCGCCGATCGAGCCCATCCCGTAGCACTTCCACTTGTCTGCGTCGAAACCCGGGGAACGGGCCAGCTCGGCAAGCGCCATTATGCCGAGTTCGAACATATTGCGCGCGGCATGTGCTTCCGGGCGGGCGTAGAAAAGAATCCGCCGCTCGCGATCGCGCATGTCGTCTATCGACGGTTTGAATTTTTGGATGGCGTTGCGGAACACAGCGTGGTTTTCCTTCGCACCCGGTTGCGAGAACACGCCGATCTTGTTCAGCTTGAAAAAGTCGCGCAGCAAGGGTGTCGAGAAAAGCTGGAACTGCGGGAAGCGGTAGGATTGCTGGAACAGTGCGGCAATCGTGTTCATGGGTAGGAAATAGGGTTCATATTCCTGGACCATGAACATGAAACGGTCCTGTCCCAGTTTCCGGCTGGCGTGGTGCGCGACATGGGCCGCCCAGCCATTGGTGGCAATGAAGCGATCATTGGGATTAACGAACAATTCGTCATCGCGATCATACCGATGTTCGATTTCGATCTCGTCAAACAATTGTTCGACGCCGGGATAACCTTTGATGCGCTCGCGAGCGAGCGCCATGTCCAGTTCCGTATGTTCCAACGTCACGATCCGGACGAGAAAACCTTCCCGACGCAGGCGCAGCGCCAGGCTGAACATGCCGATATAGCCTCCGAAAATATATTTGAAATCGATCGTTGCCAGGAGGATGTTGACGCGCTTTGGCTCGCGCTTCGACACCCGCAGCGTCAACGGCTGGATATTGTGAATAATCCAGCTGGCATTTGTATCCGCGACGCTCGGTATCCCTCCGGAGGCCGCAGCTTTTGGCAGAGCGTCGGATCCCGTGGCGATCTTGCGGACATACTGCAAATATTTGGCTTTCTTCAACCGATAGGCAAGATTTCTTGCCCTGACACCTAAGGCCGCGTTCATCATCTGTCCTTCGACGTTCAATGTCGAACGGCGCCGTAGCGCGGCTGAAAACCTCAGAAGGATCACTTCGGCCAAGCTGGTGGTCAGGCGCGACATGCGGTTGACTATCTTGCCCAGCCTTCCCGGCATCCCGGGGTTTCGCAACCGAAGCGTCTCGGCGAATATGGCCTTTTCCAGCGTCCCCACAAAATCTCTGCGTGCCTGGTGCAGCAAAGCTCGACCTGCCTCAACCAAGGCACGCTTGTTTCCGACGCCTTTCAGGAGAAACCCTATTGAATGGGAAACGCCGGCGTAGGGCACGACGACTTGCCCCACCACGTTGGCTCCATGCTGATGATAATCGTACAGAGGCTCGTGGGTGTAGGAAATCCCGCCCGCAACCTGGGCAGTAAGTGCAATCCACTGATCGTGGTAGGCATCCACCAGCCTTTGCGGAAACGGCAGTATCCGGTCGAGAATGTCGCTGCGAAATAGGCTGGCGGCGCCACTCACGCTATTGCCGAGGAATAGCGAAAGAAAATCCGTATATTCGTTTTTGCGATGGCTCCAATACGTGTCGGAGACGACCTCATCGGCGGCCACGATACGACAGTCGCTGAATGCGAGTTTCTTGTTCTCCGGCAAAGCCTGGACGAGCTTGGTTAGTTTGTCCGCACGCCAACGATCATCCTGATCTGCCAGCGCGACGAACTCTGCACCGACCGGTACCAGCGAAAGGCACTCTTCGAAATTCTTGTAGAAACCCTTCCGTTCCCTGTTTCTAACGTAAATAAATCGTTTATCATTCTCTACCAAATCAAGAATATCGCGACGGGAAGAGGAATTTGAGCTGTCATCAGTGATGATGCAGATCCAGTTCTTGTGGTCTTGACCGATGATTGACGCGATCTGTTGCTCCAGAAGTTCCTGTGGCGGATTGTATGCCGCCATGCAGATGGCAATCTTGGGACCAGTGGCCGGCCATTTCACCTTCACCGGTCGCCGGTTGGTCCCAGGTTGGAGCCTGAAGGCGGCAAGAGACTGCTCGATCATGTCTCCGGATTTAAGCTCGGCAAGAAGTCGCAGTTCGCGGGTCTCCGGTTCCGCAATCTCCTCGATCGGCAATATGGTGGTGAATTCGGAGAACAGGCTGCCGCCAGTTGGATCCTGCGCGGGATAGAAGCAGTGCACGACATCGGGCCGAGCCCAGGAATGGTTCTTGATTTCATGCTGCCTGGTTCCGTCCAGGACATAGAGCCGTCTGATCGCGTTGCCGGGACAGAAAGCCCAGCCCTGCAGGTACAGCGCAAGCCCCTTGCCGACGTGAAATGAGCGGCTCGAAGGAACGTCGAGTGCGCACATAAGCTTGGGAAGCTGGCTTGCTTTCTCTTTTGTGAGCGTTTCGTCAATCAGCGCTTTGGAAGATGGTGCATTGACCTTCTCGACGGCGGGATCTTTGCGGAAGTCAAAAAACTGCTGGATACCGAATTGTCCAACCGTCGCGAACAGAGCGCCAATGTTGGGTTTATTCCACCGGTGACTCGGCCTGTTCGACAATACATCTCGTGTATTCACCAAGATTTCACCCATCTGTATGCTGATATTATTTCTTAACTTAGCCCCGTGACATGCTTTTTGCAAAAAATAGCGCATCACTTCCCACTCTGCCAAGTAGGTTAGCCGTCAGAGCTTCATTCCACAATATGCATTCAAAGATTATCGGCATGTTTTGTTTCCTACTTTTAGTAGAACCGCGATATCATCTTAGAAATATAAGAATCTTACAGATATCGTGTCATGCTTATAGAAAAATCTTATTTTACGATTGCAGGGCGAGATGTCGAATCTGCTCATTGATTCCAATTCATCACGAAATTTCGCCTGCTAACCTAAAAATATCGTTTTTTGCGGAAGTAGCCGTGCGGAGCAGCTAAGTGCCACGGCACCTTGCTTTGCCGGTCGGCCGGCCCGTATGCCAGGAACAGTTCGTGGCTCTCGCACTGTCTAAACTCGCGGAAACAGTTAGCTTCCGGGCTTTTGACATCAGCCTGTGGAGCGATGAAAGGAGTGAATCGACAATCTTAAGAGAGATGATAGGTTAATCAAGAAATGCCCGCAATATGCCAAAGAAAATATCGTTTTTTCTGGGTGAGATATGAATCTTCGCTCGAAATCACTTTCAATACAAGCGTTAAGAGGGATTGCTGCAACTTTAGTTGTTTTTTTGCATATTTGTACGGTCTCATCATTTGGCAAGAACCAATGGGGAGCTACGGCCTACAACTTTTTCTTGCATTTCGGAGCGTTCGGGGTCGACATTTTTTTCGTCGTCAGTGGCGTAATCATCGCAGGTCTCCTGCAGCAGCAGAACGCGGGTCACCCTTTTTATTCCCTGCAATTCCTTATGCGGCGCTTTGTCAGGATCTATCCGATCTATTGGCTTTCCCTCGGCGCGACAATCGTCGTGCTGCTCAGCAGCGGGGGTCTCTATCCCGTCGATTTTTCACAATTGACGCCGAAAACCCTCGGCTTGGTGACGACGAATTTTCTGCATCCGGTCAGTTGGACGCTTTGCTTCGAAATTCAATTTTACCTTGTCGCGGGTTTGGCCATGCTGTTCGGTCGAAGGTCGGGAGCGGTGATCGCTGTCTGGGGCGTAGCCCATATTGTGGCTGTGACTGCAGCAGAGCGCGGCTGGGGTCATGGATTGTATTTTGCCGCCCCTATCACAGTGGAGTTCCTGCCGGGATTGCTGATCGGTTATGTCGCGAGCCGCCGATCGCTGCCATTTCCGAGAGTCTGCATAGTTCTGGGCTGTGTCATTGTGGCTGTAGCCGGTTATTACGCTGGGCCGATGCTCGGGACCACGACCGGCCTGCTTCGCCTCGCCATCTATGGAACGGCTGCGTCGCTGATCGTATGGGGCGCGCTGTCATTGGAGGGCGCCGGCTCGCGCCCAGCCAAGTGGGTCACATTTCTGGGCGATATTTCATACTCGACCTATATGTGGCATTGGCCGACCATGATCGCAGTGTCGCTGTTGTTCGGTGCCTGGTTGAGCCATTCAGCGGGTGTCCTCTCCTACATCGTTACCACAGGCGTTTGTGTCCTGATGGTAAGCTGGGCAAGCTATCGATGGATCGAGCGCCCGTCCACGCGGTGGGCAGGCGGGCTGTTCAAAAGGCCGCCGCGATCCGGGCAGATGGCGGCAAGCTCTCCAGTCGCCGCAGTGCCGCTGCCTGCGCTGTCGGAACGGTTGGCGATTCGCCAAACCTGAGACTTGGTTTGGCCAGGCATGCGGCCCCTGCCGGCAAATGGCAGCAATCCGTGGCCAGCCGCGATTCGTTCATCCCTTGGCATTAATCTCTGGCGAGCCGATCTTCGGCCGCAACGGCCTTTGAAATGGCTGCTGGCGTCACCGCGATTTCATCACTGGCATCATGCCAATGAGCGCGAAGCCTGGGACAAGAATTTCGCCGGGCAGCTGCCTTTGCTCGACATGCTGGTAGGCACATTGTTCATGCCCGACAGGATGCCGCGGAATACGACACCGATGACCCGGTTCCCTCGCTCTATCATCGGCAGCTTGCCTATCCCTTTGTCGGCGATCAACTCTTTGTCGGCAACACCGAACAGACCGCCCCGTCGGCAAGGCTGGCACAGGCCTCGCCGACGTCTGCCGGCAAGTCCGAGTGATCTTTTTTGCTGGGCAGGCCTGGTCCCGGCCGTCTCAGACGGCGTAGCCGCCATAACCGTGTGCGACCGGCTTGACCGAGACGGCCGGCTGGACCGCGGGCCAGAGGATGCCTGCCGTGACTGCAAAGGTGATCAGGGCATCGCGTGCGGCCTCGGTCGAGATTTCTCCGGCGCGCGCCGCCTCGCAAGCCCTCACGGCCGCGCCATAGCTCAGGCGCCGGCGTGACGGCGGAAATTCGGTCAGGAAATCATGCATCTCGAACAGCGAGGCGAGCATGCGTTTGTGGCCGGCGCCAACGCTAACGGCAACCGGGGTGAAGAACATCGCGTCGTGCATTCTGGCCTCTCTGGATGGGCGGAAGGGCGGCGGCCGCCGCCCTCCGATCGCGGGTTGGACGCCAGAAAACGCGGCTGGCGGCCCGAGGTTCCCTGAGAGATGCCATGACAGGACGATTTGCTCTTGAGGTCGCTCCCTGCCGGCATCGCGGTTGCGGCTATTTCCACATGCCGCGCATGCGGGCGCCGAGGTCGACGCGGACTTCAGGTCTGTGGCGCGGATCGTCCTTGGCGTGGACGCTCGCCCACGACGTCTGCTCGAAGGCGCCGAGGATCGAGGCCGGGATGAAACGGGTTCGCGAGGCATAGACGTGGCGGTCGCCGCGCGCTGCCTGGCCGTGGGTGAAGAAGCGCTGCGGCGTCACCAGATGCAGGCCGTCCTTGGCCCGCGTCATCGCGACGTAAAGCAGCCGGCGCTCCTCCTCGATGTCCTCCTTGGTGCCGACGCCGAGATCGGCCGGGATGCAGCCATCGACGGTGTTGAGCACGAAGACGTTCTTCCATTCCTGGCCCTTGGCCGAATGGATGGTCGACAGGATCAGATAGTCCTCGTCGCGGTGCGGCGGCCCGGCCTGGTCGCTGGTCGCATCCGGTGGATCCAGCGTCAGCTCGGTCAGGAAGCGCTCGCGCGAAGCATAGCCGGAACCGATCTGCTCGAGCTGCATGAGGTCGGCCCGCCGCGTCGTCGCATCCTCGTGGATGCGCTCGAGATGCGGCTCGTACCACAGCCTGACCTGTTCGAGATCGGCCGGCCATTTCCCCGACCGCGCGCGCAGGCCGGAATAAAGCGCAACGAAGGCCGGCCAGTCCTCAGCCGCGCGTTGCGGCGGCCGGTAGCGGGCCAGCCCCATTTCCTCGTCGAGCGATGTCGCCATGGTCTCGACGATGGTGCTCGCCGCCGAAGGGCCGATGCCGGGCAGCAGCTGCAGCACGCGGAAGCCGGCGACGCGGTCGCGCGGGTTCTCGGCAAAACGCAGCACCGAAAGCACGTCCTTGACATGGGCGGCGTCGAGGAATTTGAGCCCGCCGAACTTGACGAAGGGGATGTTGCGGCGCGTCAGTTCGATCTCCAGCGGGCCGCTGTGGTGCGAGGCGCGAAACAGCACCGCCTGCGATTTCAGCACCGTGCCGGCCTCGCGCTCGGCAAGGATGGCCTGGCAGACATAGTTCGCCTGCTCCGCCTCGTCGCGCACGCTGACCAGTTTCGGTCTTTGCGAGGATTTGCGCTCCGACCAGAGGTTCTTGGTGAAACGCTCCGATGCCTCCGAGATGACCGCATTGGCTGCCGCCAAAATGGTCTCGGTCGAGCGGTAGTTGCGCTCCAGCATGATGACATCGGCGGCTCGCGCGAATTGTTGCGGGAAATCGAGGATGTTGCGCACTTCCGCGGCGCGAAACGAATAGATCGACTGCGCGTCGTCGCCCACCACCGTCAGTCCGGCGCCGTCCGGCTTCAGCGCCGAAAGGATCGAGGCCTGCAGCCGGTTGGTGTCCTGGTATTCGTCGACCAGCACATGGTCGAAGCGCGAGCCCAGATGCGCCGCGATCTCCGGCTCGGCGGCCATCTGCGCCCAGTAGAGCAGGAGGTCGTCGTAATCGAGCACGTTCTGCGCCTGCTTGGCCTCGACATATCGGGCGAACAGCTCTTTCAGCTGTTCTGCCCACCCCGAGCACCACGGAAAGGCCGAACCCAGCACCTCGCCAAGCGGCGCCTGCGCGTTGACGGCGCGCGAATAGATCGCCAGGCAGGTGCCCTTGGTCGGAAAACGGCTTTCGGTCTTCGAGAATCCAAGTTCATGCCGGGCAAGATTCATCAGGTCGGCGGAATCCTCGCGGTCATGGATGGTAAAGGCGGGGTCGAGGCCGATCGTCAGCGCATAGTCGCGCAGCAGCCTGGCGCCGATGCCGTGAAACGTGCCGGCCCAGGCCAGCGCATCGGCGATGACGGACGCGTCTCGGCCCAGCACCTCGCCGGCGATGCGTTCGACCCGCCTGGCCATTTCGGTGGCGGCGCGGCGCGAGAATGTCATAAGCAGAATGCGTCTGGGATCAGCGCCCTTGACGATCAGATGCGCAACCCGGTGGGCGAGCGTGTTGGTCTTGCCGGAGCCGGCGCCGGCGATCACCAGCAGCGGCCCGGCGATCTGGCCGTCGCCATGTTCGACAGCGAGCCGCTGCTCGGCGTTGAGCTTCGCCAGATAGGCGGGCCGCAAGGACGAATCATTGATGGCGATGGTCATCGCCTATCAAGCATCGTTTCCGCTTTGTTCGCAACGGGCGGAAGTCGCCCTTACCGCCGTGGCGCGACACCCGTTGCCGCCGACTGGCGCCGCAAGGCGGCGCGTTCGTCGCCAGGCACCGGCAACGGATCGAAATTGTCAGGCACGTCCTTGATGATCTCCTTGGCGATGCGATAGGTCGCGTAAGCGAAAAGGCCGGTAATGAGCAGACGGATCATGGCGCGATCTCCTTTGGGCAACCAACCTCAGAGCCGCCGTTTGGTTCCAGCCGACGCGGCGTCGTTTGCGAGCGTGCAACCAAAGCCGAACCACCTCGTTGCCTTACGAAGGAGAGGGCAGACCTAGGAGGTCGCCATGAAGAGGCTTCTGATTCTGCTAGCCGCCAGCTTGGCGCTCGCCGCCTGCGACGGCGACATCCAGCCAACCAAAGCCCCGGTGCTCGATCAAACTCCGCAGACGGATTCGGCGCCAAAGCCGGCGGCCGGCGGCGATCAGCCGGCGCAATGATCGTTTTCCGGCGGGAGACGAGAAATGGCTTTCAGGAGAAGAAGGCCGGCGCCGCTTGGGAGGTGAGCTGATAGCGCCGGCCAGGCGGATATCAGGTCCGCCGCAACAACCGAAGATAGCTGAGTCTCTCGCCTGCGTCATGAGGTGGCAGTTTTCGTGCCGGTTCTGCTCATGCCGTCTGCGCAAAACCAGCAGAAAAGACGACAAATCCCGCAAGGCCGCGGAAAGAATCCGACCTCAGGCAATGGCCTTGCGCAGCACCGGGCCGCCGGCAATCCCGGCGTCCAGCTGGCACTGCGTCAGCGCCGCCTCGGCCATGATCCACTGCTTGAACAATTCCACCTTGCGCGTGTAGGGCGCGGTGACCGGGCAGACGAAATACCAGCCGGCGGTGTTGGGGTGATGCACGGCAAACGGCGCGACCAGCCGCTCTGCGCGGATCTCGCTCGCCATATAGGCGCGGTTGGCGACTGCAAAGCCCATGCCGGCATTGGCCGCCTCATAGGACATCATGCAGGAATCGAAATAGATGCTCTTGGTCTCGCCGAGCACGGAACTCGCGCCGGCAAAACCCAGCCACGACTGCCAGTTCTGCGTGCAGGTGTCGGAATGCAGCAGCGTGAAATGCCTGAGGTCGTCGGGCGTCACCTGTGACGGCGGCCTATCGCCGAGAACCTCGTGGAACAGCTTCCTGCTGCACACCGGCGTCAAATCCTCCTTGAACAGCAGGTCCGCCTTGAGGTCGGGAAAGCTGCCGTCGCCATAGCGGATCTCGAGGTCGAACTCGGAGGTGGCGAACTCATTGGTGGCGTAGGAGGTCGAGACCCGCATTTCGATTTCGGGATATTGCCGCTGGAACAGCGGCAGGCGGGCAAACAGCCAGCGCGCCGCGAACGTCGGCAGCACCGAAATCTTCAGCACATGCGCCTGCGACTGTCCGGTCGCCTCCATGCTGGCCGCCACGATGCGCTCCAGCGCCTCGCGAACGCGCGACACATAGGTCTCGCCTTCGGGTGTCAGCGACACCGCATTGCCGCCGCGCTGGAAGATCTTGAAGCGCAGCTGTTCCTCGAGGCTTTTGACGCGCTGGCTGACGGCGGAAGCAGTAATAAACTGCTCTTCGCCCGCGCGCGTGAAGTTACGGTGCCGGGCGGCACTTTCGACAATCTTCAGCGAATTGAGGTTGACCTGACTGAGCAGACGCACGCGTTTCGACCTTAAGCTGGGCTTACACTAGCACCAGCATTCCTAATTTTACAGGGGTGGGGAAATTAATCGACAGTTTACCAAGTGATGCCCCCATCCTGGAGAAGTAGAATGAACGCCCATACCATACCTGAACTGCGCTACGCGATGAGCCGAGAAGCCATTATCGGCCATGAGACGGCCTGGAAAGTGTCGGGTTTCGGCGTTGCGCAGTATCTGCATGGCTACGACCCGGCGCTGCTGGCGGCGATCGAAGAGGCGGCGTTGAAGCTCAAGGCCAGCCACGCCGTGCACAAGCACCTCGACCTTACCTTCATCACCGGCGCCGACCGTTTTATCCCGGAGATCAAGGAGTTGCTGCATGACAAGCTGCGCCTGGAACGTCTGTCCGACATGATGGGCACCAAGCTCGAGCCCTATCCGCTGTCGATCGTCGGCTCGACCGTCACTTTCATGAATCCCAAGGACGGCGCCGTCGATTGGCATTGCGACGGTGTCCCGGTCACCGAACTCATTCCGCTGTCGATCAGCAATCCGCTGGTCGGCGGCCATCTCGAAATCTACTGCGACGATTCCGAGACCGGCCGCGCCATCCTTGAATCCGGCCGCGAGATTCCGCGCAACCAGGTCATGCGCATCGACCACAAGAAGAACTACGCCACGCTCGGCCAGTTTCTCGGTGTGCTGCACCGCACCGCGCCGATACAGCTCGGCTCGCGCGTCACGCTGGTCCTCAACCAGCGCTCTGTGGCCAAGCCCTACGTCGACGACAATCGCATGTTCTATCTCGCAGCCGACAATGATCACGATCGCGAATGGGTCAACGAACTGGCCGAAGACGTCTGGACGAACCAGCTGCCGGCCTATCGCCGCTTCGAGGAAGAGCGTCCGGTTGCGGCGGCGACCGATGCGCCGGTCCCGGGCGGATCAAGGGAATCATGGTAGCCAGGGCATAGAAGTGGACGCCGGTTTGACCGTCGGTAACATCATGGTCGGCGATAAGGACAAGGCACCGTCGCGCCGATTCCGGGATGGATCCGGCTCGCCATCGGCCCTGGTCTTCGCCGCCGGCGCGGTCGCCCTGTGGTCGACCAACGCGCTGGTCGGCAAATCCCTGCTGGCCAGCCATCCAGTATCGCTCGTGCAGTTGCTGCAATTTTGTGGAGCGGCTCTGGTGTTCGCCGTCATCCATCTGGCGAGCCGGAAGGGGGACACGCAAGACGCAGCCTTTTCCAAGGGTGCTGACGGCACCCTGGCGCCGGTCGCGGTCGGCTTTATTGGCCTGGTCGGCACCATGGTGCTGCAATACATCGCCTTTGCCTCCATGCCGGTGATCGAGGCCAATCTCGTCGCCTACACCTGGCCGCTGATGGTCGCGGCGGCGGTCATCGTGCTGGGCAAGCGGCAACGCCCCGTGCTGCTGGGGTTGACTGCCGTGCTCGGCTTTGTCGGCGTGGCGCTGGTGATCTCGGGTGGTCGCGGCCAGCCTTTTCTCCAAGGCAGCATCGTCGGCTATCTCGCTGCCTTCGGCTCGGCGCTGTGCATGGCCTTCTATTCGATTGCGGTCGCCCGCCTGGCCACACCGTCGGAGCGTTTGCTTTTGCCTTCGGCGTTGGTCGGCGTCGGCCTGACCTTGCTGTGGTGTATTCACGACGGCGCTGCCTGGCCATCCAGTGAGCACCTCCTGCTTGGCCTCTATCTCGGTGCCGGCCCGATGGGGCTGGGATATTATTTCTGGTCGCGCGCCTTGAAGCTTGAAGGCGGCGGCAAGGTTGCGGTCATCGCCTATCTGACCCCGATCGCATCGACGCTGCTGCTGACGCTGTCGGGCGAAAGGCTGACGCTGACCGCGATAGCCGGTGCGGTCCTCGTCATCGGCAGCTGTATTGCGGTGGGCATAGAACGCTCGGAGGCTGAACATGCTTGACGACGATGAACGCCTCGCCAGACAGGAAGCATTCTGGCTGCTCAAGGAGTTCGGCGCCGAGGCGCCGCTCTACGCCGCCATGAAGGCCGAAAAGGCGATAGAGCAAAAAGATTTCGGCCGGTGCGCCCGCTGGAAGCGCATTCTGGACATACTGGCCGACTCTAAACCTGCGGCGTCCGTGCAGTTGAAATCTGCTGGCGCGAAGTCGGCCGTTTCCAAGTATTAGATTTTCTAATTTGCAACGTTGCAACCTGTTGTGGAAACATCCTCCTGTTCCGATTCTTGATCGTTTATTGAGACTTTAGCGACCCGTTGGGGGGTGCAGCTAGGTCGATACATCAAGAGAAGTCTTAAAAAAAGCCGGCAACTTCATGACCGGCGGGAGAAACAGAATTGCACACCATCGACAGCAAGACCGCTATTGAACTGACTGCTGACATCGTCTCGGCCTATGTCGGCAACAATCCTCTCCCTGCGTCTGGCCTGCCGGATCTGATCGCCAGCGTCAGCGCATCGGTGCGCAAGCTGGGCAGCATTGCCGCCGTGGAAAGCCCCGCGCTGAACCCCGCTGTCAATCCGAAGCGGTCGGTGTTTCCCGATCACATCGTCTGTCTTGAGGACGGCAAGAAATTCAAGTCGCTGAAGCGCCACCTGATGACCGACCATGGTCTGAGCCCGGAGGAATATCGTGGCAAATGGGGCTTGCCGTCGGACTATCCGATGGTGGCGCCGAACTACTCCGCGACCCGTTCGGCACTGGCCAAGTCCTCGGGCCTCGGCCGCAAGCCGGCCGTTCCGGCCGCCGCGGCCAAGGTGACGAAGCGCAAACCCAAAGCCTGAACCAGGCAGCCTCTTAAAGTCAGTCTGCAGTTAGCAGTGATGGACGGCGCGCTTTGGGCGCGCCGTCTTCATGCCTTATGCCCCCGCCGGCGCCCAGGCACTTGCGAAGCGCCGCCCTCCCGTGCAAAAGCCCCGGCATGCTTATCATCAACGATCTTTCGCTCCGCATGGCCGGACGCTTGCTTCTCGATCATGCCTCGCTGACCTTGCCGGCCGGCACCAAGGCCGGCCTCGTCGGCCGCAACGGCACCGGCAAGACGACGCTGTTCAAGGCCGTCACCGGCGACTTTCCCTCCGAGACCGGCTCGATCAGCCTGCCCAAGAACACCCGCATCGGCCAGGTGGCGCAGGAAGCGCCCGGCACCGAGGAGCCGCTGATCGAAATCGTGCTCAAGGCCGACCTCGAGCGCACCGCATTGCTCGAGGAGGAAAAGACCGCCACCGACGCGCACCGCATTGCCGACATCCATATGCGGCTGGCGGATATCGATGCGCATTCGGCGGAATCTCGCGCGGCCACCATCCTCGCTGGCCTTGGCTTCGACGACGCCGCGCAGCGCCGCCCGGCCTCGTCCTTCTCCGGCGGCTGGCGCATGCGTGTGGCGCTCGCCGCGGTGCTGTTTGCCGAGCCCGACCTTCTGCTGCTCGACGAACCGACCAACTATCTCGATCTCGAAGGCACGCTTTGGCTGGAAAACTACGTGTCGAAATATCCGCACACGGTGCTTCTGATCTCGCACGATCGCGACCTGCTCAACCGCGCCGTCAATTCCATCGTTCATCTCGACCAGAAGAAGCTGACCTTCTGGCGCGGCGGCTACGACCAGTTCGAGCGCCAGTACACCGAGCAGAAGGAGTTGCAGGAGAAGGGCCGTGTCAAGCAGGAAGCCGCGCGCAAACACATGGAGTCCTTCGTCGAACGCTTCCGCGCCAAGGCTTCGAAGGCGAGACAGGCGCAGTCGCGCATCAAGGCGCTGGAGAAGATGAAGCCGATCGCGGCGATCGTGAACGACACGGTGCGGCCGTTCTCTTTCCCCGAACCGGTGAAAACGGTGGCGTCGCCGATCATTGCCTTGAACAACGTCAATGTCGGCTACACCGAGGGCCAGCCGATCCTGAAGAAGATGACGCTGCGCATCGATGCCGACGACCGCATCGCGCTGCTCGGCGCCAACGGCAACGGCAAGTCGACCTTCGCCAAGCTCCTGTCCGGCCGGCTGAAGCAGGAAACCGGCACCATGACGGTGGCGCCGGGCCTGAAGGTGGCGATCTTTGCACAGCATCAGCTCGACGATCTCAGGCCTGATGAAAACGCCTACGAGCATGTCCGCCGGCTGATGCCGGAGGCGCCGGAATCCAAGGTACGTGGCCGCGTCGCCCAGTTCGGTCTCACCACCGAGAAGATGAACACCGCCGCTAAGGACCTGTCCGGCGGCGAGAAGGCGCGCCTGCTGATGGGCCTGTCGGCCTTTGAGGGGCCAAACTTGTTCATCCTCGACGAACCGACCAACCATTTGGACATCGACAGCCGCGAGTCCTTGATCCATGCGCTGAACGAGTTTCCCGGCGCCGTCATCCTGATCTCGCATGACCGCCATCTGCTGGAAGCGACCGCCGACCGGCTGTGGCTGGTCAAGGATGGTGCGGTCAACCCGTATGACGGCGACCTTGAGGACTACAAGACGCTGGTCACCGGCGTGTCCGGCGATCGCCGCGGCAAGCGCGAGGCCGAGAAGGCATCCAAGGCCGATCGCCGCCGCGATGCCGCGGCGCGCCGCGCCGCCTTCGAGCCGCTGGCCAAGGAAATCCGCGCCACCGAAGCGCTGATGGACCGCATCCGCAAGCGCATCGACCTGATCGAGGACGAACTCGCCAATCCGGCCGTCTACGAAAAGGATCCGTCGACGGCGACCCGGCTCGCCAAGGAGCGCTCGCAACTGGCCCAGCAGCTTGCCGGTCACGAGGAGAAGTGGCTGACCATGTCGGCCGAGTATGAGGAAGGCACGGTGGAGTGATTACCCTCCCCCGTTGTGGGGAGGGTCGATCCGCGAAGCGGAGCGGGGTGGGGGTTCGCGCCGCGGGGGGGGCCGCGCGCGGGCGGCGGCCGCCGCCGCCCGCCGCCGCCGCGAGGAGAGGGGGGGGGGGGGGGCGCCGCGCCCAGGCGCCGGCGGGGCCGCCCACCCCCCCGCGCCGCACCCCACCCCGTCGCTGCGCGCCGACCCTCCCCATCAAGGGGAGGGTAAGATCTGGCCCTACACGTCGCCCGCAAAACCCGCTAAATACGCGGTATGAACCAGCAGCTTCGCATCGGCCACTCCGCCTGTCCGCATGATTGCCCTTCGACCTGCGCGCTCGAGGTCGAGCTGCTCGATGGCAACCGCATCGGCCGTGTCCATGGCGCCAAGTCCAATACGTATACGGCTGGCGTCGTCTGCGCCAAGGTCGCGCGCTATGCCGACCGTGTCCACCATCCCGACCGGCTGCTGAAGCCGCTGGTGCGTGCCGGCGCCAAGGGTGACGGCGTCTGGAAGGTATCCAGCTGGGAAGTGGCACTCGACCTCGTCGCCGAGAAATTCATCGCGGCCGAGGAAAAATACGGCTCCGAGACCGTCTGGCCTTATTTCTATGCCGGCACGATGGGGCTGGTGCAGCGCGACGGCATCGACCGGCTGCGCCATGCGAAAAAATACTCCGGCTTCTTCGGCTCGATCTGCACCAATCTGGCCTGGACCGGCTGGATGATGGGAGCGGGCGCCTTGCGTGGTCCCGATCCGCGCGAGATGGCGAAGTCCGACTGCGTGGTGATCTGGGGCACCAATGCCGTGGTCACGCAGGTCAATGTCATGACCCACGCCATCAAGTCGCGGAAGGAGCGTGGCGCCAGGATCGTCGTCATCGATGTCTACGAGAACGCGACGATGAAGCAGGCCGATATAGGCCTTGTGCTGAAGCCCGGCACCGATGGCGCGCTGGCCTGCGCGGTCATGCATGTGCTGTTCAGGGAAGGCATGGCCGACCGCGCCTATCTCGAAAGATACACCGACGATCCGAAGGGGCTGGAAGCGCATCTGGAGACGCGCACGCCGGAATGGGCTTCCGCCATCACCGGTCTTGCCGTCACCGAGATCGAGGCTTTCGCACGCCTCGTCGGCACGACGAGGAAAACCTATTTCCGCCTCGGCTATGGCTTTGCCCGCCAGCGCAACGGCGCGGTCAACATGCACGCGGCATCCTGCATCGCCGCCGTCACCGGCGCCTGGCAATATGAGGGTGGCGGTGCCTTCCATTCCAATTCCGGCATCTTCAAGCTCAACCAGGATGTGCTGGAAGGCGCCGCGATGCGCGATCCCGATATTCGCCATCTCGACCAGTCGCGCATCGGCCCGGTGCTGACCGGTGCAGCGGACGCGCTCTATGGCGCCCCGCCGGTGACGGCGATGCTGATCCAGAACACCAACCCGGTGAATGTCGCGCCCGAGCAGCGGCTGGTGAAGCAGGGTTTCCTGCGTGACGACTTGTTCACCTGCGTGCACGAACAGTTCATGACCGACACGGCAAAGCTCGCCGATGTCGTTTTGCCGGCAACGATGTTTCTCGAGCATGACGACGTCTACAAGGGCGGTGGCAACCAGCACATCACGCTCGGTCCCAAGCTGATCGAACCGCCGGAAGGGCCGCGCACCAACCATTTCGTCATCGAGCAATTGGCGCAGCGTCTCGGCGTCTCCGACCGGCCGGGCTTTGGCCTGACCGAGCAGCAGCATATCGACATCATCCTGGGCAAGCGCGGGCTGGGCTCCTTCGCCAGCCTCAAGGAAGACAAATGGGTCGACCTGCAGCCGGATTTCGAGGCGGCGCATTTCATCGATGGTTTCGGCCATGCCGACAAGAAATTCCATTTCCGCGCCAATTGGAGCGGGCAGGCGGCGCCCAACCGGCCGCCGAAAAGCATGGGCCTGTTCGGGCCGGTGGCGGAACTCCCCGAATTCCCCGACCATGTCGACCTGATCGAGGTCGCGGATGCCGAGCATCCGTTCCGGCTGACGACATCACCGGCGCGCAACTTCCTCAATTCGACCTTCTCGGAAACGCCGGTGTCGAGAGCCAAGGAAGGCCGGCCGGAACTCCTGGTGCATCCGGACGACGCTGCCGCGCTTGGCTTGGGCGACGGCGACCGTATCGAGGTCGGCAACCGGCGCGGCGAGGTGGTGCTGCACGCAAAGCTGTTCGAAGGCCTCAAGCGCGGCGTGGTGATCGCCGAGGGCATCTGGCCAAACAGCGCCCATGAGCGTGGCGAAGGCATCAATGTGCTCACCGGCGCCGACGCACCAGCGCCCTATGGCGGTGCGGCCTTCCACGACAACAAGGTCTGGCTGCGGCCGGCGGGCTAAAGCAATTCCAGGAAAAGTGTGAGCGGTTTTCCGTCCGGAATTGCGTAAAAGAGACTGGCTATCCCGGCAGAGGCACCGTCAGCCCCACCTTGACACGGTCCATGGCAACGAAGGTGCGGAATTTTCGGACATTCTTGCTGTCGAAGAACAGTCTGCGCGTCAGGGCCTCATAGGCCCCCATGTCGGCCGCGGTGATGACTAGGATGAAGTCGGCCTCGCCGGTGACGTAGTAGCATTGCTGCACTTCGGGCTCTGCCGAGAATTGCCGCTTGGCCGCGTCGATCAGGTCCGAGCGTTCGCTCTCCAGTTCGACCTCGACGAAAATGGTGATGGGATGGCCGACCGCCGCCGGGTCGACCACGGCGACATTGCCCGCAATGACGCCGGACTGTTCCATGCGCTTGATGCGCCGCTGCACCGCCGGCGCCGACAGGTTGACGGCTTCGCCGATCAGCCGCTGCGGCATCGTGTTGTCCCGCTGCAGGATGGCAAGGATGGCGAGGTCGAAACTGTCGAGTGAAGGCGATCGAGGCAAAGCGCTATCCTGGCGAAACAAATTTGCATTTCGAAGCGCCAATAACAGCGCTATTTGCGCCTCGGCTGCAATATGATTTCGTCACACCCAAAGGAGGCCACCCGTGTTCCTGCTCAACAGCAATGCCTTGCACCGTCGGCCGCTCGATCCGGTCGATGCCGAAACGCTGGGGAATGCCGGTGCCGATACGGTCGAGCGCTTTCTTGCCCATCGCGACAATCACCTGGCAACTCCGTTGCATGCATTGCCGACGCTGGCCGGCGAACTCGGCCTCGGCTCCGTCCACATCAAGGATGAAGGCTTTCGCCTCGGTCTCGGCAGTTTCAAGGCGCTCGGCGGCGCCTATGCCGTTTTTCGACTGGTGCTGGAGGAGGCGAGCCGATCGCTTCATCGGCCCGTTGACGTGGCCGATCTCAACCGGTTCGACGTCCGGGCGGTCGCTGCCGGCATGACGGTTGCCTGCGCCACCGACGGCAATCATGGCCGCTCGGTCGCGCAAGGTGCACAGTTGGTAGGCGCGAAAGCGGCAATCTTCGTTCACGCCGGCGTCAGCGAGGCGCGCATTGCAGCAATAGCCCGCTATGGCGCCGAGATGATCCGCGTCGACGGCAATTATGACGACTCGGTCAGGCAGGCCGCCGAGGTTTCAGCGGAGCAAGGCTGGACCGTGGTGTCCGACACCTCCTGGCCGGGCTACGAGCGCATCCCCGGTCTGGTCATGCAGGGCTATACGGCGATCGTGCGCGAAGCGTTGGGCCAGTTGCCGCAGCCGCCGACCCATGTCTTCGTGCAGGCCGGTGTCGGCGGCATTGCCGCCGCCCTGGCCGGCCATCTCGCCATCGTGCTCGGTGACGCCAGGCCGACCTTCATCGTCGTCGAGCCGGCCCGCGCCGCCTGCGTTGTCGCAGCCGCCCGGGCGGGCCACGTGGTCAAGGTCGCACACGACCAGCCGACGGTGATGGCGATGCTCGAATGCTACGAGGCCTCGCAAGTTGCCTGGCGCGTTCTGGCGCGGGTTGCCGATGCCTTCATGACGGTGGATGAGGAGGAGGCGGTCGCGGTGATGCGGCGGCTGGCACGGCCGGCTGGCAATGATCCAGTGATCGTCGCCGGCGAAAGCGGCGGCGTCGGTCTGGCCGGGCTGATCCGGGCGGTGGCCGACCACAAGGCCGCTCTCGGGTTCGACGACAAATCCCGCGTGCTTGTAATCAACACCGAAGGCGCCACAGACCCGCACCGCTATACCGAGCTGGTCGGGCAGAGCCCCGCCGATGTGCTGGCCGGCAAGCTGAAGGCCGAGGCATAGCCATGATCGGGATCGATGCACAGCGTCTGCTTGGCCGCATCCGGGAACTCGCCGCCGTTGGCCGCGACAGTGAGGATAGGCTGATCCGGCTCGCCGCCTCCGACACAGACAAACAGGGCCGTGACCTCTTTGTCGGCTGGCTCAGGCAGGCCAGGCTGGAAGTCGCCATCGACCGGGTCGGTAATATCTTCGGCATCTGGCAAAGCCCCGACAATGCCGGGCAGGCGCCGCTGCTCATCGGTTCGCATATCGACACCGTTATCGATGCCGGCATCTATGATGGCTGCTACGGCGTGCTGGCCGGGCTGGAGGTGATCGAGACGCTGCAGGCTTCGGGCTTTTCGCCGTCGCGCCCGGTCGCGGTCGCCTCTTTCACCAATGAGGAAGGTGTGCGCTACACGCCTGACATGATGGGCTCGCTATGCCATGCCGGTGGCGTCAGTGCCGAGGCCGTGCTGGCCGCCATCGGCACGGATGGCAGCGTGCTCGGCCAGGAGCTCGCCCGCATCGGCTATGCCGGCGACCGCGAACCCGGCTTCCTCAAGCCGCATGCCTATCTCGAACTTCATATCGAGCAGGGGCCGGTGCTGGAGCGTGAAGGCGTGCCGATCGGCGCGGTCGAGAATTTGCAAGGCATTTCCTGGCAGCGCATCACCATCGACGGCGCCGCCAACCATGCCGGCACCACGCCGATGTCGATGCGCAGCGACGCCGGCCACGCCGCCGCCCGCATCATCACCTTCCTGCACGATCGGGCCAGGGCTTCAAATGGGCCAACCGTGGCCACGGTCGGCACGATGCGCTTCGAACCCAACGCCATCAACGTCATTCCCGCGCGCGCCGTCTTCACCATCGACCTGCGCGATCCCGACGAACAGCGCTTGCAGGCGCATGAGGCGGCCCTTGCTGCCTATCTCGAGGAGCTTGAGGTTTTGGAGAACGTATCGATCTCGGTCGAGCGGCTCGCCCGCTTCGAACCGGTGCTATTCGACATCGGCATCGTCGAACGGATCGAGGCGGCCGCGAAGAACCGCGGTCTCGGCGTCAGGCGCATGACATCGGGCGCCGGCCATGACGCGCAGATGATGGCCCGCCTCGCGCCGGCGGCAATGATCTTCGTCCCGAGCGCCGGTGGCATCAGCCACAATCCGCGCGAACACACTGAAGATGCCGAGCTTGTCGCCGGCACCAACATCCTGCTTGATGTCGCCAGTGAGCTTGCAAGATAGGTCGGGGAGAAAATGGCTGAGCTCGATCGTGATGTGCTGAAGCAGGAAATGACCGGCTGGCGGCGCGATTTGCACGCGCACCCCGAGTTCGGCTTTGAGGAAAAGCGCACCGCTGGCTTTGTCGCCGCGAAGCTGCGCGAATTCGGGCTGGACGATGTTGCAGAGGGGGTCGGCGGCACCGGCATCGTCGGCACATTGAAGCGCGGCAGCGGCAACCGGGCGATTGCGCTCAGGGCCGACATGGATGCGCTGCGCATCACCGAGCAGTCCGCGACCGCCCATCGCTCGCAGAACCCCGGCATCATGCATGCCTGCGGCCATGACGGCCACACCACCATGCTGCTCGGCGCGGCAAAGCTGCTGGCCGCCGAGGGCGGTTTCGACGGCACCGTGCGCTTCATCTTCCAGCCCGCCGAGGAATGGGGCAGGGGCGCGCTGGCGATGCTGGACGACGGGCTGCTGCAGCGCTTTCCCTTCGACGAGATTTTTGGCCTGCACAACATGCCTGGCCTGCCCGTCGGGCATTTCGAGACCCGTGCCGGCCCGTTCATGTCGGCGGAGGACAATTTCGAGATCGTGCTCAAGGGCATCGGCGGCCATGCGGCGCGGCCACATTCCGGGAACGAGACCTTGGTCGCCGCCTGCGCGCTGGTCACCAATCTGCAGACCATCGTCTCGCGCCGGCTGAGTCCCGCCGACATTTCGGTGGTTTCGGTGACCGAGCTGATCACCGACGGCACCCGCAACGCATTGCCCGGCCTCGCCCGCATCCTCGGTGACGCCCGCAGTTTTCGTCCCGAGGTCAGCGCCGAGATCGAGCGCCAGATGCGGGTCATCGCGGCAGGCACCGCCGCTGCCTACAATGTCGCCGCCGACGTGACCTATAGCAGGGAATTCGTGCCGCTGCAGAACGATGCCGACCTGGTGGACGCGGCCTTTGTCGCCGCAAGGCGCGTGCTGGCCTATGGCGCCGCCAGCATCGCGGCGGAGCCGATGACCGCCTCGGAGGATTTCGCCCGCTTCCTCGATCACGTACCGGGCTGCTTCGTCTTTCTCGGCAATGGCGAGACCTCGCCGCCGCTGCACAATTCCAGCTACGACTTCAACGATGACGGGCTGTTGCATGGCACGGATTTCCATATCGCGATCGTCAGGCAAAGACTGGGCGGCGCGATCGGGAAATGACGCCTGATCGCCTTCGCAACTGGCCCAAGCGGCACTGCTATCGCCAGCCAGCTGCCGGGTTTAAGGAGATTGCCTGTTGCCGGAGATCGCACGCCGATGACCAGGGTTTCGCTTCTGGGAATACCGCATGACGAGAACTCGTCCTATCTCAAAGGCGCGGCCGCAGCGCCGGCCCTGATCCGGCGGGAACTCAAAAGCGACGCGCACAGCTCGTGGAGCGAAACCGGCTTCGATGTGGCGGACAGTTTCGTCGACCACGGCGACATCGACTTTTCAGGCGCCGGCGGTCCATGGGAGCGGATCGAGGCCGAGGTCGGCCGCGCGCTGGATGCCGGCCACCCGTTGATCAGCCTCGGTGGCGATCATGCCATCGCCTGGCCGGTGCTGCGTGCCGTGCGCCGCCGCCATGCCAGGCTAACGATCGTCCAGATCGACGCCCATCCCGACATCTACGATGCCTATCAGGGCAACAGGCGGTCCCACACCTCGTCCTTCGCGCGCATCCTGGAGGAGGGGCTGGCCGACCGGCTGATCCAGATCGGCTCGCGCACCCTCAATGATGAGCTTCGTGACCAGCTCAAGCGCTTCGGCGTCGAAATGATCGAGGCGCGGCATTTCAGCGAGGATCTGCAGCTCGATCTCAAGACGCCGGTCTATCTCTCGGTCGATCTCGACGGCCTCGACCCGGCTTGTGCGCCCGGCGTGTCGCACCGCGAACCCGGTGGTCTTACAACCCGGCAAGTGATCAACCTGATCCAGCGGATCGACCAGCCCATCGTCGGCGCCGATGTCGTCGAATACAATGCAAGCCAGGACGTCTCCAATCTCACCGCGCTGGTTGCCGCCAAGCTGGTCAAGGAGATCGCCGGCATGATGCTCAAGACGCATGGCGCGGGCTGAATCAATCTGGCAGGGCGGCATGGTAGATCATTGTTGCGACTCGCATTTCCAGTGAAAGCCGCCATGCCGCATCCATTGAAAATAGCCATAGCCGGTGCGCTCGGCCGCATGGGCAGGGAGATGGCGCTGGCCGTCGAGACCGATCCCAGGCTGGCGCTCGTCGCCCGCTTTCACAGGCCGGGCAGCATCGGTGAGGGGCTGGTCGAGCGCGACGAAGCACTGGCGCTTGCGGATGTCGTCATCGATTTCACCACGCCTGCGGCCTCCGTCGATCTTGCACAAGCTTGCGCGGCCCGCGGCGGCCCGGCGCTGGTCATCGGCTCGACCGGCTTCGAGCCGGCCGATCTCGCCGCCATCGCTACTGCTTCGAAGTCCGTCGCCATCGTTCGCTCCGGCAGCTACTCGCTCGGGCTCAGCATGCTGACCGGGCTGGTCGAGCAGGCGGCGCGAGCACTTGGTCCCGACACCGACATCGAAATCCTGGAAGCGCATCACCGCATGAAGGTCGACGCACCGTCGGGCACGGCGCTGATGCTGGGCGAGGCGGCCGCTCGCGGACATGGCGTCAGGCTGGACGATGTGGCGAAACGCATCCGCGACGGCGTTACAGGTCCACGCCCTGCCGGCGAGATCGGCTTTGCCGTGCTGCGCGGCGGCAGCATCGTCGGCGAGCACAGCGTGAGCTTGCTGGCCGAGGGCGAGACGCTCACGCTTTCCCATTCGGCCGCCGACCGCTCGATGTTCGCGCGCGGCGCCATTGCGGCAGCACGCTGGGTCGCCGTCCGGCCGCCCCGCGAATACGACATGCGCGACGTACTGGGCTTCACGACCTTTTGAGATGCAAGCGTAACGCAACGAGGGGCGTTGCGAGGTCGGAGCCGTATAGAGAATAGAATATAGCAACAACTACGCCATTTCGCGCCTTCCTAGACCGAACCGAACGGTTCGGTTCGCACATTTTTGTGATTGGCAATGGCAGCAACGCACACCCATTTCGGGGTGGTCCGAGCGACGCGAATTCCTCCCAAGGCACGCCACTTGACGGACAGAACTGAAAAATCTGGATTACCTGAAATGACCAAGATCGCACTTACCGCTGCTGCCATCCTCCTTGCCACCGGCACCGCTTTCGCAGGCAGCGACCACTACGGCTCCGACAGCGTCAACCAGCCTGCTGTAACAGCGCCCGCCGGCAACATCGATCACAATTATACCGCCTCGATCCGCAAGCCGGCCAGCCTCGGCGATTTCACGATCAAGGGCGACTCGAACCAGCCGGAATCCGGCCAGGGCATCTGGGGTCGTTGATTTTCTGAGAAATCTACGACCACAAAGAGCGGTGGGCCCGGCCCACCGCTCTTGTTTTTATGCAATCGACTCGGGGCCGCAAAGATCTTGAATCAATCCGCCAGCAATTGGTCCTATCTCCTTGTTTGACCGTGGTCTTTTCAAAACACGGTTTGCGGCTGTCACCTGCGGCTAGCCCGTTAGGCAGCTTGGTCTAGCTTAGATCCTTCGGCTTGATGCAATGCGTCAACCGGGCCGCGCCGAAGCCGAGATCCGCCCAGTCGCCGTCGATGACAAAGCGGGCAAGGGCGCCGGTCGGGAATTTCTCTTCAAGTTTCCTGAGAGCAGCCACACCCGATCGCGGACCGGCGAGCCGGCGGGCAAAGTCCTCCAGGCCGGGATTATGGCCGAGCACCAGGAGACAGCTAGCCGATGCGACTGCCTGCTGCAGCTCGGCCAGAATGTCGCCAGCCGTGGCTTCGAAAAGCGCCTCGGCGAACTCCACCGTTACGCTCGCCGACAGTTCCGCCGAGACCAGCCGCCATGTCTCGCGCGTACGCAGCGCCGGCGACACCAGCGCCAGGTCAGGCAGCCAACTGCGCCGGGCCAGTTCGCGCCCCATCAGCGGCGCCGTCTTCAGCCCGCGCGGCCCGAGCGGCCGGTCGAAATCAGCAAGCGCCGGGTCGTCCCAGCTCGACTTGGCGTGGCGCAGCAGGAGCAATTGTCTCGGTGTCGCCATGTCGGCCTACGGCGTGATCCGCGCCAGATGTTCGAGATCGCGTTCTTCGCGCAGCGGGTCGGGCGCCATCACCACGGAAGTTCCGTTTTCGGCATCGTCGGCGAAATGCGCCAGCACGGTGCGGCCGCCTTCCATGTGCGCCTTGCCGTCGGCGACCAGCCCGAGTGCCAGCGCATAAAGCCGGTGCTCGGCCTTCAGCACTCTGGCGGCCAGCGTGTCTTCGTTGTCGCCGACCATCACCGGCACCGCTGCCTGCGCGATGATCGGGCCGTCATCCATCTCTGATGTGACGAAATGCACCGTGCAGCCATGAATGCGAATGCCGGCGCGCAGGGCGCGCGCATGCGTATCGAGCCCTTTGAAGGCCGGCAGCAGGGCAGGGTGGATGTTGAGCATGCGCCCTTGCCACTTCTCGACCAGGCCGCGGGAGAGAATGCGCAGATAGCCGGCCAGCGCCACGATCTCGGCATTGAACGCAATCAGCGCGGCGTCGATCGCCGCATCATGGGCTTCCTTGCTGGCATGGTCGGCGCGCACGATGACCTTGGTCGGGATACCGCGCGCGGCCGCGATGCCGAGGCCGGCGGCGTTGGCCCGGTCGGAAATGACGCCAACGATCTCGGCGGGATAGGCCGGGTCGCTCGCCGCCGCGATTAGCGCCGTCATGTTCGAGCCGCGTCCCGAGATCAAAACAACCGTGCGTTTCCTGCTCATAGGCCGATCGAGCCCCGATAGATAACGCCGGCGTCGCGGCGCGGCACGATGCGGCCGATCGGCGTCACCGTCTCGCCGGCCTCCTGCAGCACGGCTGCGACCTGTGCGGCCTGGCCGGAGGCGACGACGAGGATCATGCCGATACCGCAGTTGAAGGTGCGCATCATCTCCTCCGGCGCCACGCCGCCAGTCTTCGCCAGCCAGGAAAACACCTGCGGCACATCGATGGCATTGAGATCGAGCTCTGCGGAAAAGTCCTTTGGCAGGACGCGCGGGATGTTTTCGGGGAAACCGCCGCCGGTGATGTGGGCCAGCGCCTTGATGCCGTGCGTGCCACGGATCGCTTTGAGGACCGACTTCACATAGATGCGGGTCGGCTCGAGCAGCGCCTCTGCCAGCGTCGCCTCATCGTTGAACGGCGCCGGATCGCCCCAGGCAAGACCGCTGACGCCAACGATGCGGCGCACCAGCGAAAAGCCATTCGAATGCAGGCCCGAGGAAGCCAGGCCAAGCAGCACGTCGCCTTCGACGATATCGTCGGTCGGCAGCAACTGGCCGCGTTCGGCAGCACCGACGGCGAAACCGGCCAGGTCGTAATCCTTGTCGTGATACATGCCGGGCATTTCGGCCGTCTCGCCGCCGATCAGCGCGCAGCCGGCCTGTCGGCAGCCGATTGCTATGCCGCCGACGATTGCCGCCCCCTGGTCGGGGTCGAGCTTGCCGGTGGCGAAATAGTCGAGGAAGAACAGTGGCTCGGCGCCCTGCACGACGATGTCGTTGACGCACATGGCGACGAGGTCGATGCCGATCGTGTCGTGCTTGCCGGCATCGATGGCGATCTTCAGCTTGGTGCCGACGCCGTCATTGGCGGCAACCAGCACCGGATCCGTGAAACCCGCCGCCTTGAGGTCGAACAGGCCGCCAAAACCGCCGATCTCGCCATCGGCGCCCGGCCGGCGCGTCGCGCGCACCAGCGGCTTGATCTTCTCGACCATGAGGTTGCCGGCATCGATGTCGACGCCCGCCTCGGCATAGGTGAGCCCGTTCTTGCGCTTGGCCCGGTCGCCCTTGCTCATCGTCGGCGCATCCCTGTTTCCCTCGGCGGCTCTTCGCATGAATGGTTTCGGGGGGCAAGGATGACGACAGGATACCGGGCTTTTGCCCAAGATAAATACGTGGACAGTCGCCCCTTCACCGCTGGTCCTTGCACCCACAATCCAACTCCATCATCTATCTGCAGAATAAGCATGGCGGGACATGCCTTTGACCATTCCCAACCTCATCACCATCCTGCGCTTCGTGCTGGTTCCGGCCGTCGTACTGGCGATGCTGAACATGCGCTGGGACTGGGCCTTTGCCGGCTTCCTCGTTGCAGGCATTTCCGATGGCGTCGACGGCTTCATCGCCCGCCGCTTCAACCAGCATTCGAAACTCGGCGCCTATCTCGATCCGATGGCCGACAAGGTGCTTCTGGTCTCGGTGTTCGTGGTCATGGGCTTCATCGGGAAATTGCCGCTGTGGCTGGTGGTGACCATGGTGTCACGCGATGCGCTGATCATCTGCGCCGTGCTCTTGTCCACGGTCATGGCGCATCCGGTCGAGATGAAGCCGCTCTATGTGTCGAAGGCCAACACCGCCGCCCAGATCGTGCTGGCGGCCGTGGTGCTGGGCGAACTTGCCCTTGGCCTCCACCTCGACCCGCTCAGGCCTGCGCTCATATTGCTGTCCGGGGTCTTGACCGTGGCTTCGGCCGCGGCCTATCTCGTGGCTTGGCTGAGGCATATGAGCGGCTATGGCGAAGGCTCCACCCCGGGTAGTTGACAAGAATGCCGCGACCGCCGCGCTGGCAGAGGCGGCTGCGTCCCTGGCGTTTCGCCGCCAGATTTTCTTCTGGCTGGGCACGGCAATCTTCCTGGCGCTGTTCCTCTACATTTTTTCCAGCATCCTGTTGCCGTTCGTTGCCGGCATGGTGCTGGCCTATTTCCTCGACCCGGTCGCCGACCGGCTGCAACGCCTCGGCCTCTCCCGGCTGATGGCGACGGTGGTCATCCTGATCGCCTTCATCGTCCTTTTGGTGCTGGCCTTCGTCATCCTGGTTCCGGTTCTGGCCACGCAGATGGCCGATTTCGCCAGCAAGCTGCCGGAATATCTGACCCGGCTGCAGTCGCTGATCACCAGCTTCGATCCGAAATGGCTGGAGCAGAAATTCGGCGTCAATGCCAATGGCCTGCGCGACGGGCTGAATTCGCTGCTCACTTCCGGTTTCGGCCTGCTGAGCACCGTCTTCACCTCGATCTGGAGTTCCGGCGTTGCTCTGGTGTCGGTGGTCAGCCTGTTCGTGGTCACTCCGGTTGTCGCTTTCTACATGCTGCTCGACTGGGATCGCATGGTGGCGGTCGTCGACAGCTGGGTGCCGCGCGATTATGTCGGGACGGTCAGGGCGATCTCCAGGGACATCAACACCGCGACCGCCGGCTTCGTGCGCGGCCAGGGCACGCTGTGCCTGGTGCTCGGCGGCATGTATGCCACCGGCCTGACGCTGACCGGGCTGAATTTCGCCATCCTCATCGGCCTCTTCGCCGGGCTGATCTCGTTCATCCCTTATGTCGGCTCGCTGACCGGACTGGTCCTGGCCGTCGGCGTCGCCTTCGTCCAGTTCTGGCCGGACTGGACCATGATCGTTGCTGTCGCCGTGGTGTTCTTCATCGGCCAGTTCATCGAAGGCAACATCCTGCAGCCCAGATTGGTCGGAAAAAGCGTCGGCCTGCACCCGGTCTGGCTGATGTTTGCGCTGTTCGCTTTCGGCGCCCTGTTCGGCTTCGTCGGCCTTTTGATCGCCGTTCCTGCTTCGGCGGCGGTTGCCGTGCTGGTGCGGTTTGCCATTGCCCGCTATCTCGAATCGCCGCTCTACAAGGGACACTCCACCGAGCCCGTCCCGCCGCTGCCCGCCGCTCGCGGCGGCGGGCACCGGTCGCCGCGCGGCTGAACGTGACGGATCATAAGACCGAACCGCCGCGCCAACTGCCGCTCGACCTTGGCCACAGCACCGGCTACTCGCGCGACGAACTGGTGGTGTCGGCCACCAACCGCGAGGCGGCAGCCCTTGTCGATCGCTGGCCGGACTGGCCGTCGCCGGTGATCGTGCTCGCCGGCCCGGCCGGTTCCGGCAAGACACATCTGGGCTCGATCTGGCAGGCGCGGGCCAACGCTGTGGCGGTCGATGCCCAGCGCATCGGCAATGCCATCACCGGGCTTGGCGGCAGGCCCGCGCTGATCGACGATGTCGACAAGACAGCCATCGACGAGGCGGGCCTGTTCCATCTCATCAATGAAGTGCGCGGCGCCGGGGCCACCTTGCTGTTGACGGCGCGGCGCTTCCCCGCCGCCTGGAGGGTGACGTTGCCCGATCTTGCCTCGCGGCTGAAGGCGGCGGCAACCGTCGAGATCCATGAGCCGGACGATTTGCTTCTGGCCGGTGTCATCGCCAAACTCTTCGCCGACCGCCAGGTCGAGGTCGAGCCGCATGTCGTGCAATATCTGGTGCGCCGCATCGAGCGCTCGCTGGCCACCGCCATGCGCGTGGTCGAACGCCTCGACCGCACGGCGCTCGAGCGCAAGACGCCGATCACCAGGGCGCTCGCCGCCGAGATCGTCAGCGCCATGGATGAAGGGCAGGGCGAGTTCGAGGTTTAGGCAGTGGAAGGAGAAGACTCCGCTCCTGTCCCATTTCGAGAAGAAACCTCTGGCATCCATCTTGCAACACTGCGTTTGCCGGCTGACCCCGGTCCTGATCGCGTTCCTGATCGGGTTGTAGGCTCGCCGGGAGTGATGATTGGGGTTCTCGCCCGGCGAGCTTACCTTCAGATAGAATCGCCGCAAGGCCTACGATTGCGCGCCAGCTGTCATTCAGACTTCACCAAGCCGCAAGATCTCATCGTCCTGCATTGAAATGGACCATTAGATGGTCTACTTTTTGGATATGGACCAGAGCATGGTCCATAAAGGAGCGGTCAATGCAGGTATCCGTTACAGACGCCAAGGGGCAGCTCACCGAACTGGTGCGTCGTGCCGAGGCTGGGGATGAAATTATCCTGACCCGCCATGGTCATGCAGCCGTGCTCCTTGTTCCCGTGAAGGCTGCCCCTGACAGGAAAGGCCGCCGGGCATTGCTGGAGGCAATGCGAGCATCCGGCGCTGCCAAGGCAAAGGCCGGGTCGGATGCCGCGCGGAGCCAGGATTTCCTCTATGGCGCTGATGGCCTGCCCGAATGATCGTGGTCGATACCTCGGCCCTGATGGCGATCGTTCTTGCCGAACCTCAATCCAGTGCCTGCATTGCGGCGCTGGAAGCCGAAGACGATATTTTGATCTCGGCTGGCACAGTGGCCGAGGCGCTGATCGTGGCGGATAGGCGCAATGTCGGTGAGGAAATGGCCGGCCTGATCGACGGGCTCGGCTTCGAGGTCACGGCGGTGACACCAGCCTCTGGCCGACGCATAGCCGAGGCGTATGGGCGATGGGGCAAGGGTATTCATCCGGCCGGGCTCAATTTCGGCGATTGCTTTGCCTATGAAGTGGCAAAGGATCGAGCCTGCCGCTTACTCTATGTTGGCGACGATTTTTCGAAGACCGATATCGAGAGCGCTCTATAGAGCTACGTTTATGCCCACAACGCCGCCAGATACCGGACCAGCAGATAGACCACCGTATGCGCTGCCACGTAGCACGCGGCAACGACGACAAAGAACAGCACGCTGGCGGGCCACGAGCGGGGAGGGCCTTGCCTCTTGCTCGGCCGGTTGTTCCAGATCCACAGGGCCGCACAGATAATGGCCCAGACGACGACGAACGGAACCGTGATGCCGATGTAAGCGAAGTAGGCAGGGCCAATCAGCGAAAGCCATGCCTCGAGACCAAGCATCCAGAATCTCCCCTTGCCCGGAGTCTAATGCATGTCGCTCAAAAGTGGTCCCGGTTTTGAGAGAACGACATGCATCAAAACAAAAATCAAAGCGCGTCGCCTGGATACGTTTCAGCGCGACGCGCTTTTAGACCGGCGATAGAAGTGGAAGCGAGGGGATTATCCCTGCGTCGATTTTTAGCCAAACCCGCCGAAGGGATGCTGTTCGATGACACGGGCGCCTGATTCATGTCGCTCAAGTGGCCCCGGTTTTGAGAGAACCGCATGCATCAAACATGCATCAAACATGCATCAAACATGCATCAAACATGCATCAAACATGCATCAAACATGCATCAAACATGCATCAAACAAGACCTCAAGCGCGTCGCGTGAGTCCGTTCAAATGAGACGCGCTTTAGGTCAGATTGGTGCTCCGGTCGCCAAACTCGGCCGTAGCAGGTCTAAAGCGATCGGATCAGCCGCAGACCCTGACCTCTTCCACGACCCTGTGGTGATGGCGCCAGTGCCTGACCAGTTCGATATGGCAGCGGTGATGGCGATGGTGGCGCCGCCATTGGCCATCCTGGTTGTCGCTGTAGTCGTCGCCATAGTCGTCGCTATAGTCTTTGTGGCGCTGGTGATGGCGAAGAATCTGTATATCGCCATCGTCGGACGAATATTGATCGTCGTCATCGGACTGGATAGTCAGACTGGCGGCTTGCGCCGGTGCGATCAAAGCCGCCGTTCCGGCGAACGCGATCATCGAGGCGATGAGAAGGGTTTTCATTGTTTGCTCCTTGGGTTGAACATACACAACTCTCGGAGCGAACTGGTGTTCCAATGTAGGGTCCGATCGGCGAGCGGCTGCTGCTTGGGCAATGCGTGCCGCCATGCGCTACCGGCGAGGCAGCCATTGGCGACCTTGGGAGTGACCTTGGGCAAGGACTGGCTTTGTGGGAAAAAATGGTCGGAGTGGAGAGATTCGAACTCCCGACCCTCTGGTCCCAAACCAGATGCGCTACCAGGCTGCGCTACACTCCGAGGCCCTGCGGCGTATACGGTTCCGGACCCTGTCGCGCAACCCCTAAAACATCAAACGGGGCTTGGCGGTCTGCGCTCCCGCGCAATCCTGGCTGCGATCGCCTTGGCCTGGATGCGAGCATTGGCGAAGCAGCCGCGGATGCTTGGCCGCATGCCGGTGAACCACAGGCCCGGCAGTTTCGGGTCGCTGTCGGCGCCGTTGAACAGCGGCACGCCCTTTTGGTCGAGCACGCCGAGCTTGCCCAGCATGGCCTCGAGCCCGGTGCGGTAGCCGGTCGCGGCGATGACGATATCGGGCTGGATCGTCGCGCCATCGTCGAAAACGACCGTGTCGCCGGTAAATTCCCGCACGGTTGGCAGCACGATGATCCTGCGGTCCTTGATGGCATCGACGGCGCCGTCATCGGTGGCGATGGCGGTATAATCCGACGCCAGCCGGCTTGCGCCGCCCGAAGGCGTCGGCGGCAGGCCGTAGGCCGTGAGGTCGCCGAAGGCCCATCGCTGCGTCGCCGCCATCACCGCATCGGCGAGCTTGAACGGCAGCCGCGCCAGGATCGGCGAAAACCGGTGGACGGCGATCTGGCCGAGGCGCTTGGGCAGCAGTGCCGGACCGTTGCGCGCCGACAGCCAGATCTGTCCCGTGCCGGCTGCCGCCAGGTGATTGAGCACGTCGAAGCCGGAATTGCCGGCGCCGACGACCAGCACTTTCTTGCCCGCATAGGCCTTGGCGTCGCCGAATGCGGCCGAATGGATGATGCGTCCGGCAAAGGCCTTCATGCCTTTCCAGGCCGGGATGAAGGGCTGCCGGTCGCGCCCGGTGGCGATGACGACATGGCGCGCCAGCCGCGGCCCGGCACTGGTCCGCACAAGCCAGTGGTCGCCCTCGAAGCCTATCTCCTCGACCGCAATGCCGAACTCGACCGGCAGCCGGTGCATGGCGTGGAATTCGTTCAAATGGCCGATGATGGTGTTTCGGTGCGGAAAGGCAGGGGTGCCGGCAGGAAAGGAAACGCCCGGCAGCGCCGAAAGGTCGCGATGCGTGTTGAGATGCAGTCGCTCGTGCCGCCCGTGCCATGGCTCGGCCAGCCGGGCTTCCTTTTCCAACACCATCACAGGCACGCCGGTCTTGAGCAGCGCATGGGCTGCGGTCAAGCCGGCTGCCCCGGCGCCGATCACGATCGCCCCGTCGAAAATCGCTTGGCTGTCGGCCTCGGCGTGCAAAATCCCTGCGTCCATGCCTCTTTGTGTCACCATCATGACCATGACTTTTGATGCTACGCCAGTGTATCGGGCCGATGCCGCTGCCGAAGCGGCCTGGTTGCAGGCCGCTTCGGCCTTGCCGTCGGCAGTGTTGCACAGTATTGACTGAAATAAGGCGGCGCTACCGCCAACGCAGCTACGAGGTGCCCATGTCCGCGCGAATTTTCAGCCCAGCCAAAACCGCGATGCAGTCCGGCAAGGCCAAGACCGGCCATTGGGTGCTGGAATTCGATCCCGCCCAACGCAAGAAGATCGACCCGCTGATGGGCTACACCACATCGGGCGACATGCTGAGCCAGATCAGGCTGACCTTCGACACCAGGGAAGAGGCGGTGGCCTATGCCGAAAAGCAGGGCCTGGCCTTCCGTGTCGAGGAGCCGAAAGAGACCAAGCGCCGGCAGATTTCCTATGCGGAAAATTTCCGCTATGACCGCAGGATACCCTGGACGCATTGACCGGCGGTCAGCGCCTGGCACATAGACACCAGCCGGCCAAGATATCAAATGCCGGCCAGCGGTCCCGTAGCTCAGCTGGATAGAGCACCGGCCTTCTAAGCCGATGGTCACAGGTTCGAATCCTGTCGGGATCGCCAATTTTGCCGGGTCCATTCCGGACACATAGGTTACGGTTTGTACCTGGCATATGGGTAGCACTCTGAAGGTGTACGAACGAAACAGAACGACCGAGCGCTGCCCTTCCCATCCTGGCGCGTTGCTCGACGACATCGTTCCCGCCACCGGCAAGACCAAGGTGGAAATCGCCAATCTGCTCGGAATCTCGCGCCCAGCAGCTCTACGATATCATCCGTGAGAAGAAGCCGGTATCGCCTGCCGTGGCCGCCCGCCTTGGCAAGATGTTCGGCGATGGTGCCGCGATCTGGCTCAGGATGCAGGCCGCGTATGATGCCTGGCATGCGGAGCGCGAAGTTGACGTTAGCGCCATCCCGACCCTGCATGCTGCCTGAAGGTAGGGCGCGTTCGCTGACGGCAGCGGTCCCGTAGCTCCGCCGGATAGAGCACCGGCCTTCTAAGCCGATGGTCACAGGTTCGAATCCTGCCAATAATTTCAATACCTTAGGTGAGGCGTCGCGGCGCCTGAAGGTCGTACTTGTTAGCCATCTACCGGTAAAGTTTCGGGTATTTGGCCCTCTCGCTTTGGCAACTTGCCGATCTCTGGGCCGCCATTGCGAAAGCCCTCTCATAGGTATGGATGGCCATGTTGAACTTTCGGGGGTCTGGGGTCAGGTGTTTGTCCCGCCCATCATACAAAAGGACCGGGACGGCGAAAATTGCTTTTCCGTCTTCCGTTGGCCTCAACGCCGGACATCTTTGCCTTACGCCAACGAGGTCACCGGCCATTCTGGCGGCCGAATTTAACCTTGCATCGGACATCCGAGCCAGGAAGTTGATGTTTTGCTGTTCCCCTTGTCCGGCCGAGGCAGCCGACAATGCGAAGAAAATTCCTGCGGTGAATACAGCGAAAGCTAGACGTAGTTTCATTGTGCCCTCCCAAGTTGAGCACAAGAGAGCACGTTTGGACTTGACAGGATAGCCGCGTGTCCAGTGCAAGTTACTGTACGGAACCTTTGCCATACGTCGACTATCAGCCAGTTGTGCGGCCAGTCAGGATAGTCGGAACGCGGCGCGCCTTCGGGTGTTATAGGAGATGGTACCGAAAACCCCGACCATTGCGCGCATCTGGCGCGGCAGGACCTCGCCCGGCAGGGCCGACGCCTATGAGCGCTACAATTACGAGGCTGGTATCAAGCCGCTGATCGAGAAAGCGCTTGGCGTGCAGACTTTTCGCGAGGACACGCCGACGCATTCGGAATTCATCACCATCTCCTATTGGGAGAGCGTCGAGGCGATGGCCGCCTTTACCGGCGGCGATCCGCAAAGCATCCACCATCTCGACCGCGACAAGGAGTTCCTGATCGAATTGCCGAAGGGTGTCCAGGTGCTGCGAATCCGTTCCAGCCACGGACTGGTTGGCGGCAGCTGATGTTTGCGGGCTTTGACGCCAGGACCGTTCAAATGGAGGAGACATCGATCTTCGTCAGGGCCGGTGGCTCAGGGCCGCCGCTGCTGCTCCTGCATGGCTTTCCCGAAACGCATGTGATGTGGCGCGACATAGCGCTGGCCCTGGCCTCGCACTTCAGCGTGGTTGCCGCCGATCTCAGGGGCTACGGCCAAAGCGGCTGTCCAGTGTCCACTGCCGATCATGCCTCCTATTCCAAACGGGCGATGGCGCGCGACATGGTGCAGGTTATGGACGTTCTCGGTTTCGACCGTTTCATGGTTGCCGGCCACGACCGTGGCGGTCGCGTCGCCTACCGGCTGGCGCTCGACCATCCCGAAACCGTGTCGAAAGTCGCCGTTCTCGACATCGTCCCCACGGCCTCCGCCTGGGATCGGGCCGATGCCAGGTTGGCGCTGGCCTTCTGGCCGTGGAGCCTGCTCGCCCAGCCGGAACCGCTGCCTGAGCGCCTGTTGTCCGCAGCACCCGACGCAGTTGTCGACAATGCGATCGCCGGCTGGGGCTCGGCTCCAGATGCTTTTCCCGCTGAGGTCAGGGCCGCCTATATCGAGGCGCTGCGTGATCCCGCCCATGTCCACGCCATCTGCGAGGAATATCGCGCCGCCGCAGGCATCGACCGCGAGCACGACGCGCAGGACCAGGCTGATGGCTGTCGCATCAGATGCCCGCTGCTTGCGCTCTGGAGCGGCGAGGGCGGGTTGGAGAACTGGTATGCGGGGGAGGGCGGCCCGTTGGCGATCTGGCGGCAATGGGCTGATAACGTCGGAGGCGGCTCGGTCAAGGGTGGGCATTTCTTCCCGGAAGAGCACCCCGAAGACACGGCTGCAAGGCTGTCGAGATTCTTCGCAAGCTGACGGCGGACCGATTGCTAAATCCGGCCCTGTGTAGTCCTGTGTGGACTATCTCAGATGCCCGAGGGACTGCAGGATCAAAGTGCTCGAAAGACCAAGCAGGGCGATACCGTAAAACCGGTCGATCCACACGGCGTTTGGCCCAGCCAGAAGCCTTGCAGCCCGCGCGCCAAGGGCTGCGTAAAACGTCAGCACAAACACATCGGCAAGCGCGGCGATAATGGCCAGGATGCCATACTGGATCGCGATCGGCTCATCCACGCGGACAAAATGCGGCAGGATCGCGGGGAAAAGCAGCCAGGCCGCCGGATTTGTGACCGCCACCAAGAAGCAGCGCCCAATGAGTGCCTTGGCTGAATGGCGTGTTTCGGGAAAGTTAGGGTTGAACGAAGGTCGGGATGCGGTGCGCAGGGTACCGATGGCGACGAAAAGCAGATAGCCCGCGCCGAACATCCTGAGAGCCGAGAGATAGAATTCCGAAGCCAGCAGAAGAGCGCCGAAGCCCAGCGCGACGATGCTGATAAGAACGAAATCAGACAGTACGACGCCGGCCATGCCGAGAAACGCGCGTCGAAAACCGTAGCGGGAGCCGTTGGTGATGGCGAGCACGACGTCCGGTCCCGGAACGGCCATTCCGAGAACCGACACAAAGGCAAATGTCACCAGCGGCAGGTTTCCCATGACGCCGCGTAATGTACCCGGCGCTCACCGTCCGTAACGCCCTTCACACAGCGGCTTGGCTATCGCCGATTGTTGTTGGCCACCTTGGCTCAGTGCCCGCCGCGCATCTTCACCACCACAGTCCGCACCGCCAGCACCAGCACGGTGATGATGATCAGGATCACCGAGAGCGCGGCGATCGCCGGGTCGATGTTGTCGCGCAGGCCCATCCACATCAGCCGCGGCAGCGTGATGGCGTTGACCGAGGTGATGAACAGGGTGACGCCTATCTCTTCCCAGGACAGCACGAAGGACAGCAGCGCGGCGGTGACGATGCCGAACTTGATGTTGGGCATGATGATGCGCGTGGCGCGTTCCCACACGCCGGCGCCAAGGCCGCGCGCGGCAAGGTCGATGCGGCGGTCGAGCTGGCTGAGCGAGACCAGGATCAGCACCGTGGCGAAAGGCACCGTCATCACCGAATGCGCCATGGCGACGCCAAGCCAGGTGTCGTAGCCGAAGAACGAGCTCATGCCCGAGATCGACGTCAGCAGGAAATAGAGCGTGATCGCCGAGACCACCGGCGGCACCACCATCGGCAACAGCACGAAGCCGACAAGGGTGGCGGTAAAGCGCGGCTGGAACATCCAGACGCCAAGGCTGAAGCACAGCGCCAGCACGGTGGAGATGACGCTGCTGACGATGCCGATGCGGATCGACAGCAGGATGGCGTCGAGCCAGCGCGGATCCTCGATCAGCGCGCGGTAGTGGCGCAGCGACAGTTCGCCCGTCGGCATAGCCAGCATGCGGCTTGGCGTCAGCGACACCGGGATGACCGCCAGCAGCGGCAGCAGCAGGAACAGTGCAACCAGCACGGCGAGGATCAGCGAGACGGGACCGGGGCGATAGGTCGGCATCAGATCAGTTGCTTCGGTCTGACATAGCGGAACAGCAGCGCCATGAGCGCGCCGACGAACAGCACCAGCACGACGCTGATCGCCGCGCCCAGTCCCCAATCGGGACTCTGGAAGATGCGCAGATAGATCAGCTCGGCGATCATCACGCTGCGGCCGCCGCCGAGGATCGCCGGCGTGACGAAGAAGCCGAGCGAGAAGACGAACACGATCATCGCCGAACCGATGATGCCGGAGCGCGTCATCGGCACGAACACGGTCCAGAAGGTGCGCATACGGCTGGAGCCGAGCCCGCGCGCCGCGAGCAGCACGCGCTCGTCGAGGCTGCGCATGGCGGAGGCCAGCGGGAACACCGCGAAGGGAATGAGGAAATGCGTCATGCCGACGATGACGCCGAACTCGTTGCGCACCAGCGCCAGCGGCTCGGAGATGAAGCCGATCGATTGTAGCCAGGTGTTGATCAGGCCGCGGTTGGACAAAAGCGCCACCCAGCCGAAGGCGCGGGTCAGCACCGAGATCCAGAAGGGGACGAGAATGCAGAATTCAGCGATTATGCGCTGTGCCGGGCTGCCGCGCACCCACACCATGGTGATGGCGTATGCCGCCGCCACGGAAACCACGGTGACGATCAGCGCGATGCGCAGCGTGCGGATGAACACAGACTGCACCAGGGCATCGGTGGCGAGCGCGCCATACTGGCCGAGCCCCGGTGTCGGCAAGGTGACGCTCCACTTGACGACGCCGAGGAACGGCCAGGCGTAGGCCAGCACAAGGAACAGAAGCAGCGGCGCCATCAGCACCGCCGCGCCCATCCTGTCGGAGAGGGTGCCTCTCATCGAAGCTCGTGCCCGGCCTGGTCAGGCCGAGATGATCTTGGTGTATTCGTCGAGTGCTGCCCCGTAATTCTTGGCGTACCAGTCCATGTCGAGCGCGATCTGCTTCTTCATGTTTTCGGGATCGACCGGGTTGATGCGCTTCTTGTCGGCGGGGATCAGCGCATCGGCGGCCGGATTGGCCGGACCCTGTCCGAGCTTGTCGAACATCACCAGTTGCTTTTGCGGATCCTGGGCGCTGGCGATGAACTTCATCGCTGCGTCCTTGCCGCCGGGGTTGCCCTTGAGCACGGCCAGCGCGCCGGGCGAAATCAGGCCCTGATCCCAGATGAACTTGATCTTGCCGCCCGAGTCCTGCTCGATCAGCGAGGCGCGGGTCGACCACACGATCGCCATCGAGGCTTCGCCGTTGAGCAGCACGCTCTGGCTCTCGGCGCCGCCGCCCCAGTAAGCCACGACGTTTTCCTTGAAAGCGGCGATCTTGTCATGCGCTCGCTTCAGGTCGAGCGGGTAGAGCGAGGCCGGCGCGATGCCGTCTGCAAGCAGCGCTGCTTCCCAGCTCGACACGCCCCATTTGTAGAGCGAGCGCTTGCCCGGAAACTTCTTCACGTCGAAGAAGTCGACCATGCCGGTCGGCGCGTCCTTGCCGTATTTCTCCGAGTCATAGGCGATGACGTAGGAGAAGAAATAGGTCGAGGCCGCGTATTCCCAGCCGAAGCCTTCTCGCATCTTCTTCTTGTCGACGACGGCGTAGTCGATCGGCTCGAGCGCACCCTGGGCGCCGAGCGTGATGGCCGAGAACGGGTCGACATCGACGAGATCCCAGGTCGGCGCGCCGCTCTTGAACTGTGCGGCAATCGCGCCTTCGGTCGGGCCCGAACCGTCCATCTTGACGGCGATGCCGGTCTCCTTAGTGAAGGCCTGGCCATAGGCGGCGTCATAAGCGGTGAGGGCATCGCCACCCCAGTTGACCAGCACCAGTTCCTTGGCCTGCGCAAACGCGCCGGTCGAGCGCAGCAGCATCGGCGTGCCGGCCAGCACGAAGGCTGCAAGCTGGGTGAATTGCCGGCGCGAAATCTCGCCGCGCACAGCCCGAGCGGATAGCGCGTCCATGGCTTGTTTTTTGCTTTGGTCTGTCATTTTAGTTCCCCTTTTTCGTTGTTGGTTCCGGTGGTTATGGCGCGCTCCAGATTCTTTGCTGGAAGACTTCGCCGTTCTCGTCGTCATCCTCCGTCCGGAAGGAGGAAACCCTTTTCCGCCGGCCAGGTCAGCCAGACGGAATTGCCTTTGCTCAGCGCCGCCGCCGCGACCTCGTTCGGCACCGAGACGGTCACCTTGGCGCCCTGGCGCGTCGTCAGATCGAGTTTGGTCGCCGCACCCAGATAGGTCGAGCCGATGGCGGTGGCGGCGATGCCATTCTCGCCGGCGGCGGCTTCGCGCGCGATCGACATATGCTCGGGCCGGATCGCCAGGATCGCATCGCCACGGACTTTCTCGGCCTTGCAGAGCATGTTGACCGCGCGGTCCTCGCAGAGGCCCGTCGAGCCATTGTCGGCGGGCTTGACCCCCTTCAACGGCAGCATGTTGATCTCGCCCAGGAACTCAGCGACGAAACGATTGGCCGGCCGGTCATACACCTCGTCCGGTGCACCGACCTGCAGCAATTTGCCATGGTTGAAGATGGCGACGCGCGACGACAGCGCCAGCGCCTCGCTCTGGTCGTGGGTAACGAAGACGAAGGTGGTGCCGGTCTCCTGATGCAGCCGCTTCATCTCGGCCTGCATCTGGCCGCGCAGGCTCTTGTCGAGCGCTGAGAACGGCTCGTCGAGGAGCAGCACGCCGGGTTCGAACACCAAAGCGCGGGCCAACGCCACGCGCTGCTGCTGGCCGCCGGAAAGCTGCGCCGGCAGTTTCGTCTCATGGCCCTTGAGGCCGACGCGCTCGATCATCTCGGCGACGCGGCGTTTGATCTCGGAGGCCGATTTCTTGCGCACCTTGAGCGGGAAGGCGATGTTGGCCTCGACCGACATATGCGGAAACAGCGCATAGCCTTGGAACACCATGCCGGCGGCGCGCTGCTCTGCCGGCCGATCGGTGATGTCGAAACCGTCGCTGAAAAGCTTGCCGGCGGTCGGTTGCACGAAGCCTGCCAGGATCATCAGGAAGGTGGTCTTGCCCGAGCCGGAGGGGCCGAGCAGCGTCAAAAACTCGCCACGGCCGATATTGAGCGTCAGGTCGTCCAGCGCCCGGAACGAGCCGAAGCTCTTGCCGATCCCGATTGCCTTGATCTCTGCGGCCCGGCCGGGTTGCTGCATCCTGCCTCTTCCTTGGTCGTGGCTTGAGCGTAGGGCAGGGCCCCGGCTCACCGCAACCGAATAGTTTTCGCCTGATCGGCAAATTTGATTCACGGATGGGAGGCTAGTACGGGCTGATCCGGTTCTCCGACAGCTTCGACCTCAACCACCCATTGAATGCTTCCAGCACCGGGTGGCTGGCCTTGGCATGTTCCGACACCAGGAAATACGAGCGCGGCGAGGGGATCGCGATGTCGAAGGGGCGCACCAGACGGCCTTCGCTCAGCGCCCGGCGGCTGGTCAGCTCGTCGCCCATGGCGATGCCCTGGCCGGCGATCGCCGCGGAAAAAACGAGGTTCATGTCCGAGAAGAAGATGCCGCCTTCGGTGTCGGGGTTTTCCACCTTGGACAGCGCCAGCCAGCGCGCCCAGTCCTCGGTGTCGCCGAGATGCAGGAGATTGGCGCGCAGCACGTCGGCCGGTTTTGAAAAGCCGCCGACCTTGTTGAGCAGTGTCGGGCTGCAAAGTGGCGTGAACGAGATTTCGCACAGCAACTCCACCGAGCGGTTCGGCCAGTTGCCGACGCCAAAGGCAATGAAGGCATCGGCGTCCGGATTGCTGACATCGTCCAGCCGCCTGGGCGTCAGGATCGACAGCGCCACGTCCGGATACATCTGCCGGAACTCGCCGATGTGGGTGCATAAAAACAGAGAGGCGAAGCCCGGCGTGCAGGAAACGGCGAACGAACCGCCGACGCCGGTGCCGGCCTGGCGCGTTACCGCATCGCCAAGCACGGTCAGCGCCTTCCTCACATCGGCGGCATAGCGCTGGCCGCGCGGTGTCAGCGCCACGCCCTTGCCGATGCGCTCCAGCAGGTCGAAGCCGAGGTCGCGTTCGAGGAGCCGCAACTGATGGCTGACGGCGCTGCGGGTCAAATGCAGTTCATCGGCTGCGCGCCAGACGCTGCCGTGACGGGCAAAACTGTCGAGGGCGCGCAACGCCTGTGTGGAAGGTATTCGCAAGAGGCCTCAGGTGAACCGAATTTGCATGAACCGGAAAAACATATCACTTTTTGCAATGCCGCTTCACTGCTTTCTTGGGCCGCATGGAGAAACCGGTGACGACCTCGGCGCAAGCCACCGCGCTTGCCTGTCTCGATGGCATCCAGCCGTCGCTGTCGGCGTGGACGCGCACCATTTTCGATTTCGGCGAAACAGCCTGGCGCGAATACCAGTCGGCGGCCTGGTATGTCGCGCGGCTGAAGCATGAGGGCTTTTCGGTCGAGGAAGGGTCGGCCGGCATGCCGACCGCCTTTTGCGCCCACTGGACGAATGGCCCGGGGCCGACCATTGGCATGTACGGCGAATACGACGCCGTGCCCGGCAACTGCCAGGACGCGGCAACGGTGAAGCGATCGCGGCCGGGCCTCGGCAGCGAGGCCGGCGGCCACACCGATCCGCATTCCGGGCTTGGCATTGCCGGCCTCGGCGGACTTCTCGCCACCAAGGCGGCAATGCAACGCCACGGCATCGAGGGGACGTTGCGCTTCACCGGCGAGCCGGCCGAGAAGGTCAGGGGCTCGAAGCCGATCCATGCGGCCAAGGGCTACTATGACGGCCTTGCCGGCATGATCTCCTTCCACCCCTTCTATATGCTGCCGCTCTGCAACACGGCGCGCTGGGACACGCATTGCGGCGCCGCCTATGCGATGATCTACCGTTTTGCCTGCGACGAACCCGAAAACTGGGTTCGCGCAAGCGATGGCGCGCCGATCCCGCAGGCGCATTCGGCGGTGCGGGCGCCCGGCGCCAACGACGCGCTGATGACGATGTACATGGCCTCCAAGGCGCTGCGCGATTCCATGCTACCCCACCAGGGCGGCTGGTCGATCAGCGAGGCGATCCTCACCGCCGGGCAGGCGACCGCCGACAATCTGCCGGCGGGGCTGGCCGAGATCCAGTACATGATCCGCGTGCCGACCATTGCCATGGCAGAGCAGGTCACCGCGGTGCTCGACCGTAATGCGGCCGCGGCCGCGGCGATCAGCGGTTGTCGCTATGAGCGCTATTGGGTGTCGAAGTCGCGGCCGGGCCTCGCCAATCACGCCATGGCAGGGATTGCCTATGAGGCGCTGTCCACCGTTGGCGCTCCGAACTGGGACGAGGCGGCGAAAGCGATCGGTCGCGAGGTCCAGGTCAATGCCGGCGGCACCGCGACCGACAACCCTTTCATCGACGAGATGGAGCGGCTGGTTGCGCCGCGAGAGGCCGAGGCAATCCTGCGCCGCGATTTGCCTCCGTCGCAGATCAACTCGACCTCCGACGACTACACCGACATGTCGTGGCACACGCCGACCGCACGCTTCTATGTCGCCCGCCCGGCGCTGCGCTCGGCGAATGGCCATGCCTATCCATCCTGGGCGATGAACGCGCTGGGCGGTATCTCGGCCACCATCGACCCGATGGTCATTTGCGCCGCCAAGACGGTTGCGCTTGCAGCCCTCCGCCTGCTCGAGGACAAGTCCGCGCGCGATGCGGCCATGGACGAATTCGTCACCCGCACTGGCGGCGGCGTCGGCGGCTCGAACTGGATCGCGCCGCTTTGCGACTATGACCCGCCGACCAATTTCCGCTGGCCGGAATATGTCACCACCGCGCGCGGACGCGATTGGTGGATTCCGAGCAGCCAATCCAATCAAGCTGCATAGTCAAATCGAGGAGAACCTTATGACCGTCCATGACCGCATCGTCGCCGAACCGTTCTCGCTGCAGCGCCGCAATCCCGCCGGCGGCACCAAGCCGCTGACGTCATGGGGCTTTGCCAACGAGACCGACGTGCTGACAGACGTGTTGCTCGGCTCGCCAAACTTCCTGCGCCACCTCTCGACCAGCTCGCTGTCGCGCAAGCATTTGCGCGAAGCGCCCTGCAACGTCCAGATCGCGCAGGCGCAGCACAAGGACCTCGTCGCCGCCTACGAGCATTTCGGCGTCAACATCCACTGGCACGAGCCGACGCCGGAACTGCCGATGCAGGTCTATTCCAGAGACTCCAGCGTCATGACGCCCTACGGCGCCTTCATCACCGCCATGGCCAATTGGTGGCGGCGCGGCGAGAACTATGCCGCCATCCGCACCTATGAAAAGCTCGGCATCCCCATCTACGACATGGTCACGGCTGGCACCTTCGAAGGCGGCGACTTCAACGTCATCGAGGAGGGCGTGGTGCTGATCGGCTGCGGCGGCGCCCGCACGCAGGAAGAGGGCGCCCGCCAGGTGCAGGACTGGTTCGAAAAGGAAGGCTGGGAAACGCGCCTCGCCTTCATCGACGAATATTACGTCCATATCGACCTGATGGTGGTGCCGATCGCCGAGAAGCTCACCGCGGTGTGCCTCGCCTGCACCGAGCCCGGCATCGTCGACTGGCTGAAGGGCAAGGGCCACGAGATCATCGACGTGCCCTTCCAGGACACGATGGCGCTCGGCTGCAACTTCATGTCGCTCGGCAAGGACAGGGTGATCGCGCCGACGTCGAGCCAGTCGCTGATCGGCCAACTCAAAGCGCGCGGCTTCGAGGTTGCTGCCGTCGACATGAGCGAGATTTCCAAGACCGGGGGCGGCATTCACTGCATGGCGCAGGCGCTCAAGCGCGAGCCGGCGTAAGGGCACGAATTGCCGCCGGGACCTGTGACGGACTGCTGCCAGATTTGACAAAACGGGCCCGGCAGACGAAATTGATGCTATTAAGGAGGGATTCTGTGAAAAAAATCTACGAAAGGCCGAGTCTGGCCAAAGCCGGCAAACTGGGATCGCTGGTCGCTTCGAACCCGTCGAAGCCCGCCCCCTGAGCGCAACCAGCCGCTGAAGGCCGAAATTCGGTCGTCCTGGTTGTCGGCGACCGGATCGCGCTGTATGATTGAAAGGGAGCCCGCCGGCTTTGAACGGCGGGCTTTTTGCTTTGCGCCAGAGCGCTGCCGCGACTGCCGGCTAGTCCAATCTGCCCGAACCTGAATTGAACTTGCGCCGGGCGTTTTCCAGATGCGCCCGCATCGCTTGGCCGGCCGCTTCCGGGTCGCGGCGCTCGATCGCCTCGAACACCGCCTGGTGGCCGGCAAAACTCGTGCGGTTTCGATCTCCGTATTGGCCACGTGGATGCGCTGATTGATCAGCCATTCGACCTAGCCGTTGATTTTGAAACCAAGCCAGCTTCCCCAAAAGATCATGCCCAAACAAAGCCATAGCGCGAAGACCACATGCGCGCCGTTCCCGCCCGCCCGGCGATCAGGGAGTGGCTGGCGTGAGATGGCCGCGCTGACGACGGAACGAGATCGCCTCGTCTGGCCGGCCGGACTCGCGACGGCGTGGTCCGGCCGGAATTCCATCTGCTATGCGGGTATCAATACGGCGATGCGATGCACGCCGACCTCCTTGCTTGTATTCGTCGCTTCATCGGTCTTGCCCTTGGAGCAGGTGTACATATCACCCGTCTTGAGCTTGAATTCCTTGTCCGCTTTCTTGATCGTGAATGCACCTGAGGTAATGGTGCACACCATGTCGTTGTCCATCACGGTTTGAGGAGCATGTGCTCCGGGCTGAAACACAACGTCGATAATTGCGATGCTCTTGTAGGCGGGAATGTCTGCATTGCCGGTGCCGACCTCCACCACCCTGACACCGGGCGCAATCTCCTTGCCCTCTTTCGGGCCGTATTTCTTGATTTTTGCCGATGCCGCCAAGGTGAACAAAGGCGCTACCGCGGCGGTCGTCAGACCGAGGGCAATTGCAGACCTGCGATTCATGGTTTTCATTGCATCCTCCCGATGCTCGTCATGCATGGATATGCACGATCCTCGATATATTAGCACAAACGAATTTACTTGTATGCAAAGTGGCTGTGGCGCAGGCCAGCAAGGAAATGCTCCGCCGGATAATGTCGCTTCACTGTACCTTTTGCCGGAATTTCGAATGACAGGTCGAGCAATCCTGCAGGATGAGATGCAGGATATGCTCCGCCGGCAGTTTGGTCGGATCGGCTTCCTCTGGAATCGAGCGCTTGCCGAGCAGGCTGCCGCCGCCCATCGCCAGGCCGGTGCCCATGCGCATGTCATCGGTGATGACGGCCGGCGCGCTTTCGGCCTTGGCGGCCAGAGCGTCGGCCAGCGTTCCGATATGATTTGCCAGGGCCTCGAATTCCGCCCGTGACTGATCGATCTCCAGCCTGGCCTGCGAAGGCGGTCCAAGCGAGCCGCTCGGAAATTCGGCAATCAGGGCAGGGCCGGTGCGAGCGCGCAGCGTGTCCGCTGCCGCCTTGAAGGCTGCGGCGTCATAGGGTTGCCTGCGGTCGAACATGCCGGCAATGGTTTTCGCAGCCGCCGCCATCTCCTTCATCGACGCCTGGCGGGCCGCGACGATCGGCCCGCTGCCGACGGAGGCGCCCATCGTAAGGGCACAGACCAGCCACAGCAGCGCCGCTTGCACAGTCCATCTCACGGCGCCATGTCCTTGCCCCATCCATCCGTGCTCAGCCAGCCGCAGCAGGGGTTCGACCTGCAGTCGGATTCTTCGGTCGTGATGCCGGTTCTCATCGGTAAATTTCCGTCGCCGGAGGTCTCCGTCTCTGAGCAGATAGACCTTCCAGCCACCGGAAGGTCAACTGATTGAGAAGGCCGATCAGCGGGCAATCAGCACAGGCTTGCAGCAAGCTGACGCAGCGTTTCCTTGACTTGGATCGCAAAAACGGGCAGCAAGGCGGGGGTGAGGGAGAGCATTCTACCGTGGCGCAGACCATGGAGTGCTCTTTTTTCGTATCAGGCGCCGCATAATCGGTGGCTGATGGAGGGATTGGTTAACCAACTTTGTCCATCTTTTGATTCAATCGGCAACAGACGCGAAAGGTGCAGGGGGCACCAGCGAACTGTGGATGTCACGGATGCGAGGGTCGCAAGCCTGCATGCCGATTGAGAGTGGTTGTATGGCGTTTTTGCGTTTGAAAGACCGGGGCGACACTCCTGAACGGGGTTTGACTTCGAAGAGATCCGGCCAGCGCTGGGTGGTGGTGCCGGTTGTCGGCGCGGCCTTGGCGCTGTGGTCGGTGGCAACCATGGCCGGCCTCTATTCGCTCGGTACCTCGCTCACCGCAGCCTCCAACAGCCTTCCGCACAGTCTGCTTCTGCCGAACGCAGCACTTGCCGATTCGCGCCGCAGCCTCGCCAATTCGTGGGCGCCGCGGCTTTCGGCGCAAAAATCACAGGCCTCGCTGCTCAGCCAATGCGACGCCGGCTGCGCGCATGCCGCCGCGAACTTCGCGCATGACGGCAAGATGGCGCGGCTGAAGCCGGCCACGCACGCTGTGGCCCCGAGCAGTGTCGCCTCAAACATTGCGCCAAACACCAGCGTCGCTCTCGCCACTTCGCGCGGCATGCGCTTCGACGGCGTGGTGGCCAAGGCAGAGCTGTCGCCGCAAAAGCTGGCTGCCGCCTTCGCCAAGGCCTCGAATGCGCCCTTCATGCTTGCCAGCCTTCCGGTCGCTGCCCGTTTCGCCGAAGTCCGGCTGCCCGATCAGCATGGCCCGGCCTCGGAACGCTTTGGGCCGGAAGTGGCTGAGATCGAACGCTCGTCGCGCCTGGCGCTGGCGCTGGCCAACAGCTTGCCGGAAGACGCTGACATGCTGGCCCCGCCGGCGGCCGTTGCAGCAATCGCCGGTGCGCAGGATCCTGGGCAGGCCGAGGTTCAGGTCGCTTCGCTGCCGCCGCAGGACGATCTGCCCGACAACATTGCGTTGCCGGGTTGGCGTCCACGCGCCGAAACCGCTCAGCCTGCCGAGGCTCGGCAAGCCAGCAAACCCAGGGCAGCCAAGCCACAGACCGACAGGACGGCCGAGAGCCCCGCACCCCAGTCGCCGGGCAATTCGTCGCCGCGCTCGCCACGCAGTACTTCGGAGGTTGCCGCACTGCCTGGCGTGCCAGAAAGCCAGAGCATCCAATCAAGCCGGATCAAGCCTGGCAAACGGTCGAAGACAGAGGCCGGCGAGATGCTGGCCTATGCCAAGCCGGACGTCCCGGCGGGCGGTGTCGGTCGCGCCTTCAAGGATCTGTTCGCCACGCCCGGAATGGGCGGCGGCGTCGCCGTGTACGATATCTCGGCCAAGACCGTCTATATGCCGGACGGCTCGCGGCTGGAGGCCCATTCGGGGCTGGGTTCGATGGTCGACCAGCCGCGCTTCGTGCACAAGAAGAATGTCGGCCCGACGCCGCCCAACACCTATGATCTGCGTCTTCGAGAATCCCGCTTCCATGGCGTCGAGGCGCTCCGTCTCACTCCCGTCAGCGGCGGCAACAAGTACGGTCGCGACGGCCTGCTCGCCCACACCTACATGCTGCGCGGCGGCCGTGCGGAGTCCAATGGCTGCGTCGTCTTCAAGGACTACGCCCGCTTCCTTGCCGCCTACAAGAAAGGCAAGATCAAGCGCCTCGTCGTCGTGCCGCGCCTGACCAAGCCGCTGACGCGGGTCGCTCAGGAAGGCCGGGGAGCGTAAGGCAGTAGGCAGTAGGCAGTAGGCAGTAGGCAGTAGGCAGTAGGCAGTAGGCAGTAGGCAGTAGGGCCCAGGAGCGTCCATCGCCTGTTCCTTGTTTTTCTGCCCCTATTGCCTATTCCCCACTGCCTATTCCCTTTTGACCCCCAGGCAGATTATGACTGACCCCTGCGGGTCGGCTTCACCACGAGGACATCATGACAATACGCGCTGTCGTTTGGGGCGAGAACATCCATGAGCGGACCAATGAGGTGGTCGCAGCCCTCTATCCCGAGGGCATGCACACGACCATCGCCAAGGCGCTGAATGCCGACGAGGCGATCTCCGCCTCGACCGCCACGCTCGAACAGCCCGAGCATGGCCTGCCCGAGGCGCGCTTGGCCGAGACCGACGTGCTGGTCTGGTGGGGCCACAAGGACCATGGCGCCGTCGCCGACGAGATCGTCGAGCGCGTCGCCCGCCGGGTCTTTGAAGGCATGGGGCTGATCGTTCTCCATTCCGGCCATTTCTCGAAAATCTTCAAGCGGCTGATGGGCACGCCCTGCACGCTGAAATGGCGCGAGGCGGGTGAGCGCGAGCGGCTCTGGGCGACCAGTCCCAGCCATCCGATCGCCGAAGGCGTCGGCGAATATTTCGAGCTCGAGAATGAAGAAATGTATGGCGAGCAGTTCGCCGTGCCCGAACCGCTGGAGACCGTCTTCATCTCCTGGTTCCAGGGCGGCGAGGTGTTCCGTTCTGGACTGACCTATCGCCGCGGCGCCGGCAATGTCTTCTACTTCCGCCCGGGCCACGAGACCTATCCGACCTATCACGACGCCAATGTGCACAAGGTGCTGCGCAATGCGGTTAAGTGGGCGCACAATCCGCAGGGCACCAAGTCGGCGATCCTTGAGGCGCCGAACGTGCCGGTCGAAAAGGCGCTGGAGCCGATCGTCGAGCGCGGCGGCAAGCTGCACGTTTCGGGCGAGGCCGGCTACCGCTAAAGCAAAGTCCAGGAAAAAAGGCGTAGCGGCTTTCCGCATGGGTTTCCTAGACCGTATCTGCGCCATATGATTGAATCGAACCAATTCGCTCGGAGTGCAGAGAATGCGGCTTTTGATACTGGGTACCGGCTGGATGGCGCAGGAGCATGCCCGCCGTTTCGGCGGCGTCGACGGCGTCGAGATCGTCGGTGCTGTCGACGTCGATGAAAAGCGCGTGGGCGAATTCGCCGACGGGTTCAAGATATCGAAGCGATTCACATCGCTGGAAGACGCGCTGGCGTGGGGCGAGTTCGATGCGGTCGCCAACGTCACGCCGGACCGCATTCACCACCCGACCACCATGGCGTTGATCGCGGCCGGCAAGCCGGTGCTGTGCGAAAAGCCGCTGGCCGAAGACTTCGGCAAGGCAAGCGAGATGGCCAACGCGGCTGAGGCAGCCGGCATCGTCAACATGGTCAACCTCACCTATCGCAATGTCGCTGCCTTGCAGAAAGCGCGACAGATGGTGCTGGCCGGCGAGATCGGCACCGTCCGCCACGTCGAGTCCTCCTATTTGCAGAGCTGGCTGGTGTCGAAATTCTGGGGCGACTGGCGCACCGACCCGAAATGGCTGTGGCGGCTGTCGCGTGACCACGGCTCCAACGGCGTGCTCGGCGATGTCGGCATCCACATCCTCGATTTCGCCAGCTATGGCGCCGCACTCGACATCGACCACGTGTTTTGCCGGCTGCGCACCTTCGACAAGGCGCCAGGCAACCGCATCGGCGAATACGACCTCGACGCCAATGACAGCTTCGCCATGACGCTGGATTTCTCCAACGGCGCCTTTGGCGTCGTTCACGCCAGCCGCTGGGCGACCGGCCACATCAACGAATTGCGCCTGCGCATCTATGGCGACAAGGGCGGCATCGAAGTCGTGCACAATCTCGAGGGTTCGGAACTGAAGGCGTGTGTCGGCGAGGATATCGAGAACGCCAAATGGCAGGTGCTCGACGCCGGCACGGTGCCGACCAATTACCAGCGCTTCGTCGATGCGGTTCGCAGCGGCGTGCAGGCCGAGCCTTCATTCCACCATGCCGCCGAACTGCAGAAGGTGCTGGATCTAGCCATGGTTTCGGAACAGAAGCGGACGGAACTGAGGGCCAGCGCCGATACGCAGTGATGTGAAGGGAGGAAGAAACAATGGTCACGCGCCGCGCGCAATGTCTCTGCGGCCAGCTTTCAGCCGTCTGTTCGGGCGAGCCGGTGCGCATCTCGGTCTGTCATTGCCTCGACTGCAAGCGCCGCACCGGCAGCGCCTTCAGCTACAATGTCCGGTTTGCGCAAGCTGATGTATCGATCGAGGGGCGGGCGAAGCAGTTCACGCGCACCGGCGACGAGGGCGGCCGCGTCATCTACAATTTCTGCCCGGAGTGCGGCGCCGCCGTCCACTATCGCATCGACACGCAGCCCGGTGTGATCGCCATTCCCGTCGGCGCCTTCGCCGATCCGTCGTTCCCGCCGCCCTTCCAGTCTTTTTACCACGAAAGCCGTCGCTGTGAGTGGGTCGAGATCAACGCCGAGCCGCTGGCGACGTTCGACTGAAGGCCGCTTTTTGGATACCCGGAACCGTCCGCACGCTCCGCGCCTTCAAGAGGGCATCGCCCCTGATTGCCATTGCCGGGCCGTTAGCCATCGCGCTCGGCTGCCCCATGAATAGGCATAAGTCAAGACGAATCCGGCTTGCGGCCCGATTGCTGACATGCTTACCTGACGGCATGTGTTCAATGGGGGTATATGGATGGCTAAGGAATCTTCGAATTCCGCTTCTTCAGAAAAGAAGGCGGACGTAAATCTGATAGGTAACACAGAAGGAAACGGGCTGAACTTCATGGGAGTTCAGGCCCGCGAAAACGGAACCGCCGGCGACGCCGTCGGTGTCGACAAGATCCGTGACCTGCTCTTCGGCAACCAGATGCAGGACTATGACCGCCGTTTTTCCAAGCTTGAAGAACGGGTGTTGCAGCGCTTCAAGGATGTCGAGTCCGAGGCCAAGCGCAATCTCGAAATGTACGAGTCGAATGCAAAGAAGCAGATCGATTCGCTTGCAGGGCAATTGCGGAGCGAAAAAGATTCACGAGCCGATGCCGACAAGGAGATCGACCGGAATCTTCGCGAGCAAAACCAGGCTCTTGAAAAGCAGGTGCGCACGTTGTCGGATCAGTTGAGCGCGCTCGAGCGCGACGTTTCGGACCGGATAAATCGAAACGATCATTTGCTGCGTGAGGAAATCAAGCAGAAGAATGAAGGCGTTCAGATGCTGATCGAGAAGATGTTTGCCGACCTCAGCAACGTCAAGACCGACCGAAATCTTTTGGCTGGCCTGTTTGTCGAGGTTGCAAAATGTCTCAATCAGGATCCCGTCGGGAGCAAGAGCAACTCGGACCGCAGCTGGAAAGTGAGTTGATGGGACCTTGACGTCCACCGTCGACCCATTCAACCTTCCGCAAAGAACAGCCTCGAACGATACAGAGATTGATCGCGAGGCTCTGGCTCGTCTTTTGATCGAAATTGCCCGGAACGTTGATCCGGACTACCGTGCGCAGTTCGAGGCGGTTCCCACCGCCGATCCGCGCATGGAAACGCTGCGGCAGTTGCTGGTCAGCCGCGAAATCTCGGAGCTTTCACGCGTTACGCATCTGCTCGACGAACCCGAGCAGCTTGCGGCGGCCGTGGGCGACGTTCTTCCCAGTGCTGCCGGACGAGCGCCTTACGCGCAACTCGGCGAGGCGCTTGCGCCAGCTGTCGAACGGGCTGTGCAACGGTCGATCCAGAAGAGCCCGCGCACGCTGACGGACATATTGTACCCGGTGTTTCTGCCGGCAATTCGCAAGTCGATCGGGGAAAAGATCGACCAGACCTTTCAGTCGCTGAATGAAACTCTAAGGCACATATTCACCTGGCACGGGCTCAAGTGGAGACTTGAAGCCTGGAGAACAGGGGCAAGCTTCTCGGCAGTTGTTCTGAAGCATTCCCTTGTCTACCGTGTGGAACATGCCTTTCTCATTCATCGGAATTCCGGCCTTTTGATAGCGCATGTAACGGCCGACAATGCAACGAGCGAAGATCCTCAGCTCATTTCTTCGATGCTCAGTGCGATTCAGGATTTTGTAAAAGACTCATTTAACGAGAAAGAGCAGAGCGGCCTGGACACAATCCGTTTCGGCGAGCTTCGTCTCTGGTCGGAAGTTGGACCGTTTGCGACCCTGGTTTCGGTGATCCGGGGAAATCCGCCGGAGGAATTGCATGAAATCGTTCGCGATGTGTTGCTTCGCATCCATGAGGAAAGCTCACAGGCCTTAGAGCAGTTTGACGGCGACGGTTCGCAGCTGGCCAGCGTAGAGGCGCAGTTGCAGACCTGCGTCGAGCTGAAGCAGGAGGAATCAAACGACGGATTTCCGTGGCTGGTGGCGGCCGTTGCCCTGCTGCTTTTGAGTCTGGCAGGCGGTTGGTACTTTCTTTCCTGGCAATCAGCGCAGCGCTGGCAGGCTTACGTGTCGCGCTGGCAGGCTTACGTGTCGCGAGTGGAGGCCCAGCCGGGCATCATCGTTGCCGAACAGCAGGTACGCGATGGCCAGTTCTATATTGCCGGCCTGAGGGACCCGCTTGCCGTCGACCCGCAGTCGCTGTTGTCAGGCACGGGAGTCGATCCGGCCGGGGTTCATTCGCAATGGCAATTTTATCAGAGCCTTGAGCCGGAGTTCGTGCTGAAGCGGCTGACGGCGTCGCTGGCTCCGCCGGATTCAGTGCGACTTTCGATTGTCGATGGCCGCATCGTCGCCGAGGGTGAGGCTCCCGACACCTGGATCAGCCGGGCGCGCGCGGCGGCCCAGCAGCTTTCGGCAGGCGGGCCGGTCTTCGATATCTCGGGGGTTCGTGACGTAAGTCCCCAAGTGCGCGAGGCGGAGCGCTGGCACGCCTATGTGTCGCGACTGGAGACCCAGCCGGGCATCATCGTTGCAGACCAAAAGATAAGCGACGGCCAATTCTATATTGCCGGCCTGCGAGACCCGCTTGGCGCCGATCCGCAGTCGCTGTTGTCGGGAACAGAGGTCGATCCCGCCCGGGTTCATGCGCAGTGGCAGTTCTATCAGAGCCTTGAGCCGGAGTTCGTGCTGAAGCGGCTGACGGCGTCACTGTATCCGCCGGAAACAGTACGACTTTCGATCGTCGATGATCGCATCGTTGCCGAGGGTGAGGCTCCCGACACCTGGATCGATCGCGCGCGCGCGGCGGCCCGGCAGCTTTCGGCAGGCGGACCCGAATTCGACATCTCCAAGGTTCGTGACGTGAGCCCCGAAGCACGCGCGGCGGAGCACTGGCAGTATTATGTGTCGCGACTTGAGGCCCAACCGGGAATCATCGTCGCCCAACAAACGGCGAGGGGCGGACATTTCTATATTTCCGGCTTGAGAGACCCGCTTGCCGCCGACCCGCAAGCCCTGCTGTCCGGAACGGACGTTGATCCTGCCCGCGTTCATGCACAGTGGCAATTCTATCAGAGCCTTGATCCGAAGTTTGTGGTGAAGCGGCTGACGGCGGCGCTGTCCCCGCCGAAAACCGTTCAGCTCTCGATCATCCAGGGTCGCATTGTGGCCGTGGGTGAGGCTCCTGCCGGCTGGATCAACCGCGCGCGGGCCGCCGCTGAACAACTTTCGGCGGACGGAGTGGTTCTGGATGTCTCGCAGCTGCGTGAGCTGAACCTCGCAGAACTTAATCATTTGAGGCAGGCGATCCAGACGACCGATATTTTCTTCTCTTCCGGCAAGGTTGTGCCGGGACCGGAGCAGACGCCGGTTCTCGACAGGTTGGCGGATCAAATAAAGGAATTCGCCCAGAGTGCCCGCAATTCCGGCGTAACGGCGCGGTTCATGTTGACCGGGCATTCGGACACCACGGGCCGTGAGACGGCCAACGCGTCGATCAGCGCCGCCCGCGCCGAGACAGTTCGTGCGCTTCTCAACAAGCGCGGCGTTGCTCCCGAACTGCTGCTGGTTCGGGGCGCGGGCACTTTTGAGCCGGCTGTACCTGAAAACAGTCTAACCGGTAGCTCCACCAATCGCCGGGTTTCGATTACGGTAAACCTGGACTAGCGGAGCCCAACATGTTGCAAAAAAAGATCTGCATGCTGGGCGGCTTCGCCGTCGGAAAGACGAGTCTGGTCCGCAGGTTTGTGCAGAGCATCTTCTCAGAAACCTACTTGACCACCGTCGGAGTGAAAATCGACAAGAAAAGCGTCGCGCTCCCGGACAAAACCGTGGATCTGATTTTGTGGGATTTGGCCGGCGAGGACGATATCGGCTCATTCCGCGTCAGCTATGTTCGAGGTGCAACCGGGCTCGTGCTAGTCGTCGATGGAACCCGCGCTGCTACTCTTGCCGTGGCACTCACGCTGCGCGAACGGGTCGAGGCCGAATTCGGCGCCATGCCGTTCGTATTGCTGTTCAACAAGTCCGATCTGGCCGATCGGTGGGCGATATCGGATGGTGAGATCAACGAGTTGAGGCAACGTGGATGGCAAATCTATCTAACAAGTGCGCTTTCGGGCGAGCAGGTCGATGACGCCTTTCGTCAACTTGCCTTGATGGTCACCAAATAGACCATGCATGAATTGCCAAAAGAAGTCAGAAATTGGTTTTTCAATTTCTTCTTCGACGGGCACGCTGTCGCTTATCTGAAAATCGACGCTGAGCTTTGCATAGCTGCCAAGGGCGGTAATGTTGAACATTACGGGCTGTCATCGCTTCGCATCGGCAAGCCTGTTGCGGAGCAGCTTGAATTCATGGAAGGTTTGCTGCCTTGCCCGGAGCTTCCGTTTCGCATGGATATGGTTGAACTGCCCGGCGGGCGTGTCGCCGACCTCCATTTTTTTGCTGACAATGCGTTCGTGTGGCTGCTTTTTCTAGACGCCACTGCCGAACGAGACAACAGGCAGCGGCTTCAACAGAAGGCCTATGAAATGACGCTCCTGCAAGAGAGGGAGCGTCAACTCAACGAAAAATTGCAATCGACGAACGAGGCACTGAGAAAGAGCCAGGAGGGATTGGCGCGTGAATACCAGCGCGCCGAAAACCTGCTCCTCAACATTCTCCCGGCGTCGATCGCGGAGCGATTGAAAGCGCAAAAGAAAATTGCCGACAACCACGCAGAGGTGAGTGTGCTTTTTGCCGACATCGTCGGTTTTACGGAACGAGCGCGCAGCGTCGGAGCGGTGACGACGCTCGCTATTTTAAACTACTTCTTCAAGGCGGCGGATCGGCTCTCTGAGCGATACGGCTGCGAAAAGATCAAAACAATTGGCGATTGTGTGATGGTGGTCGCCGGCCTGCCCACGGCGCGATCCGATCATGCAAAGGCCCTCACGCGCTATGCGATTGAGCTGCGCAAAGCGGTCAAGCGGGAACGCTTCGCAGGAGAACCGATAAGGCTGAGAATTGGAATTCACTCAGGACCGATCGTCGCCGGCGTCATAGGCAAGAGGCGGTTCGCCTACGACCTGTGGGGTGAGACCGTTAATCTCGCCTCACGTATTCAAACGTCCGCGGAGCCCGATGAAATCCGTATTTCCGATGCAACTTGCCAACTGCTTGGACCGAAATTTGCTTGCGACCCACTCGAGGAAACGGAATTGCGCGGTGCGGGTCGCGTGCGAATGTGGCGGCTCCCGAGCTGATCCGTCGCCTGCGGTGCGACCGTGGAGCGCCGATAGCGGCGCCCGAAAGCCATTGGCGTGACCTGATCTTGCGATCGCAAAGCACCCTTTGCGCTTGCCCGGAAGGCCTCTATTCTGGAGCACAGTGGCCGCTGGTGGGATAGAATGTCGGTACTGCCTTTTCTGAGAATCTACGCACCGCTAAATGCGGTGCTCGCTGCGCCTGGGCTTCTGGCGGTGGCTGCGCTCACGATGCCGAACATGTCCGGACGAAGCAGACTGGCTCTGGCTGCCGTGCTCGCTGTCATTTGGGCCGCCTATCTTCTGCAGATGGCCGAGACCCTGCTCAAGCGCTGGGCGGGAGACCTTCGGGACAGGACGCCGGCAATCGCAATCGATGTGCTCGCGGTTTTGGTTCCACTCGCCGCATTCCTGCTCGACGGCACGCCCGACCGCAGCCTCTACTGTGCTGTCTGGCTGCTGAAGCCGCTGCGCGACTCGACGTTCTTCCCGCTGCTTGGCAGGGTTCTGGCCAACGAAGCGCGCAACCTGGTCGGCGTCACCACGGTCTTCGGCCTGGTTCTGTTCGGTGTCGCACTTGCGGCCTATGTCATCGAGCGCGACGTCCAACCGGAAAAGTTCGGCAGCATCCCCGAGACAATGTGGTGGGCGGTGGTCACGCTGTCCACTACCGGCTATGGCGACGACATTCCGCAAAGCTTCGCCGGCCGCGTTCTTGCCGGGGCTGTCATGATGTGTGGCATCGGCATCTTCGGGCTCTGGGCCGGCATTCTTGCCTCCGGCTTTTATCAAGAAGTCCGTCGCGAGGATTTCGTCCGCAATTGGCAATTGATTGCCGGCGTTCCGTTGTTTCAGAAGCTTGGCCCGGCCACGCTGGTCGAGATCGTGCGCGCGTTAAGACCCCGCACGGTGCCGGCGGGCGCCGTGATCTGCCGCAGCGGCGAGACCGGCGATCGGATGTTCTTCGTCGTGGAGGGCCGCGTCAGCGTCGCGACGCCGAACCCGGTGGAGCTTGGCCCTGGCGCCTTCTTCGGCGAGATGGCGCTGATCAGCGGCGAACCGCGTATGGCGACCGTCACTGCCGCAACTTCTGTCTCACTCCTGTCGCTGCACGCGGCGGATTTCCAGATGCTGTGCAGCAGCAGCCCGGAAATCGCGGAAATCATCCGCAGGACCGCGCTCGAGCGGCGCGGCGCGGCGCCGGTGGCTTGACCGTACAGCCGATGGTGGCCCGGCTGGAACTGGATGGTACGGCTCTATCGACCACGCGCGAAGGTTCTGGACGGCACGTGGAAGGTCCCAGAGGCGTAGCCGGAGACCTAAACGTAGCCGATCCACTCTACCGGCGGCTCGTTGTTTGGCGCTGTGCGTCGACAGTTCCTGCCCCGCGGCCTTTCGGACGACCGGCTTTGGCTAAGCTCTAATGCCTTAGAATCTTGCTTAGAAAAGCCCGGCTGCGGTCGGTCTTCGGGTCGGAGAAAAACGCTTCCGGCGTGCCGCTTTCGACGATGGCGCCGGCGTCCATGAACACCACGCGCTGCGCCACCTTGCGGGCAAAGCCCATTTCGTGCGTTACCACCATCATGGTCATGCCTTCCTCGGCCACCGCGACCATGACGTCGAGCACTTCGGAAATCATCTCGGGATCGAGCGCCGAGGTCGGTTCGTCAAACAGCATGATCTTGGGGCGCATGCCGAGGCAGCGCGCGATGGCCACACGCTGCTGCTGGCCGCCGGACAGCTGTGACGGGTAGGCGTTGACCTTGTCGGCGAGGCCGACCTTGGCCAGCAAGTCGCGCCCGGCCTGCTCGGCCTCGGCGCGGGGGATCTTGCGCACATGGATCGGCGCCAGCGTGACGTTTTCCAGCGCCGTCTTGTGCGGGTAGAGGTTGAACGACTGGAAGACGAAGCCGATCTCGGTGCGCAGCTGCGTCATGTTGGTGGCGGGGTCGCCGAGGCGCTGGCCGTCGACGACGAGGTCGCCATCCTTGATCGCTTCCAGGCCGTTGATGCAGCGGATCAGCGTCGACTTGCCCGAACCACTTGGGCCGCAGACGACGACCACTTCGCGCGGCTCGACGCTGAGCGTGATGTCCTTCAGCACATTGAGCGAGCCGAACCATTTGTTGACGCCGCGAAAGTCGATCATGCCCGTTTTGGTCAGGTTTGTCTTGGTCGGGCTTGGATTGGTCATGGCGGTCAGCCCTTTGGGTTCGATGTCACAGCTGCACCTCGCCATGCCCCGCGCCCATGCGGCGCTCCAGCCGGCGGGCGAGCATGATCAGCGGATAGCAGACGACGAAATAGCCGACGCCGACCAGGAAGAAGACCAGCAGGCCGTTGGGCACACGCTGCACCACAAGCCAGCCGACGCGGGTGAGGTCGGTCAGCCCGATCGCCGAGACGACGGAGGAATCCTTGATCAAGAGTACATATTGCCCGACCAGCGGCGGCAGCACGATGCGCATCGCCTGCGGCAGCACCACCTGGCGCATGCGTTGCCAGCGCGACAGGCCAGACGCCAGAGCTGCCTCAACCTGGCCGGTCGGCACCGAGCGGATGCCGGCGGCGACGATCTCGCAGATGAAGCACGCGGCGAGGTTGGTGAGCGCGATGATGCCGGCCGTGAAGGCATCGAGCTCGATGCCGAATTCCGGCAGGATGAAGAAGATCAGGAAGATCTGCACCAGGAACGGCGTGCCGCGGATCAGGTCGACCCAGGCGCCGATCACGCTCGAGATCAGCCGGTTGCCGCCGGTGCGCAATATGCCGAGGCCGAAGCCAAGCAGCGTGCCCAGCACCAGGCTGATCGCCGACAGCATCACGGTCATGCCAAGGCCGCGCAAGGCGAGGGGGTAGCTGCCGGCCAGGCTTTGCAGCTGTTGCCAGATCATGTGCTGCTCCTTGCCGGCTGCAGACCGAGCCACCGACTGGACAGCCCCGCCAGTCCTTTGAGGCAGTAATAGAGCAGCAGATAGAAAGCGGCGATGGTGAGAAAGCCTTCCGCCGGCATGAAGCGGTCGGACGCCAGCAACTGGCCGGCGCGCGTCAGTTCGGAAACCGAGATCAGCGACAAAAGCGCGGAATCCTTGACCAGCACGATCGCCTGGCCGAGCAGCGGCGGGATCGTCACCTTGAAGGCTTGCGGCAGGATGACCAGGCGCATGCGCTGGACATAGGTCATTCCCGAGGCAACCCCGGCCTCGACCTGGCCGCGCGGGATCGACAGGATGCCGGCGCGGATGATTTCCGCGACATAGGCGCCGCTGTTCAGCGACAAAGCGATGATGCCGACGACGAGCTCGGGCAGGACGAAGCCGAGACGCGGCAGGCCGAAATAGAGGAAGTAGAGCTGCGCCAGCAACGGCGTGGCGCGCACGGCATCGATATAGCCCTTGGCCAGCACGCGAAACAGCTGGCCGCGCTGCAGGTTCATGGCGGCGAGCACGATGCCGACGGCCAGCGCGCCCGCAAAAGACAGCGCCGACAGCCACACGGTCGTGATCAGACCCTGCCCGAACAGCGGCAGATATTCGACGATGGTGCGGAAGCTGAAATTTTCGAGCATGGCGGTGAATTGTGAATGGTGAATGGGCAGTAGTGAGTAGTGAGTGGTGAGCAGTGAAGGGCGTCCGGAATGGCCGTTCACCATTCACCATTCACCATTCACTACTTCCTACTCACTACTCCCTGCTTACCTCTGCTTAGTGATCCTTCTTCCAGGCGTCGGAATTGACCCAGTAGTCGAGGTTCTTCTGCAAGCGGCCGTCGATGCTGACCTGGTTGAGGAACAGGTTCATCCAGATCAACAGGTCCGGCTCGTCGTAGCGGGTGGCGAAGGCAAGCGGCTCCTTCGACAACAGGTCCGGCATGATGGTGAAGGTGCCGGCGGGATAGGCTGTCGACTGACCCTTGACCGCCGAGACGTCGTTGACGCCGCAATCGGCTTGGCCGTTGTTGACCGCGTCGAGCAGCAGCGGGCCGCCGCCCTTGTAGCTCTTGATGTCGGCATCCGGGAAGGCGTTCTTGGCTTCCTTTTCGCCGGTGGCGCCTAACAGCACGGCGATCTTGGTGCCCTTGGCCTTGCAGTCCTCGGTTGTCTTGAACTTGCTGTCGGCCTTGGTGAAGACGGTGCTGCCCGTATACATGTAAGGTGTGGTGAAGGCGACCTTCATGCCGCGCGCCAGCGTCGGCGTCATGTCGGCGACGAGCAGGTCGGCCTTGCCCGAAAGCAGCGCCGGGATCAGCCCGTCCCAATCATAGTCGAGGAAGGTGATCTTGACACCCATTTCCTTGGCCATCAGTTCGGCGAGTTCGACCGAACTGCCGGTGCGCTCGCCGGCCGCGCCGACCAGCGAGAAGGGAGGTCCTTGCGTCTGTACCGCGACGCGCAGTTCGCCGCGCTTGGTGATCTCGTCGAGCGTTCCGGCACTGGCCGCCGTGGCGAGCCCCGCAAGCGCAAGTCCGGCGATAAAAAGTCTGGCAATCTTCATTTTGGCATTCCTCCTGTTATCGTTGTTATTCCACCCTTTTGGGTGTTTTTTGAGCGGAGGCACCGTTTGCCGGCGGCAGCCACCGTTCGAAAATCGTCAGTCCCAGGCCACCGTTTCGGTCACCTTGATGCCACGCCTCGCCAGCTCGTCAAAGAAGGGTTCGTCCGGCACATGCAGCAGCGGGTTGAGCAGGCCAGGTGTGGCGATCTCGCGCCGCGCCAGCGTCTGCGCCACGATGCTGGCGGGATAGCCGACGCCGAGGCTCATGCCGAACAGGCCGGATGCCAGGTCGCGTTCGATGATCAGGTCCGACGTCACCGTTTTGGCGCGGCCGCCCTCGAGACCGGAAAAGACATTGCGCATCACGCAAAGGTCCTTCTCGTCGGCGCCATATTGCAGTTGCGGGCCGAGCAGACGGCCGAGAAATTCGCGTGGGCTGGCGCCGGTGCCGGGCACCTTGTCTTCGGAGAGGAAGCCGAGTTCCTTCAGCGGCGCCCAGAACGCCGACCATCCCGGCCAGCGCAGCGTATAGCGGCCCGAGCGTTGCAATCCCTTGGCGGCTGCCAGCATCTCGACATAGTGCAGAGCGTCGCCATTGGGGAAAGCTTCCAGCCGGCCGAGGCCCGCGACCTCGATCTCGTGGATGAAGGCATTGTCGTGCTGCCGCCCGGCCGGCACTTCGACGCGCTTGCCATGCTCGATCATCACGCTGTCGCGGTTCTGGCTGACCAGAACCATGTCGAAATTCCAGCTTACCTTGTAGCAAAGCGGCTTCGCCATCGCCTTCGGTTCGGGGATGCCGCCGCAATAGGAATCGATCGAGGAGATCGTAGAGAACTGCTTTGCGGCGCGCGCATAGAGCACGAGGTCGATGCCGGGATCGAGCCCACATTCGGTCATGATCGAAACGCCGGCCTGTTCAGCCTCCGGCGCCAGATCGGCAATCGCCTTGCCGTAATTGGTAGTGACCAGCGGCGTGCGCGTTGCGATCGCGGCCTGCACCGCCTCGCGCATCAATGGCTGCGGCAACAGATCGATGGCGGCGTCGACATCCGCCAGCACGGTGGCAAGCGCCGGACCGATCGCGCCCTCGGGCATGACGAAACGCACGCGGGAAAGGTCGGTCAGCCCGGCAAGCCGGGCAGGGCCGTCAGCCGACGTATCGACGCAGACGACTTCCTCGACACCGGCGCTGGCGACGAGATCGGCGATGGCCGCCCGTCCCTGCAGGCCGAGGCCGCCGAGAACAGCTATTCTCATGCCGGCTCCTTGCGTGACGGTGTTTCTTCCGACCAGCAGCCTTCGGGAAGGCTGACCCATTTGTTGCATGAAGCCATGACGACGAAGGTTTCGCTGCGCACGACTTCCCCGGGAATGCCGGCGCCCGGAATCAGCTCGCTGGTGATGCGGTAGAGGTCGGCGACATCGCCGGCGACGGTCACGTCGACGATGATGTCGAAGCGCCCGGTAACCACCGAGGCCGAGTTGACGAAAGGCAGTTCGGCAATGCGCTGCGCCAGTTCCCGGGCGCGGCCACGTCCCTGAGCGTTGATGCCGACAATGGCCGAGATCAACTCGGGGCGTTCGGTCAGATTGAGCAGCCCGACGATCTTCAAGAGGTTGCGGTCGAGCAGATTGCGCAACCTTGAGCGCACCGTCGGCACCGAGATCGCCATCGTCTCGGCGAGCCGGTTGATGCCGGGCTGGGCATCCTGCGACAACAGCTTTACCAGCCGTCGATCGGTTTGATCGAGATGCTCACGCAAAGGCAAGGCTTTCATAATGGGAAAGAAACGATCGGATTTTCTTTCGGATATGAAAAATACCTTATGGGGAATTTTTAACAGCAGCAAGAGCTATGTCATCCCTCTGTGTCAGTTCCCGTGTGCGTTCAGGCAAGACAGGATGCATGTCGTCCCAAAACCGCTGCACATTTTGGGGCAGTCGAGGATGTGCGCGACAGCACTAGGTGAGGGAGTTCGAAGACGATCTTGCCGCGGCCGTGGTCGCTTGAACGCGACGGTAGGTCGTAGTGAGCAACGCACCCGAATGGCAGGCCGACCGAGCTGCGGCGTAGCCGCAACTCACGCCTTCACCTGATAAGCGGAGAGGCTCATTCGCGACATGGCCAAAAGCGGCCTTTCGATAAAACTATAACTCGCCAGGGACACGGCGATGCAGGCGGTGACAATAGCTATGCTTGCAAGCCATGGTGACACATTGGCGGTTGCAACGACAGGAGCGATCGCGAGCAGCACGATAGGATGGGTCAGATAGAGAGAGTAGGAAGCATCTCCCAGCCTTGCCAGCACGCGAGGAGCAAAAAGTCGGAAGTAGCTCTCCAGGCTGATGCAACCCGCGACAAGGATCAGCGCCGGGATACCTTGAGCAAGGGTTCGCGGCAAGTTGAAGCCAAGTACCATCACCAGTGTGGACACAATAGCGAACCCGACAGCCGAGGCGCCCAGGAAAGCCGGCAAACGCACCAGTCTGCCGACCAGATGGCCGACAGCCATGCCGGCAAGGAACTCAAACAGGATTGGCGTGGTATAGAAAAACAGCACAGTGTCGGCGGCGGGTTTGAAGATAATGCGTGCGGCTACGGCGATTGCAAAGACAACGCCAATCGTGGCCATTTGCGTCAGCGCACCAAAACCCATAGTCGCCGCGAACAGAATGTAAAACAGGATTTCCAGATTGAGCGTCCAACCCACGCCAAGCACTGGCTGGACATAGCCTGTGGCCGTATCGAGATAGGGCACGAAAAGCAGGCTATTGGTAATCTGCTCAAAGGACACTCCACGACCGGCAAACAGCCAAAGTGCGGCGACCATGAGGAAGGTCATGACCCAATAGAACGGAACGACGCGCGTGAACCGCTGCATCAAAAAAGCACGGTGGTCGCGATGTCTGTTCTCCGTCGAGAGAACCATGACAAAACCGCTGATGACGAAAAACAGGTCGACGCCGCTGTTTAGAATGGGAATAGGCAAATCGAGCACGCCTAGTGCGGCCGGAAGATGATAGATAACAACCATTAGGGCTGCTAGCCCCCGCAGGGTCTGTATCGATGTATATTGTTGAATCCGACGCGGCGCAGCGTGATCATTATCCGGAATGACGTTCATTAAAAAATGTCCCCGATGCCGGAGAATATTAACACCGATGAGATCGTTGATGCGACGATTAACTGCCGGTTTAATTAATACATAAAATTTGAATAGCTTTCACCGACTTTCGCGGCCCGGGCCTTGCGATCGCCATCGTCTCGGCGATGCCTTGGCGCGCTGCTTGTATGCGCTATCGCCCGGCCTGGAAGATCGCCACGGCTGCCGCCGTCAGCGCGGCATTGCCGGCCGCAACCGTGCCATCCGGCAGATGCTTCCCATCCTCCAGCCCGACGCGCGTCGACCAGTTGCGATCCGCCACACGGCGCACGAACGGCCACACCGTCGCGTTCTCGCCATGCAGCAGGATGGCACGGCGAATGCCGGCGCGCTCCAGGACCTGTTCGATGCCGTCGGCGACCGCAAAAGCCTCGTCTAGCGTCTGCTCGGAAATCTCGATCAGGACGCGCAGCACGCGCCCGCCATGGTCGAGGCTGACGAGACGCTCGGCGTCGGCGACTGAAGCCAGACCGGCTTCGATGCCGATGCCGCGCTGACGCAGGCTTTCCATGACGATGGGTGCTGCCGCCTCGCTGAGATTGACCGAGGCATAGTCCGGCAGTTCGCGCCAGGCGGCGATGGCGACCAGCGTGCTGACGTCGTCGTTCTCGATCCAGGCGCCGGTGGAGACGCCGATCAGCGTACCGGGGCATGCGCGGCGAAGTGCTGCGATCGTCGGGTCCATCGCCGCCGGCGAAAGGCTTTCGCGGCGGTCCGCTCCGCGCGCATGGACATGCAACTCGGCCGCGCCCGCGGCAATAGAAGCCGCCCCATCGCGCGCCATGGCTTCGGCGTCGAGCGGCAGCGTGGGGTGAAAATCGGCGGCGCGCGCGCCGTTGATGCAGGTCTGGACGATCATGGCTCTCGCGATCCTGTTGCCGATGGGCGAGCCTAGCAAAGGGCAGGGTGGAGAGGAAACGGGCGCGGTGAAGACTGCTGGCAGAGTGTTGCGCCAAACCTGGGCAATGCCGAGTTCCTTCGCACCCCCCTCTGGCCTGCCGGCCATCTCCCCCTCAAGGGGAGTGATCAGCTGCGCCTACGGCGTCGCAACGTTGGAGATTGGCGAAGGCAGAGGTGAGGTCCAATCTCCCCCCTTGAGGGGGAGATGCCCGGTAGGGCAGAGGGGGTGTCTCGCGGAAACCTCAGGTGGTGTTCGGCGTCGCCGCGCCCATCATCGCTACGATCAGCACCGAAGCACCCCGGCCTCCCTTTCAATCGCCGTCCTCGCTCCAGATCAGCCGTAACAGCCGCAGCAGTGTTGCCCGATCTTTTTTCGTCAGCCGTTGCAGGAACCGGTCCTCGTGGTTGCGCACTTTGAGCCGCCATGCCGGCATGGCGGCTTTGGCTGCCTTGGTCAGAGCGAGCACCTGCACGCGCCTGTCCTGCGCATGGTCATCGCGCTCGACCAGCCCGCGCTCCTCGAGTTCGGCCAGCAGCGGCGCCATGTTGGCGCTTTTCATGCCGAGCCGGCGGCAAAGCTCGGCGGCGCTGATGCCGGGCCGTTCGTCGATCAGCGCCAGCATGCCGTAGGTGACCGGGCGCAGTGAGGCATCGGCCATCTCGGCGGTGAAATCATTGAGCGCCAGGGTCGAAGCTCGCCGCAGATTGTAGCCGATCTGTGCGTCGAGCCTGTCTTCAGGCGCCACCCCAGCCACCTTGCCGCTGCGGTCCGATGTCTCGTCCATGCTGCAACCGATCGCTGCGACCAAGGTTCTTGTCAAGCAAAAAAGACTATGCAACATAGCAATTCTAAAAGCTATGTCACATAGCGATTGATGCAGGGGAAGAGCACAACTCTTCTCCCCGCCACACAGGAACGCAAGCGGGAGGAGAGTTGCCATGACCGAAGAGACCGTTGCCTTCGACATCGAGGACGGCATCGCCTGGGTGCGCTTCAACCGGCCTGAAAAACGAAATTGCATGAACCCGGCGCTCAACCGGCGCATGATGGAGGTGCTCGACCAGCTGGAATACCGCGATGATGTCGGCGTGCTGGTGCTGTCGGGCGAGGGCAGTGCGTGGTCGGCTGGCATGGACCTCAAGGAGTATTTTCGCGAGACCGAGGCCAAGGGGCTGGGCGCCGTCCGCAAGGCGCAAGGCGAGGCCTATGGCTGGTGGCGGCGGCTGCGCTGGTATCGCAAGCCGACCATTGCCATGGTCAATGGCTGGTGCTTTGGCGGCGGCTACGGCCCGCTGTTTGCCTGCGACCTCGCTTTCGCCGCCGACGAGGCGCAATTCGCTCTGTCGGAGATCAACTGGGGTATCCTGCCCGGCGGCGGCGCCACCAAGGTGGTGGTCGATCTCCTGTCGATGCGCGACGCCATGTATCACGCGCTGACCGGCGAGCTGATCGACGGCAGGAAGGCGGCGGCCTGGAAGCTGGTCAATGAAAGCCTGCCGCTGGCGGAGCTGAAGCCACGAGTTACCGAGGTGGCGAACATCCTGCTGAAGAAAAACCCGGTGGCGCTGAAGGCGACCAAGGATGCTATCCGCCGCGTCGGCGAGATGACCTACGACAATGCCGAGGACTATCTGGTGCGCGCGCAGGAAGCGGCCAATTCCTACGACAATGACGGCCGCAAGGAAGGCATCCGCCAGTTCATCGACGAAAAGAGCTACAAGCCCGGGCTCGGCGCCTATGACAAGCGAGGTGATCCCGGCGACCGACTGAGCCGAGAGTGAGGGCGCAATCCGGGGAGAAGATGCGAATGCCGGCCTGGACGACTTCAGACCCCGTGGCGCTGCACGCGGGCGCGCAGCCGCAGCGCGTCGCCTGCGTCGATCTCGCATCCGGGCGGCGCTGGACTTACCGTACGCTCGACGAGGCCATCCAGCGCGCCATGGCTGTGCTGGAAGACTACGGCATCGAGCCGGGACAACGCATCGCGACGCTCGCCCGCAACAGCGCCGATCTACTCATCGCGCAGCAGGCCGCCATGCGGCTCGGCGCCATCTTCGTGCCGGTCAACTGGCGCCTTTCCGTCGTCGAGCAGCAGACGGTCCTGGCCGATTGCGAGCCGGTGCTGCTGCTGCACGACGCGGCGCTGATTACGGCGCTGCCAAAAGGCTGTGTACCTGTGGAGGTCAGGGCCTTTGCCGCGGCGGTCGAAGCGCAAGCGCCCGCGCTACGACGCGCTTTGCCGGCGGGCGATGTACCGTCGATCGTCCTCTACACCTCCGGCACATCGGGCCGGCCCAAGGGTGTCATCCTGACCGAGGCCAATGCGTTCGCCACCGCGGTCAATTTCGGCGTGCTGGGGCGGGTCGGCAATTCCAGCATCTTCCTCTGCGACGCGCCGATGTTCCATGTCATCGGCCTCATCACCAGCCTGCGTCCGCCCTTGCTGCAGGGCGGCACCGTGCTGATCTCGCCCGGCTTCGAGGCCGGTCTCACCAACCGCCGTCTGGCAGACCCGGACCTCGGCGTCACCCACTATTTCTGCGTCCCGCAAATGGCACGGATGCTGCGCGACGGCACCGCGTTCGCGCCGGCGAACTGGACCACGCTGACGGCCATCTTTACCGGTGGCGCGCCCAATCCCGCCGCCGACATCCTTTGGTGGCTGGAGCAGGGCGTGCGCATGGTCGACGGCTTCGGCATGACCGAAGCCGGCACCGTGCTCGGCATGCCGGTCGAGGCACACCAGATCGCCCGCAAGGCCGGCTCCGCCGGCCTGCCGGCGCCGTCTTTGTCGCTGCGCATCGTGGACGAAGATGGCCACGACGCCGCAGCCGGCGAGCCGGGTGAGATATGGCTGTCAGGCCCCAATGTCACGCCGGGCTACTGGAACCGGCCCGATGAGACGGCGCAGGCCTTTACACCGGATGGCTGGTTCCGCACCGGCGACATTGCGCGCCGCGACGAAGATGGTTTCGTCACCCTCGTCGACCGCCGCAAGGACATGTTCATTTCGGGCGGCGAGAACGTCTATCCAGCCGAGGTCGAGATGGCGCTGCTCGATCATCCCGACATTTCGGAAGTCGCTGTCGTCGGGATCGCCGACGAGCGCTGGGGCGAGGTGGGGCGTGCCTTCGTCGTGCTGACGGCTGGCTGCGTCCTCGATCCGGCGGCGCTCGCGGCGCACTGTGCGGCTCGCATCGCCCGCTACAAGGTGCCGAAGGAATTCCTGCTCACCGACGCGTTGCCCCGCACCGCCTCCGGCAAGATTCAGAAACACATTTTGCGCGGCTGCCGGTGACCCCACCGCCGTCCTTCACTGCGCCCGCGCTTTGGCCACGTCGGCCGGTGTGATGGCGGATTGCTTGCCGCCGAAATGCGCCAGCACATAGTTGCCGAGCGCCGCGATCTCGACATTCGAATAGGCATTGGCGAAAGCCGGCATCGCCTGCTTGCCGAGCGGCGTCGTCATATGCGCGCCCTTCAGGATGACCTGGATGAGGTTTGTGCCATCGGGGTCATTGACCGTGCGGCTGCCGCGCAGCGCCGCATAAGGTGTCTGCAGCCCTTCGCCGTTCCATCCGTGACAGCTGGCACAGGCGCCCTGGAACAGCTTCAGGCCGAGCCCGCCTTGCGCCACTGAATCGGCAGACGGAGCGTAGGCGATGGACGTCGTCAGTGTTGCCGGCGGCTCGACTTCGACGATCGCCTTGTCGCTGCTGACTTGCGGCGGAACGGTTTTTACGTAAGTGACGATCGCCTTGATGTCTTCCGGCGTCAAATGGCGCAGGCTGTAGTCGACGGCTTCGCCCATGTTGCCGGTGGCCGCACCACGCCCTTCCGCATGACCCTTGGAGAGATAGTTGGACAGCTGCTCCTCGCTCCAGCTGCCGATGCCGGTCGTCTTGTCCGAACTGATGTTGTAGGCCTTCCAGCCCTGCAGTTCGGCGCCGGCGAATTTCTTGCTGTTGTCGAGCCCATAGAACAGGTTGCGGGGCGTGTGGCATTCGCCGCAATGCGCCATCGCTTCGGTGAGATAGGCGCCGCGGTTCCATTCCGCGCTCTGCTTTTCGTCTTGTGGTAACGGACCGTCGGGAACGAACAACAGGTTCCAGAACCGCAGGACATAACGCTGGTTGAACGGAAAACTCAGATCGTTCTTCGGCGCCTCGGCGTGCACCGGCGGCAGGCTGAACAGATAGGCCTTGATCGCCAGCGCATCTTCCGTGGTCATCCTGGCATAGGAGGCATAGGAAAAGGCCGGATAGAGATTGCGGCCTTGCTTGTCGATGCCCTGATGCAAGGCACGCACGAACTCCGCGTCGCTCCAGTCGCCGATGCCGGTTTCCTTGTCGGCGGTGATGTTTGGGGAATAGACGGTGCCGAACGGCAGCTTGAAGGCAACGCCGCCGGCATAGGGCTGGCCGCCTCCGGTTGTGTGGCAGGCGACGCAATCGGCGGCGCGCGTCAGATATTCGCCGCGATCGATCAGCGCCTGACCGGTCGGCAGTTTCGCCGCCGCCACGGAGACGTCCGGCAGCGACGCCGGTTTGAACAGGAAGATCGCAACGCCGGCGGCGATGACGACCACGACAGCGAGGAGGATGCGGATCAAGCTTCTCATGGCCTGGCCCTCACAGCGCTTCGGCTTCGGTTTCGATGCCGGTCTCCGGGCGCTCCCTGCTGTTCGCCAGCACCGCCAGCAAGGGTGCTGAGGGCGGCGGCACCATCGACACGCTGGTCTTATCGGCGCCGTCGCTCTTCAGCTGGTTGCGGTCGATGGGCAGGCTGCGCAGGCGTTTTCCCGTCGCGGCAAAGATCGCGTTGGCAAGGGCAGGCCCGGCCGAAACCGTTGCCGTCTCGCCGATGCCGCCGGGCGATTCCAGGCTCTTGACGTGATAGACCTCGATCTTCGGCGCCTCATTGTTGCGGAGGATGCGGTAGTCGTGAAAATTACTCTGGTCGACGCGGCCATTGCTGAAAGTGATGCCGCTGTAGAGCGCCGCCGACAGGCCGAAGATCAACCCGCCTTCGATCTGGCTTCGACCGTGTTTGGGTTGATGGCGATGCCGCAATCGACGGCCACCACCGCGCGCTGCAGCGTAATCTCGCCGGCCGCTGAAACCGAGATCTCCAGCACCGCGGCCATGAAGCTGCCGAAGGCATCGTGCAGGGAAATGCCGCGGCCGCTGCCGGCCGGAAGCGGCGAGCCCCATCCCGACTTTTCGGCCGCAAGCTTGAGCACGCCTGCGGCCCGCGGCTGGTTCTTTGTCAGCGCCCGGCGATACTCTACCGGATCCCTGCCCACCGAATGGGCGAGTTCGTCCATGAAACTTTCGACCACGAAGACATTGTGCGTCGGTCCGACGCCGCGCCACCAGGTGATCGGCACCGGCGGGTCCTCGCGCACCCAGTCGACCTGGATGACCGGCAGATCATAGGGCGGTTTGGCGGCGCCCTCGACGGCATCGTCGTCAAGCTTGTCCTGAGGCCAGCCGCCGGGGATGTAATTGCCCAACACCGAACCGCCGGCGACATGGTCGATCCACACCGTTGGCAGGCCGTCGGCGCCGAGACCGGCTGATATCCGGTCGTAGTAGGTCGGCCGGTAGAGATCGTGCTGGATGTCTTCTTCACGCGTCCAGATAACTTTGACCGGGTAGCTCACCTGTTTGGCGATCGCCACCGCCTGGCCGACATATTCGGCGACCAGCCGGCGGCCGAAGCCGCCGCCGATCAGGTGATTGTGCACGATGATCTTGTCGAGCGGAAAGCCCGTGACCTGTGCCGCCCAGCCTTGCGCCTGGGTGGGCACCTGGGTGCCGAGCCAGATCTCGCATTCATCGGCGCGCACATGCACGACGCAGTTGACCGGCTCCATCGGCGCATGGGCCAGGAACGGCAGCTCATAGCTCGCCTCGACCGTCTTGACGGCGGCTTTCAGCGCGCCGGCGACGTCGCCTTCCTGGCGCGCCATGATCGGTGTCTTGTTTTTGGACGCAGCCTTCAGCGTGTTCATCATATCGGCGCTTGAAAGCCTGGCGTTGGCGCCTTCGTCCCAGGTGATGGTGAGGGCCTCGAGGCCTTTCTTGGCCGCCCAGAAATGATCGCCGATCACGGCGACCGCATTGTCCAGCCTGACGATATCGCGCACGCCTGGGACGGCGCGTGCCGCCGTCTCGTCCACATCGCCGAGCTTGCCGCCGATCACCGGACAGGCGGCGACCGTCGCCACCTTCATGCCGGGCACGCGCACATCGATGCCGTAGACCACTGCGCCATTGACCTTGCCCGCCGTGTCGACCCGGCGCAGCGACTTGCCGATTAGCTGGAAATCCTTGGGGTCCTTGAGCTTGACGTCGCTCGGCACCGGTTGCTTGCCGGCTGCGTCGGCGAGCGCGCCATAGGCCAGCTGCCGGCCTGTCGGCAGATGCGTGACCACGCCAAGCTTGGCGCTGCATTCCGAAATCGGAACCGCCCATTGCGCGGCTGCTGCCGCAACCAGCATCGTGCGGGCAACGGCGCCTGCCTTGCGCAGCGATTCCCAGGTTACCCGCATCGAGGTCGAGCCGCCCGTTGCCTGGCCGCCAAGCGCAGCGGTGGCGTACAGCTTGTCGTTGGGCGGCGCGTCGACGACCTTCACCTGGTCCAGGCCGACTTCCAGTTCCTCGGCAATCAACGTCGCTTCGCCGGTGTGCGTGCCTTGGCCCATTTCGATGTTGGGCAGGATGAAAGTGATCTTGCCGTCGCTGTCGACGCGGATAAAAGCATCGGGTGAAAAGGCGGCGGTGACGTCGCCCTCGACGGGTTCGGCGGCGGCAAAACCGGGCCTGGTGCCGGCGCCCAGCATGGTGAAGCCGAGCAGAAGGCCGCTGCCCTGCAGGAAGGCACGGCGCGAGGTGAATTTTTGGGTGGGGGAGGAGGACGGCTTGCTCATGGCTGGCTATCTCCCTCAGGCCTTCGCGGCCTGTTTTATGGCCGCTCTTATTCGCGTGTAGGTGCCGCACCTGCAGATATTGCCGGACATGGCGGCGTCGATATCGCTGTCGCTCGGGTCGGGGTTGCGCTCCAGCAGCGCCGAGGCCGACATGATCTGGCCGGACTGGCAATAGCCGCACTGGATGACTTCAAGGTCGAGCCATGCCTGTTGCACTTTCTTGCCCGATGGCGTCGCATCGATCGCCTCGACGGTGGTGACATGGCGCGACCCAACCGACGCGACCGGCAACACGCAGGATCGCACCGGTTGCCCGTCAAGCTGCACCGTGCAGGCGCCGCACTGGGCGATGCCGCAACCGAACTTCGTGCCGGTCAGGCCGATGACATCGCGCAGCACCCACAGCAATGGCATATCGTCCGGCACGTCGACACTGCGATCCTCGCCGTTTACATTGAGCGCAATCATGGGCCTCTCCTCGGTTATCCGCATCCCCGTGGACAATGCAGTAGGCACCTGTTTGCCGGTAGTGTCTAATCACATGCATGTTGTTCGGCACCGCAACGCGTGTGCAAATCGCACTCGTGTGCGCGCCACAGTGCCCCTGATCTTTGCCGGGCTGCCGGCAGAAAGGTTTTTGCGATGGCTGAGTTGAAGGTCAGAACCCGCGTCACCGGCGCGACGGCGACGCTGCAGCCCGGCGGCTTGCCTTCCATCACCACTCCGACCGGCGGTGCAGTCGATGTCGTCACCGGCGTCAGCGCGCCGGGCTTCAATCCGCTCGACCTGCTCTACGCCTCGCTCGCCGCCTGCATGGTGCTGAGCGCGCGCATCGCCGCCTCCCGCCTCGGGGTTGCCGCCGCGCTTGGCGAGGTACGCGCCGAGGTCAGCGGCGAGAAGGCCAAGGACGAGCCGTCGCGCGTCGAAAGGCTCAACATCAGGCTCGACATCTCAGGCGATCTCGACGCTGCGACCAAGCAGCGGATCGTCGAGGACGCCGAAGCGATCTGCACGGTGTCCAACACGCTGCGCGCCGCGCCGCAATTGCATACGACGCTTGGGTGAGGGCTTCGCAGAATGCCTCGCTGCCACCAACCAAGGACCGTCCCATGGCCATGATCCCGCCGATCGACTACGCCTCGGCATCGCAAGACATCCGCGCCGAGCACGACAGGGAGCTTGGCCTTCGCGGACGCATGACCAACATGAAGCGCATCCTGCTGCATTCACCGGCGGCCCACCGCATCTATGCCGAATGGTTCACCCTGCGCGATCTGCTCAAGCCCGCACTCGACGACCGCGCTGTCTGGCTGTTGTCGCTGGCGATCTCCGAGAGATGCCGCGCCGAGATACCGCTTACCTTCTTCCGCCGCGCGCTGATCGACAGCGGTCTTGATCCCGAGGCGATCGAGCCCAGCGCTGAAGAAGCTTTGCTGATCGAATTCGGCAAGGCAGTCGCTGCCGATACCAACGCCGTTCCCGACGATGTCTGGGCGGCACTCAAGGCTAGCTACGACGACACACTGCTGGTCAACCTCGTCGCCTTCGCCGGCATCATTGTGGCGACCTGCCTGTTCACAAACGCGGCGAGGGTCGATCTGGACCCTGAGTTGGAGGCGTATCGCCGCAAGGGTGCCGATCCGGTCTGATGCGATCGATACGCAGTCGATCTGCAGTGGATATCGCCCGGAAGGATCAGCCGTAGTAGCCGGCTGCAAACAGCAAAAGTGTTTCCACCTGGGAGTCCGCTTCTTTTCCTATGGCTGTCCAGATGCTGATGCCGAGAGCATTCGAAATCGCGCTATCGATCTCGACCTTCACATTGGGGTCGGTTTGTCTCAAGAACCTCAGCGCAACCTCCATGGAAATCGGAAACAGCGACGCGCCACCCAGTTCCAAGATCGCAGGCGAGGTGAATTCTAGCGCTTCGAGTGCGCCATCGGCCTTGTAATAGGCGAATACTCCAAGGTCCGGCCAATAGTCGGCCGGAACGCTGGTTGGGCTCCGCCGGAAGACCTTGAGCTCTCCTGAAAAGAAGGATCTGACAGTCGCCTTAGACGATCCGAGAGGAAGCCCTTTGACGCCATTTAGCGGTTCGATCGAAAGATGCATGTACACAGTTAATCGCTGCCGGCAGCAGATGACAATGTTCATCGCAGGAATCGGGTGGCCCAGGCGCCTCGTTCGCCCCACTTTGACCGCAAGCAAAGGAGGCATCCATGACCATCCATTCGATAAGCACCAAACGCGCAGCCCATTCGGCCGAAGCGCGCATCGCAGCGCAGGACTGGAGTGCTCTGATCGGCGAACTGAACAGCCACGGCAGCACCGTCATGCCGGCGCTGCTTTCACCCGAGGAGTGCACCGAGATCGCCGGTCTCTATCCGCATGAGGACCATTTCCGCAGCCATGTGGTGATGGCCCGCCATGGCTTCGGCAAGGGCGAGTACCGCTATTTCCGCTATCCGCTGCCGGATCTGGTCGGTGGCCTGCGCACCGCGCTCTATCCCAGGCTCGCCGGCGTCGCCAACGACTGGAACGAACGCATGGGCGTGGCACGGCGCTATCCCGATGACCACGCCGCCTTCCTCCAGCTTTGCCACGAAAGCGGCCAAACGCGGCCGACGCCGCTTCTCCTGCAATATGGCCCCGGCGACTTCAACTGCCTCCATCAGGACCTCTATGGCGATCTCGCTTTTCCCCTGCAGGTGGCGATCCTGTTGTCGCAGCCCGGCGAGGATTTCACCGGCGGCGAATTCGTCCTGACCGAACAGCGCCCGCGCATGCAAAGCCGTGCCGAAGTGGTGCCGCTGACCCGGGGCGATGCGGTGATCTTTGCTGTCCACAACCGCCCGGTGCAAGGCACGAAAGGCCATTACCGCGTCAACCTCAGGCACGGCGTCAGCCGCCTGCGCTCCGGCAGGCGGCATACAGTGGGGATCATCTTCCACGACGCGAAGTAACGTCGTCCGCTTCGGCGCGGCTCCTTCGTTCCACTCCGAGATCGGCTAAGATTCACACTTCGTCGACGTCGAACAGCAGCATCGTCAAGTCATCGTCTCCTGGGGCGAGTATACGCCGGTCAGCGGCGCAGGCAATGCCGATTTCGGTGGCAAATGCGCTCTGCATATCGGCGAGGCTGTCGAAATAGAGTGTCCCGACCAGATACGGAATCTCGCCCGCCGAGCGCTTGATGATGGGCCGCCTGCTGATGTCGTAGCGCCGCAGGCCGGGAAGCTTCTTGGCCAGCGGCACATGAGCCTCGAAATAGTGCCGGTCGAACGCCTCCGGATCAGCCGGGGTTTTGTAGATCACGAGCATCTTGGCCATCGTCATATTCCTGCCTGTTGGTGTCGCTGTTTGGGGGCCATGCAGGCCGCCGTGCCAATGTCGGTCCGCGAGGGCGGTTTTCGACAATCGCTGGATTTTTGTTTTCGAGCGCGATGACGGGGTCCTCGCCACCATCTGTGGCGCTTCTGCCTCTTTCCTCCTTGCGCTCATTCGCGTATGGCCCCGGGCAAATCCCTCAACTTTGCACCAACTCCCCCGGACCGCCTCATGATCCGTCTTGAAAGCATCAGCAAACAGAACGGCCGCCAGCTTGTCTTCATCGAGGCCTCGGCCTCGCTACAGAAGGGCGAGAAGATCGGCCTTGTCGGTCCGAACGGCGCCGGCAAGACGACTTTGTTTCGCATGATTACCGGCCAGGAGCAGCCCGACGAGGGCCAGGTGCAGGTCGATCGCGGCGTCACCATCGGCTATTTCAGCCAGGATGTCGGCGACATGGCCGGCCACAGTGCTGTGGCCGAAGTGATGAACGGCGCCGGGCCGGTCAGCGACGTGGCGGCCGAAATGGCCGAACTCGAGGCGGCCATGGCCGATCCCGAGCAGGCCGACCGGATGGATGAGATCATCGAGAAATATGGCGAGGCGCAGCACCGTTTCGAGGAACTCGACGGCTATGCGCTCGATGGCCGCGCCCGCGAAGTGCTGGACGGCCTGGGCTTCAGCCAGGAAATGATGGACGGCGATGTCGGCAAACTGTCCGGCGGCTGGAAGATGCGCGTGGCGCTGGCCCGCATCCTGTTGATGCGGCCCGATGTCATGCTGCTCGACGAACCGTCCAACCATCTCGATCTCGAAAGCCTGATCTGGCTGGAGCAGTTCCTGAAAGGTTATGAGGGCGCGCTGCTGATGACCTCGCACGACCGCGAGTTCATGAACCGCATCGTCAACAAGGTGGTCGAGATCGACGCCGGTTCGCTCACCGCCTATTCCGGCAATTACGAATTCTACCAGCAGCAGCGGGCGATCGCCGACAAGCAGCAGCAGGCGCAGTTCGAGCGCCAGCAGGCCATGCTGGCCAAGGAGATCGCTTTCATCGAGCGCTTCAAGGCGCGGGCGTCACACGCCGCCCAGGTGCAGAGCCGGGTGAAGAAGCTCGACAAGATCGATCGTGTCGAGCCGCCCAAGCGCCGTCAGATCGTGAATTTCGATTTTCAGCCGGCGCCGCGCTGCGGCGAGGATGTCGTGACGCTGAAGAACGTCCACAAGGGCTATGGCAGCCGCTCGATCTATGAGGGGCTGGACTTCCAGGTCCGCCGCCGCGAGCGCTGGTGCATCATGGGCGTCAACGGCGCCGGCAAGTCGACACTGCTGAAGCTGGTGGCCGGCGCGTCTGACCCGGATGCCGGCACAGTTGCTCGGGGGCCGAGTGTGAAAATGGGCTATTTCGCCCAGCACGCCATGGAGGTGTTGGAGGGCGAACGCACCGTGTTCCAGACGCTGGAGGACGCGTTTCCGCAAGCCGGCCAGGCGCCGCTCAGGGCACTCGCCGGCTGCTTCGGCTTTTCCGGCGACGAGATCGAGAAGAAATGCCGGGTGCTGTCGGGCGGCGAAAAGGCGCGCCTGGTAATGGCGCTGATGCTGTTCGACCCGCCCAACCTGCTGGTGCTGGACGAGCCGACCAACCATTTGGACATCGCCACAAAGGAGATGCTGATCACGGCGCTGTCGCAATACGAAGGCACCATGCTGTTCGTCTCGCACGACCGCCATTTCCTGGCCGCACTCTCCAACCGCGTGATGGAACTGACGCCAGAAGGCATCCACACCTATGGCGGCGGCTATACCGAATATGTGGAGAGGACCGGGCACGAGGCGCCGGGGCTGCGGACCTGACGCAGGTCCTGCGTCCGCATTTGCGTCCGGCAAAGCCAGGATTTGTCAGCTCGCCGCCAGCCATTTGCGCGACTGCGCGAAGGCCTTGAAGGCTTTGGCATCCATCGGGTAGCCGAACAGGAAGCCTTGCAGGATGTCGCAGCCAAGCTCTTTCAGGATGCGCGCGTGCTCCATCGTCTCGACGCCCTCGGCGATCACTTCGATCCCGAGCGACTTGCCGATGTCGATGATGGACGACACAAGCTGCCGCTGTGCGGTTGAGCTGGTGATGGGGGTGACCAGCTGGCGGTCGATCTTGAGGCGACGGGGCCGCAACTTCAACAGCGAGACGATCGAGGCATGCCCGGTGCCGAAATCGTCGATCTCGACGTCGATGCCGAGCCCCTTGATGTGTTCGATGTTCCAGCTGACCAGCTCGTCGTTTTCGTCGAGGAAAATCGACTCCACCAGTTCGAACGACACGGTCCCTTCCTTGATGGGAAGCTTGCGCAAACCCTTGATCAGGTCCCTGTCTTCCAGGCGCCGTGCGGAAACGTTGACCGAGACGCGCGGGATGTTGAGGTGGCTGCGCGACCAACGCTCGAAATTATCGAGCGCCTGCTCCAGGACGGTGCGGTCGATAAGCGCCACGACATTGAGTTCTTCAGCCACCTTGATGTAGGCGTCGGGGGTCAGCATGCCGCGTTGCGGGTGATCCCAACGCGACAGCGCCTCGACGCCGACGATCTCCAGCGTCTTGGCGTCGAACTGCGGCTGATAGTAGACGATGAATTCGTTCCGCTCGAGCCCGCCCAGAATCTCATCGGCGGTCTGCTTGGTCCGCACGATCTCGCTCTGCAGCTCTTCGTTGAAAAACTCGTAGCGGTTGCGGCCGCGGCCTTTCGCCCGGTACAGCGCCAGATCGGCATTGACAAGCAACTGCCTTGCATCGACGCCGCTATTGGCCGCAATGCCGATGCTGACGCCGAACCGGCACTGGTGACCCAGATAGTCGACCGGCTGGCGCATCGCATCGATAATGTGGTCGGCCAGCGCGGCGAGTTCCTTGTCGTCGCGTCCATGGCTCAGCACGACAAACTCGTCGCCGCCGATGCGCGCAACGAAATCGGCACTGCCGACGCTGGCCTTGATGACTTTCGAAGCATGCACCAGCAATGCATCGCCCGCTGCATGGCCGAGCGTGTCGTTGATCTGCTTGAACCGGTCAAGGTCGAGATGCAGCAACGCCGCACGGCCGTCGGCTTCGCGGTTTTCGGCAAGCATCTCGTCCAGATACCGACGGTTGGGCAGACCGGTCAGCGAATCATGCATCGCGACATGCTCGATGCGGGCTTTGGCCAGGTTCAGTTCGGCATTTTTCGATTCTGAAAGGCGACGTTCACGCACGAGATTCTCGTTGAGCAGCACGTCGCCTGTCACATCCCATTCGGCGCCGATCATTTTTGGCGTGCCGTCGATGTCCCGGAAGAAACTGGCGCGGGTGCGCACATGGCGAATGGTGCCGTCCGGCCGCAGGAGCCGATACTGCGAAGAGTAGGGGCCTTGTGTTGCAACAGCCGAATCGAAATCTGCTTTAGCCCGTTCGAAGTCTTGGGGATGGATCGCCAGCGCCCAGTCGTCATAGCTACGGGTCTTGCCGCCGCCGGGTTTGCCATAGATTTCGTTGATGCGGTCGTCCCATACGAGTTCGTTGCTGACGGTATCGTGCTCCCACACGCCTATAGCAGAGGCTTCCAACGCCAACTCCAGCCGCCGGGACAGGCGCCTCAACTCGGCGTCATTTTTCTGCCGCTCACCGAAAAGACGTCCTGCCACGAGGATCGGCAGCACCACCAGCGCGCCGGCAAGCGCCATGAGCAGACGCAACAGCCACTCATTTTTCGGAGCGGTCGGCCAGCCGCCCTTCGGTATGGCTGAAATTTGCCAGGAGCCTGAAGGCAATTGCACCTCTGCCATCACCGGATTGCCGGACACGACATTATCGCCGCCGAAGAACAGTTCCCCGCCGCCGCCGAGCGCATCCTTGCCGATAAGCGCCACATCGATATCCAGATCAGGGTCGGTCAGTCCGCTGGCAGCGTAGAGCCGATCGACATCGATCACGGCCGAGACGATACCCCAAAAACGGTCGCCGCCACCCGCCGTCGGCACGAAGACCGGGATACGGCCGATGAAGCCACGTCCGCCTTGCGCCAGTTTGACCGGCCCGGCGAGCACCAGCGCGCGCTGGTCACGGGCGCGAAGCGCGGCCATGCGTTGCGTATCGCTCTTGCGGTAGTCCAGCCCGATGGCTTTTTCATTGCCTTCCAGCGGATACATCAGCGCGATGACGAGGTCGGGGGCGCCGGCAATATCGCGCAACTGCGATTTTTGCTCGAACAGATTACGGGCGAGTGCCGCAAATCTTTGCTGGCCCATATAAGGCTCGGTAACGATTGTCGAAACGAGACCCTGAACCAGCTGGAGATTGCCGCCTATGTTGCCTTCGAGCTTGGCGCGTATGATGTTGACCTTGGCCAGGACGTCGGCGCGCGCCAGCTGATCGGAGACCTCTCTGTTCCTCTGGTCGGCAACCAGGGCGCAGACGAGAAGCACGACAAAGGCAATCGCCGCCGGCAAGTTGGCGGAAGAAAAAACGGCCCGTTTCAACCGGCCGGAATTGAGCATTGCACCTGCCAACTCGATCCGAAGACCTTTCCAGGACAGTAGTCCTTCGGTCGACCATAGTAGCTAAAGCTTAAGTTTGAGCTTCGAGACGAATCCGAGAACAAACGGTAAGCTTTTGGCTGCCAGGGTCCAGCCGAAATCTGAATGAGTGTCCGAAAGTAGGACGCCAGGTTGCAGCGTTCTGCAACCCAGCGGCGAAGTCATATTCGCCTCAGATTGCAACAAGCCGCCTGATCTTGCCGCGCGGGCCCTTGCGGGAGGCTTACTTCCCAGCCATTTGATCGGCCAGCGCCTGCGCCTGGGCGAGCAGCGCCGGGAAAGCCGGGTCAGCCGGCAGGCGCTGCGCCATGCAGGCCCGGTAGTCGCTGTCGCCCTTGTCCCAGGCGGCGTTGGAGGACTCGAACGCTTTTTCGTCCTTCAGGTCCGATGCCTGGTAGGCCTCCTGGAATTTCTGCGCGGCGGCGTCCGCAGCAGCCCACACGGCGTCGCAGGCGGCGATCTTCGGAACGGCAGGGGCTGCCGGCGCTGCGATAATTCTCACGCTGTTGCCTTTGACGAGCGTAACGATGACTTCCTGCTCATAGATCGGCCCGACGTCCTGCGTCCAGCCGCCGAGCCGTGCGAAGGCGATGTCGGCGCCTTCGGGTTTCTTCAATGGAAAGTCGAGCGTTCCCTCGAAGGCGGCGTCGCTGTTGATCGCCTGGGTATAGAAGGCATCCAGCTTAAGCGCCTCATCGATGCCGGCGGGCAGTTTGAAACTTTCGTCGGTCTCGGCGGTTCTGGACTGGAGCCAGCGCTCCAGCAGCCCTCGCGTCGTTGCCACCAGACTGGGGCCGTCGTCGTCCTTGGTGTTTCGCAGCCCATCGAGCATGCCATAGCCGATATCGGAATCGCTGAGGCTTTCGATATTGATTGTGCCGGTTGGCGGAAAGTCCTTGACCGCCAGCGGACCGATGATGCCGGCAAGACGCTGCTGGAGGTCGGCCAGCGCCTTCTCGTTCTCAGCGTCGATGGTCTCGATTGCCGCGTTCGCGCTGTTCAGCGCCGCGATATCAGCCATCGCCTTGTCACGCGCGGCGACATAGTCGTCCTCCGGCGAGGCCGCGAAAGCCACGCTGCTCACCAGCGCAAACAGAAACTTCCAGACCCACCGCATGATATAAACCCTGCTCTACGTTCGATTCCAAGGATACATGACAACATTGGGCTGAAAAAAGACGGCGTTGGAGCTGCAGATCTCTCCCCTTGAGGGGGAGATGGCCGGCAGGCCAGAGGGGGTCGCCGCGCGTGAAGCGCTGACTCCTTTTGCAGCGCGAGACGACGTTAGCGC